>JAHBZF010000017.1 GCA_019635575.1 Pseudolabrys sp. | reverse complement strand
CGGCCGCACGGTCATGCCCTTGCCGATCGCTTCTTTCAGATCGACCAGGAAGATCGACAGCCCTTCCGACTTCTTCTTCACCTGATCGAGCGGCGTCGTGCGTGCCAGCAGAATCATCAAGTCGGAATGCTGGATCCGCGAGATCCAGACCTTCTGGCCATTGATGACGTAGCGGTCACCCTTCTTCACCGCCGTGGTCTTGATCTTGGTCGTATCGGTGCCGGTGGTCGGCTCAGTGACGCCCATGGACTGCAACCGCAGTTCTCCCGTGGCGATCTTCGGCAGATAGTGCTTGCGCTGCTCCTCCGAACCGTGCCGGATCAGCGTATTCATGTTGTACATCTGCCCGTGGCAGGCACCGGAATTGCCGCCGGCCCGGTTGATCTCCTCCATGATGATCGACGCCTCGGTGAGACCGAGGCCGGAGCCGCCGTACTCCTCGGGGATCAGCGCCGCCATCCAGCCGGCCTTAGTCAGCGCATCGACGAATTCTTCCGGGTAGCCGCGCTGCTCATCGACCTTGCGATGGTATTCGGCCGGAAATTCCGCGCACAGCGCCCGCACCGCTTCACGAATATCCTGATGCTGATCGCCGGCGATGGTTTGCATGCTGCTATCCCTGGTCGCGCCACTTCATAATCGCGCGACCTCAATATAACCGCGCGACCTCAATCGCCAAGCCCAGGATATTGCCGGGTCCGCTATGCGCCCGGAGTTTCGCCGCCGAGATAAGCCGCTTCGAGCGACGGGTCTTTCGCGATGGCGGAAGCAGTCCCGCTCTTCACGATAGCGCCTGTCTCCAGCAGATAGGCTCTGTCGGCCAGCGCCAGCGCCTGCCCGGCCATCTGATCGACCACCATCAGCGTCATGCCCTCGGCGCGCAACGCCTCGAAGGAGGCGAACAGCTCATCGACCACCAGCGGCGCAAGACCGAGCGACGGCTCGTCCAGCATCAGCACGCGCGGACCTGTCAGCAGACCGCGTGCGACGGCCAGCATCTGCTGTTCGCCGCCGGACAACAGACCGGCTCGCTGGGCGCTACGCTCCCTGAGCTTCGGGAAACGCAGGAACATGGCTTCAACGTTCTTCTCGAGGTCGGCGTCCTTGCGCGCATAGGCGCCGATTTCGAGATTCTGCCGCACCGTCAACTCCGGAAACACCTGACGGCCTTCCGGCACCAGCACCACGCCCGCGCGAGCGCGCTGATGCGCCGGAATGTTGTCTATGCGGTTGCCGGAAAGCCTGATCTCGCCCTTCACCCGCGGTGGCGTCAGGCCGGCAATGGAGCGCATCAGTGTCGTCTTGCCGGCGCCGTTGGCACCGAGCACGGCGACCGCTTCGCCGTTCGCCACCACGACGTTGATGTCCGTGAGGGATTGCGACAGCCCGTAGAACGCGCCGAGCCCCTTGATCTCGAGGATGGCATCCTGCTTGACCTCGCGCGATACGCGGACCTTCTCGCCGACGGCGACGTCACCGAGATACGCCTTGCGCACCAGCGGATCGTTGCGAATGGTCGCGGGATCGCCGACGGCAATGCGTTTGCCACCGTCGAGCACCACGATGTGGTCGCTCAACGCCATGATCATCGGCATGTCGTGCTCGACGATGATAACGGCGATGCCGAGTTCGGCGATCCGGCGCAACAACGCCGCCAGCCTCTGTTTGTCTCCCTTCGAGAGACCCGCGGCGGGCTCGTCGAGCAACAACACCTTGGGTCGCAACGCCAGCGAGCGGGCGATCTCGACCAGTCGTTTCTCGCCATGCGGAAGGGAATCCGCCTGACGATCGAGACCGCCTTCCACGCCGGCGAACCGCAGCAATCCCCGCGCGAACTCCTCGCTGTCGGCATTCCGCAGCGGGGTGACAATTCCGCCGAGCTTGCCCGCCGTTTCCGCGAGCAGCACATTCTCGACAACGCTCAACGACCCGAACAACTGGGTCGTCTGGAAGGTTCGCGACACACCGAGCCGCGCCAGCGCATGCGACGCCATGCCGGTGAGGTCGCGCGATCCGAGCTTCACCGTGCCGGTGCTCGGCTTGTAGAAGCCACAGAGCAGGTTCAGCGCGCTGGTTTTGCCGGCGCCGTTCGGGCCGATCACGCTGGTGACGTGGCCCGGCTGGGCGGTGAACGTAACATGCTGGACGGCTTTCACGCCGCCGAAGGAAATAGAGAGATCGCTGACATCGAGCGCATTGCTATCGGCGATCCGCAGGCGCGATTGCGGATCGGCGTCGACGCCGGCCACGACGGCCTGCTTCGACGACCGTGGCAAGATCTTCCTGATCAGGGCGCCGATCAGACCTGCCACGCCTTCCGGCGCGATCCGCAACACCGCGAACAGCAGCAGCCCGAACACGAGCAGCCGATATTCCGCGAGGTCGGCAAGCAGCTCCGGCAACAACACCACCAGCAAAGCACCGATGATCGGGCCGATGGCCGAACCCGCGCCGCCGATCATGACAGCGAACAGCAGCAGGATCGACTGAATGAACGGGAACGAACTCGGGCTGATATAACCCTGCAACGGCGCGAACAGCGCACCGGCAATGGCCATCATCGCGGCCGACACCATGAATGCGACGGTCCGGACGCTGACGAGATCGATACCCACCGACCGGGACGCAACCTCGGAATCGCGCGCCGCGCGCATCGCGTAACCCCACCCGCTGTTCTTCAGGCGAACAAACAGCCAGGTGGAGAGAGCGACCAGCACCACGCCGATCATGGCGAGGCTGCGCTCCGACAGAGTAAATCCGGCAAAGCTGGGCGGTGTCGAGATGATCAGGCCGTTGCCGCCGCCGGTGAGATCCTTCCATTCGACGGCGACGTGCTCGACGATGAAGCCGAACGCGATGGTGACCATCGCGAGATAAGGCCCCCGGACGCGCAGCGCCGGCATCGCCAGCAACGCGCCGACCACGCTGACGAGAACGATTCCCGCGCCCGCGGCAGCCCAGTACGGCCAACCCATCCGCTCCATGAGCAGCACGGTCGTATAGGCGCCGATCGCCATGAACCCGACATGGCCAAGCGAAATCTGGCCGGCGAGGCCCAGCAGAACGTTGAGACCGATACAGGCGATGGACGTCAGCGCGACCGTCGCGATGAGAAAAACCGAATAGCTGTCCGCGACCGAGGCATAGGCCAGCACAACCGCCAGAGCGACGACGCCTGCAAGGAGAGTTGAGCGGGACATCAAACCTTTTTCACTCCAGCACGGCCGAGCAACCCATAGGGCATGACGACCAGGATCAGGATGACGGACGCGAATGTGATGATCTGGGTGTAGACCGACCCGAGATAGGCGGTCGCCAGGACTTCGATGAGGCCAAGGCAAAGACCAGCCAGCATCACGCCCCAGGCACTGCCGAGACCGCCGATGATGGCGGCGGCGAAGGCCTTGATGCCGAACAGCGTCCCCATCTCCGACGAGACGTTGAACAACGGCGCGATCAGCAGCGCGGCGATCCCGGCCAGCACCGCGGACACCGCGTAGCTGACGGCGATCACCCGGCCGACGTCGATCCCCATCAGCTTTGCCGCACTTGGATTCTGCACCACCGCCAGCATCGCCACGCCATGACGCGTGCGCTGGGTGAACAGATGCAGACCCGCCGCAAGCAGCAACCCGATCACCGGAATCACGAGCTGCAGCGGATAAACACCGGCGCCTTCGACGATCTGGATCGGCGTGACGGCGAGCGACGACGGGAAGCCGCGCGGCTCCTTGCCGAACACGAACAGCATCAGATTGTCGACGATGATGCCGACCGCGACCGTCGCCATCAGCCAGTTGTCCGAACCGCGTGCCACGAAGGGACGCACGGCGTAACGCTCGATGACCAGCCCGTAGATCGCGCAGGCGAAAAGGACCACGGGGATGCCCAATGCGGTCGGCCATCCCCACGCAATGAGGACAAAGTATCCGACAACGGCACCCAGGGTCATCGAACTGCCCTGAGAAAAGTTCACCGTGCCGGACACCGCGAAGGTGACGTGAAAGCCCAGCGCAAGCAGCCCATACATGCTGCCAAGCGCCAGTCCTGTCAGAATTGCCGGAAGCAGAGACATACCTTGCTCGCCCTTGCCTTGCTCGCCCTTGGCTGTCTGTGAACGTTCTTAGTCGTTCGCGATCATCGCACGCTCGGTGCGCATCGGGGAACGAAATTCACTGTTCCGCCACTCGGCGGTTTTTTCATTGTCACGCAGCCGCTCCTCCCATTGCTGGTGTTGCCCTCAGGTGGCAACATCCGGCATTCCTCCGCTGTCGCTTGTTCGCGAACTTGACGGAAGTAAGAAGTCTCTTCAACATTATACGAAAGTCAAGCGGCCAGAACGATCTGGCGAAGGAAAATCACGATGAACGACAAGACGAACGCGCGGACCACCGGTGAAACAACCGCTCATGGGACGCGCGTGGACAACGCGACAGCGAAAGACATTCGCCTCCTCCTGAAGCACCATGGGCGCTACCATTATTCCGCGATCACCCGCCGCCCCCACTTCGTCTGGCCGGGGAACAAGCAGCTTGCCGTTTATATCGGCCTCAACCTTGAGCATTTTGCCTTCGGCGAAGGCTTGGGAGCCGAATTGGCGCCCGGCGGCCCGCATCCGGACGTGCTGAATTTCTCCTGGCGCGACTACGGCAACCGCGTGGGCGTCTGGCGCCTGATCGATCTGTTCGACGAGTTGTCGCTGCCGGTTTCGGTGCTGGTGAACAGCAGCATCTATCACTACTGCCCCGAGGTGATGGACGCGTTTCGCGAGCGCGGCTGTGAAATCGTCGGTCACGGCCGCACCAATTCCGAGCGGCAGGGACAACTCTCGGAAGCGGAAGAACGCGACCTCATCAAAGAATCAACCGATACCATCATTCAGGCCGAGGGGAAGCGGCCGACCGGCTGGCTCGGCCCCTGGATTTCGCAATCCCCCCTCACCCCCGATCTGCTGGCCGAGGCCGGCTATGAGTATCTGCTCGACTGGTGCATGGACGATCAGCCGATCTGGTTCGCGACGCGCAACGGCAAGCGTATTCTGTCCGTGCCTTATCCGCAGGAACTCAACGACATTCCCTCCATCGCCGGACGGAAGGATTCCGCCGATCAGTTCGCCGACATGATCATCGACAATTTCGAGGAGATGCTGCTGCAATCCAGGAAGCAGTCCCTCGTCATGGGAATTGCGCTGCACCCCTATCTGGTGGGGCAGCCTTATCGCATGCGCCACTTGCGGCGCGCGCTACAGGCCATCGTTGCACGCCGCGACGACATCTGGATCACCACCGCCGGCGAGATTGCCCGGCATGTCCGGACGCTGCCGGACGGCACGATCCCGTGAACTGAAGCCCGCGCCCAAAATCGGGCGCGCGGGTAGCCTGTCACGATGACGCCGCTGGCGTGGCGTGGACGATATGGGTGCCGGTTTCGCCGCGCAAAGCAGCCATCGCGCAATCGAGGTGGCTGATGATCGCGCGCTTTCCGCCCCCTTCCAGGAATCGGATCGCCGCATCGACCTTCGGACCCATGCTGCCCGGCGGAAAATGTCCCTCGCGGTGATAAGCTTTGATCTCGTCGAGCGAGACCTGATCCAGTTCCTTCTTGTTCGGCTTTCCGAAGTTCACGGCGACGCGCGGCACCGCCGTCAAAATCAGCAACTCCTCGATGCCGAGAACATTCGCCATATGCGCCGAGGTGAGATCCTTGTCGATCACCGCCGGCACGCCGGTGCGGGTGCCTTTCGGACCGCGGATCACCGGCACGCCACCACCGCCACCGGCGATGACAATGGTCCCGCGCTTGAGCAGGGCATCGACCAGCGAGATGTCGCAGATATGCTTCGGCTTCGGCGACGGCACCACATGACGCCAGCCACGCCCGGAGTCTTCGCGCATCTTCCAGTTGAGCTCGGCGCCGATCCGTTTCGCTTCTTCCTCGGAGAAGAACGGCCCGACGAACTTGGTCGGATTGGTGAAGGCCGGATCGTTGGGATCAACCTCCACCTGCGTGAGCAGGCTCGCGACATGGCGCGGATTGCCCCGTTCGCGCAACGCATTCTCCATCGCCTGCATGAGCAGATAGGCGATGCCCCCCTGGCTGTGCGCCACGCAAATGTCCATCGACATCGGCGGGATGCGATCCATGGTCAGCATCTGGCGCATCATGATCTTGCCGACCACCGGGCCGTTGCCGTGCGTAATCACCAGATCATTGTCGAGCTCGGCCAGCGGCAGCAAAGCCTCGGCGGTCTGCTGCGCGATCACCTTCTGCTCGTCAGAGGTGCCGCTGATATCCTCCGGGTGAACGGCGTTTCCGCCGATCGCGATCACCAGACGGCGGGGAACCTCATCAAGCGTTCGCATGGCGATTCACCTTGGCGTCTGCATTGATGACGCTAAGAGCGAGTTCACAAGCCTGTTCGTTCGATGGCGCAACGATGATGCCGGCTGATTCCAAGCGTTTGATCTGCGCGGAACGCACCTGCGGATCGAGTTCGGTGCCCGTCACCGACGCGATCAGCACCGGGGCATTTGCGGCACGCTTGTCGACGACGCCCGCAAGATGCGACGCAGGATCGGAGTGCGCGCCGTAGCCGATCACCAGATCAAGCAGAACGACGGCAATATCCGGATTGACAAGCGCGGCCCGCAGCGCGTCGTCACGCACCGACGGATCGATCATCGGATGCGGCCGGCCCTGCGTGTATTCATCGGCGCCGAGGTCGATCATCCGGTCGCAGCCGGCGCTGTCCTTGCCGTCGAGCGACGCAACGCCTGGAATCGGCGCGTTCGACACGACCTTTCGTCCACCGGCGGTCAACACCACCTGTGCTTCGGCACACAGCGTCCCGCCGGCGAACAGTCCCTCAATACGCCCCGCGCCCTTCCGGCGCGACAGGCGCGCGCCGACAACCGCCGGATCGAAACCGGCTCCGATCTTCTTTCCACCCAGCGCGTGTTCGGCTGCTTGCTTCAAGGTCGCGGCGAAGCCGGCGTTCTTCGGAAGCTCGGCCGAGGCCGCGCCGATGAAGCAGACGGTATAGGCCTTCGGACTTCTAGCGATGCGCGCGACGACAGCCTTCGCTACATCCGGATGCGGCGGCTTCGACACCAGCACCACACGCTCGGTGGCTGGATCGGCATCGAGCGCATCGATTGCCATCAAAGTGGTGATGCCACCGATATCCTTCTTGAGATCGCGCCCCCCGACGCCGATGGCATGCGAGATGCCGACGCCCGCCTCGGACACCAGACAGGAAATTTCCTGCGTACCGGTTCCCGACGCGCCGATGATGCCGACGCTGCCGCGCTTGAGTTTGTTCGCGAAAGCGAGCGGCGCGCCATTGATGATCGCCGTTCCGCAGTCCGGCCCCATCATCAACAGCCCGGCCTCGCGGGCCTGCTGCTTCAGCGAAAGTTCGTCGGCAATCGAGACATTGTCGCTGAACATCAGCACATGCAGACCGCGATTGAGCGCCTTGCGCGCTTCGGCCGCGGCGAATTCACCGGGCACCGAGATCAGCGCGATATTGGCGTCGGGCGTCGCCGCCACCGCCGAGGCGATGCTGCGCGGACGCCATTCGCTTTTTCCGCCCGCTTGCGACTTCGGCTTGTCGAGCGCCTTGAGCGCATCGTCGAGCGCCGTGCGCGCCGCCTGTTCGGTTTCGGCCTTGACCGCCAGAATGAGATCGCTGCCTTGCGTGCTGATATCGCCGGACAGGAGGCCGGCGTTGCGCATGATCGCCAGGTTCGACGGCGTCCCCATCATCAGCGCCGCTTCAACGACGCCGGGCATCGCCGCGATCTCGCGGGACAACCGCATCAACGCGACTGAATCGAGATAGAAGCCCTTGCGGACTTCGTTCAGGACAACTCCGGTCATGAGACCCCCAGATCTTCGGCAATGGCGAGGACAGCCTGCTGGAAGCAGGCGAGCGGAGCGCGCACCACGCCGGCGCCGACCTGGCCGATGCCGGGCTCACGATGCGCGATGCCGGTATTGATGACCGGGGCGAGACCGGTTTCGACCACGAGCCGGACGTCGATGCCGGTCGGCACGCCGGCGAAGTCGAGCGCGGGGATCGTCCATTCGGGATTCTGACCGACGGTGATCTCGCCCATGGCGCGGGTGAAATCGCCCGCCGCCGACGGCGAACCGGCACCGATGAAGCCGGCGACCGCGGGGGCCGCGCCCATCGCAAATCCGCCGAGCCCGACCGTCTCGACAATCGCGGAATCGCCCATATCCGGATTGGCATCCTTGCGCGAGAAGCCCGCGAAATAGAGACCCTCGGGCATTTCCACCGGCGCCGTGAACCAGCGGTCGCCAAGACCGCTGACGCGCACGCCGAAATCGGTGCCGTTGCGGGACATCACGGTGACGATCGTCGATCCGCGAATCCCCTTGGCCGGATCGGTCATCGCCTTGCCCATCGCCATGGCGATGTTGAGAAAGAACTGGTCGTTCTGCGCGATGAACGCGATGCACTCCGCAAGGATCTCGTTATTGTCGGAGGTCCGCGCCAGCGATGGCCCGACTTCCCGGAGGAAGATGCTCGAACAGGCGAGATTGCGCTGGTGCATCTCGTCGCCCATCGACAGGCCGCGCGCGATGATCGCCTTGAGATCGACGCCGCCCTTGGCACGGATGGCTTTCCCCAGAACCGGGCCGAACACATCGCGCAGCCACGCCAGGCGCTTGAGCACGCTGGCGTCGTTGCCGCCGAAGCGCATCACCTTGCCGAGACCTTCGTTGATCGCGCAGTAGGCGCGATTGCCGAAGCGCGTGTTCTCGACGACGAACAGCGGCATCGACAGCGTCGTCATGCCCGTCATCGGGCCGACCGCGCCGAAATGATGATTGGGATGGAATTCGACGCCACCGCCGGCCGCGAGCTTGGTGGCGGCTTCCAGATCCGGAGCCCACCCCTCGAACACGATGGCGCCGGCAACGGCGCCGCGCATCGGGCCACACATCCGGTCCCAGGTGATCGGTGGACCGGCATGAAGGATCATGCGCTCCTTCAATCCCTTGAGCACGTCCTTGGCCGGGACGATGTCGATCAGCTTCGGCTCACCTTCCAGGATGATGGAAAGCGCCTTCTTGTTGGCTTCCTCGATCAGTTTCATGACCTGCCCTCACACGCCGAGTTTCGCGAGCAGCGCGGCCATTTTCGGATCTCCGCCAGCGGGGGGTGACCAGTCGACATGCACGACCGCGATGCCGCAATCCTGAAGATCCTTGACGAAGCCCTCCAGCCCGACATTCACCACCGTCAGGTCGTTCGTCAGCAGCGCCTGGCACTTGGTCTGTTCCCGCTTCTCCGACACCAGCGTATCCTCCTTGTTCGGCACGAAATATTAGTAAGAAACGTCTTACTTGGTCAAATCAAAGCTGTGGGCTTCGGACAGGCGCGATAATTCCGGCTGTCAGCGCCAAGGGTCCGGCGGCCGCACCGCGGGATTCCGGCAATGAAGGCCGCGATTCAGGGCGTCCGGGCGGCAGCGGCGACGTGCCGTCTCACCGTCCGCAGGGCGACCAGCGCGCCGGTGAAAGCGTCGCGGCCCGAGGTCTCACCCACCTCGGACACCGCCGCCAGCACCCGATCAAGCTCCGCGACCCGGCCAGCGATCGTGGCGTGAATGGCCGCGTGCAAGACCGCAGCGCCATAGCCACCGGCCGCTGCTTCAAGATGCGCCCGGCTGATAGCATTGGTGCGATCGAGGGAGGGTTGGCATTGACGCCAAAGCGTGTCCCGCACCTGCGGCAATTCGAGCGCGCCCAGCGCAACAAGAGCACCGAGGAGGACGTCGTCGCCCGATGGCGTCAGCCCCGGCCCGAGACCAATCAGCCCGATCACGTCGGCGCCAGCGGTCGCGTCAGGCCTGGAATCCCGCAATCCATCCCCGACGATCCGGGCAAGCGCATCCACTCCCGGCCGCGCCGCCGCGATCAGATGGGAAGACCGGCCTGATACCAGTTCTTCACCCGGCACCAACGCTTCGCCACCGAACGTCATGCGCCAGATCGCATCGGTCGCCTGCAAGCCGGCCGTCAGGCTCGCCAGCGACCAACGGGGCGCCGGATCGGGCCGCCATGTCGGCGCAATTTCAAAATCCGCCAGCACAGCGCCATCGACACGGAGCGCGGTCCCCTCAATCGCGATCGGCTGACCGACACCGACGAGATCGTCCTGCCAGCGATCACAGAGAACATGCAGTGGCCCGGAGCCGAGCGTATGCGAACCCACGCAAATCAGGTGGTCGCCGAACGCCGCATAGAAACATCGCTGGAACGCGGCCATGACCACACCGTCGCTGCCACTCTGCAGCACTGACCGGGCAAGCAGCCCGACCTCGGTCACATGCCTCGCGATGCCGTGCGACGGCGGCAGGCGATCGTGACGGCGCTTCTCCAGCATGTCGGACCACATCACGCAAAACGCGGCATGCCGCCGCGATCTACGAGTTATTCCGCGCGAAATCCGGAACGGCATTCCGGCGGGATTCGCCCTTCGGACGGATCATTTCTTTCTTGACGAGATTCTGCATCCCGTCCGTCGTCAGCCAGGCAAAAATCATTTCCTGCGCATGCTCACGGCGGCCTTTCAGCCATTCGGGCTCGCCGAGATCCTTCCCGAACATGGCCGACAGTGTGTAACGGTTGGACACGTGGAAATAACTCAGTGCCGTGATCGAAATATAGAGATTGATTGGATCGATATCCTTCCGGAATACGTCTGCTGCAGACCCGCGCCGCAAGATATCCTCGATGCTCGTCACCAGCGGCAGCGTCAATTTCGCGATCTTGCGGGATTTCCGCATGTTCTGCGCACGCTGCAGGTTCTCGGTATTGATGAGCGCGATATAGTCCGGGTGCTCGCCGAAAAACGTGAAGGTGAAATTCACCAGTTCACGCATGGCGGCAGCAGGATCAAGATTATCCAGGTTGAGTTGTTGCTCCGCCGAGCGGATCTCGGTGTAGACGTGCTCCAGAACCGCGATGTAAAGCCCGCTCTTGTCCCCGAAATAGGCATACAGCAGACGCATATTGGCTTTGGCGCGCTGCGCGATCGCTTCAACCCGCGCCCCGCCGAGACCGTTCCGGCAAAACTCATAGGTCGCCGCACGCAGGATCGATTCCTTCGTCAGGGCCGAATCCCGCCGCCGCGGGCCGCGCCGTGCGCGGGAACTGGTCTTTGGCGACGTCGTCCGTTCGGTCATGATCGGCATTTCCGCAGTGAAACGGGACAGGAAGCCCGGTCTGGGGCGTCAGACCGTGATCCTGTCCAATCTATCACATGCAGACGGATTGGCGCCGCGGTTGTCAATATCCCGGACCGAGGAGAGCTTGGTAGGATTCCGGAGGATACTGTGCCATGGCGCGCCGGAAGGGATTCGAACCCCTGACCCCCAGATTCGAAGTCTGGTGCTCTATCCAGCTGAGCTACCGGCGCGGGCGTCGCGTGACGCAATGCTGCGTCTAGCACAGACGCCATGCGCCGGGAACCTTTTGCTGTCTCGTGTTTTGTTCAGGCGATGACCAGCGACGCCCGCGAGCAAAAATCTGCAGCCGCCCTTGCTTTGTTGATCGCCGAGCGTCTCGGCGACGTTCCCGCCTACTATGTCGCGGTTCGGCCCGACGGCAACAACGGCGACTGGTCCGCCGAGATGAACGGCAGCGAAGACGTGGTCGCCGCCTACGAACCGAAGCTCGACGCGATCTGCGACGATCTCCGCCGCCGTTACGCGTTGGCCGATTGATCAGGCCGGCAGCGGCACCGCCCAGGAATCGTAGCCGTAGACCCAGTCAGCCGTCCCGCCCTGCTTGAGCCATTCGTTGCTGCGCGAGTCGACCTGCACCCGCGCAGTGCGGCCCTTGCGCGCCTCTTCATAGCGCTTGAGCGCGGCCGGCACGCCGGCCTTGTCGATACCCTTCAGCGAACGGCCGAGCAGCACCGCATCCTCGATCGCCATCGCCGCGCCCTGCGCCATGAACGGCGTCATCGGATGGCAGGCATCGCCGAGCAACGTGACATGTCCCACCGACCACTGCGGCAGCGGATCGCGCACATAAAGCGCGGATTTCATCGTCTCGGTGCAGGCATCGAGAAGCGCCCGCGCCTCCGGGTGGAAGTTGCGATAGGCATGGCGAAGCTCGTTCACATCACCGGGCATGGTCCAGGATTCGGCGGTCCAGTCCGGCTGCGACGTGGTCGCGAACACGAAGGTCTCGCTGCCGCGGTTGAGCGGGAACGTGACGATCTGCAGGTCCGAGGTCGGACCCCACCATTTGGTGAAGGCATCGAGATTGGGGATCGACAGCTTGTTGCGGTCGACGACGCTGCGATAGGAGACGAGGCCGGAGAACGTTGGATGCTCCGGCCCGAACAGAGCCGTACGCGTCGGCGAGTGGATACCGTCGGCGCCGATCACGACGTCGAAGGTCTGCGTGCTGCCGTCGGCGAACGTCACGACCGCATTGTCAGCGCCCGGCGTGACGCCGGTGACTTTGGTCCCGAGCTTGATCACCTCGGCCGGAAGCCGGTCGCGCAACGCGTTGAGCAGATCGGCGCGATGGATGGTGAGCTGCGGCGCGCCGTAGCTGCGCTCTGCGGCGTCGGCCATTTCCAGACGCGAGGTTTCTTCGCCGGTGTCCCAGGTCCGGCTGATGCGATACGTAGGCCGCGCGGCGGTCTGCTTCAACGCCGGAACAATGCCGAGGCCGTCGAGCGCGCGCACCGAATTCGGCGTCAGATTGATATCCGCGCCAACCCGCTGGAACGACGGCGCTTGCTCGAACACTGTCACATCATGTCCGGACTGGCGCAGCGCGATCGCCACCGCCATGCCCCCGACGCCGCCGCCGTTGATGCCGATCTTCAGTCCCGCCATGATACAAATCCGTCGTTGTGTTGTGTCATCAATGCAGCGAGAAGCCGCCGTCCACGGCAAGCGTCTGGCCGGTCATGAACTTGGAATCGTCGGAGAGCAGGAACGCGACAACGCCGTCGATGTCGTCGGACTCGGCGCGCCGCTTGAGAATCTGGCGTTCCGCGTAATCGTTCCAGCGCTGCGCGGGGATTTCCTTGGTTGCCTCGCCATAGGTCAGGCCGGGCAGCAGGCAGTTGACGCGGATGTTGCGGTCGCCAAGTTCGCGCGCCAGCGAGCGCGTCATGCCGACGATGGCCGACTTGCTGGTGACATAGTGCAGCAGCCGCGGCGCGCCCCAATAGATCGTATCGGACGACACCGTGACGATCGAGCCGCCAGCCTGCATCAGCGGCACCAGCGCCCGCACCGTGAGCCAGGTGCCGCGCACATTGATTGCCATCATCCTGTCCCAGACATCGGGCGCGATCTCGTCGAAGGTCTTGCCGCCGACATTGTTGGCCCAGCCGGCATTGGCGACCACGCCGTGCACGGCGCCGCCGCCGGCCAATTGCTTTGCGAGGGCCTGCATCGACGTTTCGGACGAAATATCGGTTTCGACAAAGCTCGCGCTGAGACCCTGGGCTGTCAGCTTGCGCGCAGCATCTTGACCTGATGCCGCATCGATCTCGGCGATGACAACACTTGCGCCCTCTCGCGCCACGCGTTCCGCGAACGCAAAGCCCAATCCCCGGCCGGAGCCGGTAATGACGATCCGTTTGCCCGCAAACCGCCCCGCCATCCTCGTGTTCCTTACAGGTGATCGCCCTCGACGACGACCGCATACTGGAAATAGTTGACCCGGCCCGCATCGTAGAGCGTCACCGACGCCCCACCGCCTGCCCGGCCCGAAAACGATTCACGGCTCGCGTGATCGAAGCCGTCGAACGTCACGTCGCCATTCATATGAATATCGATCGTCTCGCGGGTCTCTGGCAGCAGGATCTGGCCAGCGGCCACGCGCACGGTGAGGCCGGACGCGAGATCGACAAAGCCCTCCGCCGTCGGCTTGATCTCGAACGATTCACCGGTACCGAGCGAATGGACCAGCACCGGACAGCGTCCGGAGCGGCGTCGATGCGCGTCGACAATAATGATGCGTCGAATATCGGGCTGCATGGCGCGTTCCCGGATGTTGAAAAGCCGCGCTCAGGCGTGACCGCGGCCGCTCTTGTCCTCGAGCGGTGACTGGCGGCGCGTCTTGCCGTCGATGCCACCGGCGATTGCCCATTCCGCGAACAGCTCGGGCTTGCGCTCGAACGTGCTCGGTTTCCAGTCTTCGGTGCAATAGTCTTCGTCCGCGTAGTATTCGAGCGGCGGAGCCAGCGGATTTTCGAAATACCAGAAATAGGCCGATGAGATCGGATGCCGGCCGGGACCGATTTCCGTTTTCCAACCCTTCTTCGCCATGGCGATCCCGCCGCCGATCAGTTCATGAATGTCGGTGACGGTGAAGGCGACATGATTCACGCCAGCCTTGCCCGGACGATTCAGCATGAACAGGTTGTGATGGTCCCCGACCTTCTGGCAGCGCGTGAACACACCGTGACCCGGATATTCGTCGCTGATATGGAAGCCGAGCGTCTCGGTGTAGAACGCGCGCATCGCCTGGAAATCGGCGGCGAACATCACGACGTGACCGATATTGATCGGATAAGCGCGCTCGTGCACCGGCGAACGCTGGTTGATGCGCTGATGCGTGCCCGGCGCGTTCGGCAGGGTCGGCTTGACGACGATCGGCGTGCGCTGGCTGACGCGGAAGGCGAGACTCAAGCCATTCGGGTCGGTGATGCGCGGCATTCCGTCGGCGCCGACATGGAAGCCCGGCAGCCCGCGAATCCGGCTCAGGGTTTCTTCCAGTTCCTTTTCGTTGGCCGCGCCCCAGACCACTTCGCGCACCGTGTTGCGATCCTCGATCGCCGGCGGCAAATCCTTGGCATCGCGCGGACGCACGATCACCTGCGCGTTATCGCGGGTTCGATAGACCAGCTTGTCGTCGCTGACCGAAACTTCCGTGACGCCCCAGTCGTCGAGAAACCGCTTGGCCTCGGCCATGTCGGCGACGCCGAACACGACGGCATCGATACCCTTCAGTGCCATCTCGCACACTCCCTGCAGGGCGGTCTCGTTGCGCGGACCACCATTCGATTTATAGACCGCGGGCCGCGTCGGCAAACGCGGCCCGGCTGGCGACAGCGTCAGTTCCGCTTGACTTTGGACAGCGGATGCTCGGGCGGATAGGTCGGCGTCACCGGCTTCGGCGAACCGATCATCACCATGATCACGGCTTCTTCGTCGCCGACATTGATCTCGCCGCGATACAAACCGGGAGGAACGGAGATGCAGTCGCGCTCGCCCAGCACGGCCTCAAACCGTTCACCGTTCAATTCGGTCATGAACTTGACCTTGCCGCGCAGCACGAAAAACACTTCCTCGGCGTCGGTATGCAGGTGCATTGGACCTTCCGCGCCGACCGGCAAGATCATGTTCGACAGCGTGAAGTGCTCGGACGGGATCACATTCTTGTCCGTCGCCACGCCGGTGCCGCCGGTGCCAATGAAGCGCTTCTGCGCGCGGCGGTACTTGGGATCGTAGTCGGCCTGAAACTTGAGCGCGTTCCAGTCATAGTTACGCTCCGCGACGCGGGCGACGCGGGTCTTCATCCAGTCGTCGAAAGACGCGCCGGTCGGGCGGTCCCACGAGCGCTTCTGCTGGGTCACATCATCCATGGCTGATCTCCTTGCGGTTAATCTGGAAGGTATCTGGTCTATCCGGCGTGTGACGCCTGCGCGCCGCCGGTATCGATCTGGCGGCCGAGATCGCGCGAAATCGCATGCGCGGTCGCGACCACTTCATCTTTCAGCGTGCCGTTGAGCTCGGCATCGTTGGTGAACAGCGCGACAATGGAAATATTGATCGCTGCAACGATGCGGTTGGTGACGTCGCGGATCGGCGCTGCAACGCTGGCGACACCGGGCTCATAGACCGAGTTCTGCACCACGGCGCCCATCGCACGATCGTTCCCGATCTGCTCGACCAGCTCCGACAGCGAACTGGCGGCCTTCCCCGCTTCGAACCTTTCATCGCGATAGAGTTCGCGCAGATCGTGATCGCGCAACCCCGACAGCAACACCCGACCCATGGTCGTGGTCCGCGCAGGCAAGCGCGTGCCGACATGCACCGTGCTCGCGATCGAGCGCCGCGTCGCAACCCGCGCCAGATAGACCACATCGCGACCGTGGAGTTCGCCGAGATGCGCGGACCAGCCGGTCCGGTCCCGCAGCCGTATCAGGTGCGGCATCGCGACCTCAACAAGATCGCGCGAGGCGAGATAGCCATAGCCGAGCCGCAGCACCTGCGACCCGAGCGAATAGCTTTTCTGATCCGCGTCGTAATCGACGAAGCCGAGATGACCGAGCGTATAGAGCAGCCGATAGGCCGAGGAACGGGTGACACCAAGCGACGCCGCGACTTCCGTCAGCGTGAATTTGCGCCGCTCGCCGGACATCGTTTGCAGGATTTCCAGGCCACGGATCAGCGCCGGAACAAGGTAACGCTCATCCACCGCGCCGCGCAGCGGCGCACCCGCAGCTTGAGGTTGATCGGTAGCGGTTTTCGCACTTGCGATGCCGTTTGCGTTGGACATTCCCGATTGACCCGACAACAATTATGTTTGGGTAATAAAACTCTGTATATCATATAAAACATACGTCAGCAAGCGTGAAGCGGGCTCATGCTCGCCAGCAATGCGCGCCCTGCATTGCAAATTGATTTTGCTGCGATGCCACAATGCTTGCTGGCAATGTCCACCGCATGCCGCTGCCAATTTCGCCCTGATGAGGCGGGTTGACTCCTTGCTCGGAGTCGCTCTAATCTGTCTATACGACGAACTCTTCGTTCATATTTGAACGATTTAAGAGATGGAAGCTGTGATGACAGAAGCCTCCAACGTCCTCAAACTGGAAGATGTCGCGCGGCGTTTTCCAAACCGCACGCCAGGCGCCCCGCCTTTCACCGCCGTCCGAAACCTCAGCTTTGACGTCAATCAGGGCGAGTTCGTCTCGATCGTCGGCCCCTCCGGCTGCGGCAAGAGCACCCTGCTCAATCTCGTCGCTGGCCTCGATCGGCCGAGCGAGGGCACGGTGTCGCTGCACGGCGTGGAAGTCTCCGGCCCCAATTCCAGCGTCGGCTTCATGCTGCAGAAAGACCTGCTGCTGCCGTGGCGGACCGTGTTGCACAATGTCGAATTCGGCCTGGAGGCGCGCAATCTGAGCGCGGCCGAGCGGCGCGAGCGCGCCATGCGCGAACTCAAACGCTGCCGGCTCACCGAATTCGCCGACCGTTACCCCTATCAGATTTCCGGCGGGCAGCGGCAGCGCGCGGCGCTGGCGCGCACGCTGGCGATCGAGCCCGATGTCGTGCTGCTCGATGAGCCGTTCTCCGCGCTCGATGCGCAAACCAAGCTGGTGCTGCAAAAGAGCTTCGCCGAAACCATCGTCAGCTCCGGGCTCACCGCGCTGCTGATCACGCACGATCTGTCGGAGGCGGTGGCGATGTCGGATCGGATTCTCGTCATGAGCGACGGCCCCGGCCGCATCGTCGAGGAAATCGACGTCGGCCTGCCCGATCGCGACAATCCGATCGCCCGCGTCGCCACGCAGCGCGCCAGCGAAATCGTCGCGCATCTGTTCCATGCGCTGCATATCGAAGATCGTCTCGACGCATAATCGCAGCCCGCGCTGCAGAGGACGTTGTTGATGTTGAACCGGGTCGTGATTGTCGGCGGAGGCATAGCGGGATCGGCGCTGTCGATCGCGCTGGCGCGCCGCCACATCCCGGTCACGCTGATCGAGCGCGAAAACCGCTGGACCCCGGCCAGTTCGGGCATCTTCATCTATTGCAACGGCTTGATGGCGCTCGACCAGCTTGGCGTGCTCGATGATATCTGCGCCAGCGGCTGGGTCAGCCCGGACGGTGGCAATCTCTATCTGTCGGAAGACGGCAGCACGATTACCCACACCGTCTATCCGCGCGGCAACGCACACGTCCCGGCCATTGTCGGCATGCGCCGCGTCGAACTGCATCGCGTGCTGGCCGGAGCTGTCGAGCAACTCGGCGTCGATGTCCGCCTCGGTGTGACGATCACGGCTATCGACGACACCGACCCGCGTCGGCCGGTCATCCTGACCCTCTCCGACGGGACAACGCTCACGGCGGATGTGCTGATCGGCGCCGATGGCATCCGCTCGCAGATCCGCACGCATCTCTTCGGCGCGATCGAGCCCGTCTATACCGGGTTCGGCGTCTGGCGCAGCACCCACGCGAAGCCCGCCAGCATCGATACCAAGATCATGATGATGGGGACCGGCACCCGGCTCGGCATCATGCCGACCAGCCGCGACGAACTCTATATGTTCGGAACCACGCGCGAGCCCGGCAAGCCGTTCTATCCGCGCGAAAACTGGGCCGCCGAAATGCGCCGCAAATTCGCGGCGTTCGCCGGCCCTGCAGCCGCTCTGCTCGCCGAAATCGACGACAGCAAGAACGTCTTTTATACCTCGGTCGAAGAGGTCCATCTGCCTCTGCCCTGGAATCGTGGCCGCGTCCTGCTGATCGGCGACGCCGCGCATTCCTCGTCGCCCTTCATGGGACAAGGCGGAGCGATGGCGCTGGAAGACGGCGTTATTCTCGCCGATATGCTCGACGGCGCCACCGACCTTCCTGCGGTGCTGGAGCAGTTCAGCGCGCGCCGCTTCGAGCGCTGCAAATTCGTGCAGGACGCATCGCGTCGTGTCGGCGAAGCCGGCGCCGCCGAGGATGGGTCGAGCCGGGACACCCGCGATGCTCGCATGCGCGAGACCGCGCAGCGTGATGTCGATCGCTTTTATCAACGGATCGCGGAGCCTGCGTAACCGCGACGCCATTCGTTCGTTTTCGCAACGGGCCGACGCCTCGCCGCGTTCGGACCTTTAACAAAGGGGAGACACTGACATGAGGATTTCACGACGCGCGGCACTGGGCGGCCTGATGGCCACCGCGGCGTTCCGGCCGGCTTTCGCCGCTCCGGAAAAGGTGACGTATCTGTTTCCGGCGCCCTCGTTCCTGCCGGCCTTCATGCCGTTCCACATCGCCATGAAGCGCGGCTACTACACGAAGAACAATCTCGAAGTGACGTTCCAGACCGGCCGCGGCGGCGCCGATGTCGCCAAGCAGGTCGGCGTCGGCAACGCCGATCTCGGCGGCGGCCTCGGTGAGACCTCGATGATCGTGCGGCCGAACGATCTTCCGGTTCGCGCCGTCGCACAGCTCGGTTCGCATCCGCTGTTCCAGCTCGTCACCCGCAAGGAAAGCAACATCAAGTCGCTCAACGAGTTGCGCGGCAAGAAGCTCGGCGTGATCGGCTATCAGGACACCGGCTATTACGCGCTGCTCGCCGTGCTCGCCGCGACAGGTCTGAAGCGCTCGGATCTCGAAGTGCAGGCAGTCGGCCCCGCCGGCGTGACCCAGCTCATGATCGCGAAGTCGCTCGACGGCATCATGGCAACCCCGGAATGGGCCGACACGATCGAACAGGCCGGCGTGGCGCTCGATTACTACCCGGTCGAAAAGATCTTCCCGGTGATGGCGCAGGCGATCCTCTCCTCCGACAAGATGATCAAGGAGCGCCCGGCGGCTGTCGGCGGCTTCGTCAAGGCGGTGATGCAGGCCGTGCGCGATTGCATGGCCGATCCGGCTGCCGCCGCGCGCGACTTCGTCGCCGCCGTTCCGCAGCATGCCGGCAAGGAAAAGGACATGGAGCGCATCCTGCGCCGCTATGTGACGCAGGTCTATGCGACCGAGCCGGCCTCGGCGCTCGGCAAGTTCGATCCGGAACGGCTGAAGACGGTGCAGAAATTCTACGTCGAGAACCAGATCATTCAGAGCGCGGTTCCGATCGAAGACCTCTACACCAACCAGTTCGTGAGCTGAACAAACGGAGCCAGCGATGACGGACCAGGCCACCACTCCTGCCGAACGTTCCACGCCTCCGCGTGAAGCGCCGGCGCGCACATCCTGGACCGGCGGCTACGCAGCGCCGGCGGCGAGCCTCGCGCTCGCCGTCGTCGTCCTCGTCGCCTGGCAGTATCTTCCACCGCTGTTCGGCGTCCCGAAATACATCATTCCGCGCGTCAGCGAACTCGGCGCGGAATTCGTGCGCATGTGGCAGCAGGAAAACCTGCTGACCCACTTCATCTCAACCGCATCGATGTCGATCCTCGGCTTCATCCTGGGCGGCCTGCTCGGCGCGGTCTCCGGTTATGCGCTGGGCCTGCTGCCGACCTGGGAAAAGGTGCTGTCCCCCTACATTCTGGCGCTGCAGATCGCGCCGAAGGTGGCGTTCGCCCCGCTGTTCATTCTCTGGTTCGGTTACAACGCCTGGCCCAAGCTGATCGTCACGATCCTCGTCGTGTTCTTCCCGATCCTCGTCAACGTGCTGCAGGCGATGCGCGTGATGGATCGCGACATGATCAACCTCGCGCGCGCCTACAACATGAGCCGTAGCAAGATCTTCTGGAAGATCATGGTGCCGTTCTCGATGCCGAACCTGCTGGCGGGCCTGCGCATCGGCGCGACGCTCGCCGTCATCGGCATCACCGTCGGCGAACTGGTCGGCGGCGAGATCGGGCTCGGCTATCTCATCAGTTTCGGTCAGGGCCAGGCCAATACAGCCATGGTGTTCGACGCCATCATCCTGCTCACGATCATCGGCATCGTCATGTACTGGGCCGTGACCAGCATCGAAACCCGCGTTCTGCACTATGTGCCGCGCGCGCTCGACGCACCTCCAACCGCCAACCCGTAGCACCGGCCTATGACCGCAACGGCCACCATCGCCGCACTGGAACGCTCCGAATCCGCCGGGCTTCGCCTGTGGCGGCGGCGCGGACGGACGGCGACGCCGCTGATGCTGCTGCACGGTATCGGCAGCCGCGGACAAAGTTTCGCGGCCTTGATGGCGGCCCTGCCGAACGATGTCGATGTCATCGCCTGGGACGCGCCGGGTTACGGCGGCTCGCGGCCGCTCGATAACCCGACACCGGCGCCGCGTGATTACGCCGATGCCCTCGCCGGGCTCCTCGACCGGCTGCGCCTCGACCGTGTCGTGCTGGTCGGCCATTCGCTGGGCGCCTTGTTCGCGGCGAGCTTCGCCGCGCATCATGCCGGCCGCGTCAATGCGCTCGCGTTGCTGTCGCCGGCGCTCGGCTATCGCGTCGCCCCCGGCGAAGCACTGCCGGCGAAGGTGCAGGCGCGCATCGACGATCTTAAAAAGCTCGGCCCCGCGGACTTCGCGAAAGCGCGGGCGCATCGGCTGGTCTATCAGCCAGAGCGCAAGCCGGAGATCGCGCAGGCGGTCGAGGATGCCATGGCGGCTGTCGATCCCGCCGGATACGCGCAGGCGGTGCAGGCTCTCGGCCGCGGCGACCTTCTCGCCGATGCGCGTCACATCAAGGCGCCGGCGCTGGTCGCGGTCGGCGCGCAGGACGTCATCACCCCGCCGGACAATGCGCGGCAAGCCCATGCGGCGCTCTCCGGCAGCCGTTTCCATCTGATCGACGATGCCGGCCACGCCCTGCCGCAGGAAGCGCCGCAAGCGGTCGCAACCCTTCTCGCCCCGTTGTTCGAGGATGCTGTCCATGTCTAAGACAGACGAACCGGTCGACGACGACACCAGCCAGCAGCTTTACGGCTCACCGCCGGTGCAACGCGCGGCGCGCCTGCTGCGGCACATCGCCGAAGGCGACCCGGTTACCAATATGTCGCGCAGCGCGCGGCAGCTCGGCATCAACCGCACCACGCTGTTGCGGTTGCTGCACGCTCTGGAAAGCGAACGCTTCATCGAGCCGCTGGGCGAAGGCAAGGGCTGGCGCATCGGTGTGGGCCTGATCGGGCTGACCGCGCAGGCGTTCTTCTCCGAGGATCTGGTGCAGACCTCGGTGCCGGTGCTGACGCGGCTTGCGGATTCGCTGCGCCTGTCGGCACATCTCGGCGTCCTCGACGGCGCGGAAGTCGTCTACCTGGTGCGCCGCGTACCGAACCACGTGCTGACCAGCAATATCCGGATCGGCAGCCGCCTGCCCGCGCACGCGACCAATATGGGCCGCATCATTCTCGCCTATCTGCCGCCGGCGCGGGTGGATGCGCTCTATGCCGACACGGTGCTCAAACCCGTGACCGCGCATACCGCCGTCACGCCGTCGCAATTGCATGCGCAGATTTCGGCGGATCGCGCCGCCGGTCTCGCCTGGAGCGACGGCAACTTCGAAGCCGGCATCAGTTCCGTTGCCGCGGCAGTGTTCGATGCCACCGGCACGCCGGTGGCCGCGCTGAATGTCACCGGCCTCAGCGCCGATTTCGCCGGCGCCGCCCGGCGCTCGCAGATCGCTGCCGGCATCAAGAATGCGGCGCATGACATTTCGCAGCGGCTGGGATGGCACGGGCCGGACAAGGGCCTGCCGAACGGCACAACGCGCGCAGCAGGGTGAAGGATACACCGTGGACCTTGGACTGAAAAATCGCATCGTCGTCGTCACCGGAGGCAGCTCCGGCATTGGCCTCGCCACCGCCCGCCTGTTGCTCGCCGATGGCGCACGGGTCGCTATTTGCGGCCGGGACGAGGCGCGCCTCGCCACCGCCAAATCCCAGCTTGGCAACAGCGACAAGCTGCTGGTCGTGCGCTGCGACGTGCTCGATGCCGCCGCCGTGAAAGCTTTTGCCGACAAGGTTGCCGCCTGGGGCGACGGTCACATCGACCTGCTCGTCAATAATGCCGGCCAGGGCCGCGTCTCGACCTTCGGCGACACCAGCGACCAGCAATGGCGCGACGAGTTAGAGCTGAAATTCTTCAGCCAGATCCTGCCGATCCGTGCGTTCCGATCGCTGCTCGAGAAAAGCGACGCGCCGGCGATTGTTGGCGTCAATTCGCTGCTGTCGGTCCAGCCCGAGCCGCATATGGTCTGCACCTCGGCGGCGCGCGCCGGCGTGCAGAACCTGCTCAAGTCGCTCGCCACGGAATTCGCGCCACGCATTCGCGTCAATACGGTGCTGCTCGGCCTCGTCGATTCCGGGCAATGGCAGCGCCGTTTCGAGGCACGCACCGACAAGAGTCAGTCGCGCGATGACTGGTTCGCCTCCCTCGCCTTCCAGAAGCACATTCCGCTCGGCCGGTTGGGCCAGCCCGAGGAAGCCGCCAAGGCGATCATCTTCCTCGGCTCCCCGGCCGCCAGCTACATCAATGGCGCCAGCCTCGAAATCTCCGGCGGCGTCTCGCGTCATATCTGAAGATTGGATATCCCGATGAACATCTCAGTCGCTTCTGCCACCCACGGTTCGACAAAGGTGCAGGCAACCAATCTTCCCGTCGAGGAAACCGTGGGCGACGCCATCGCACGCGCGCTGGCCGATCTCGGCGTGACCACGGCGTTCGGCGTGATCTCGATCCACAACATGCCGATCCTCGACGCCATCGCCCGGCAAGGACGCATCCGCTTCGTCCCGGCGCGTGGCGAAGCCGGCGCCATGAACATGGCGGACGCTTATGCGCGCGTGTCGCGCTCGCTCGGCGTCTGCATCACCTCGACCGGGACCGCCGCCGGCAACGCCGCCGGATCGCAGGTCGAGGCGCTCACCGCCGGCTCGCCGGTGCTGCACATCACCACCCAGGTCGACCGCGAATTCGTCGATCGTGATCGCGCCGCGATCCATGACGTTCCGCGCCAGCCGGATATGCTCAAGGCGATCAGCAAAAGCTATCTGCGCATCTGGGAGCCGTGCAGCGCCATCGACACCCTGGTGGATGCAGCGGTTCAGGCCCTCACCGCGCCGACCGGCCCGGTGACGCTGGAAATCCCCGTCGACGTGCAGCGCGTGATGGTGCCCGCGCGCGCCCTCCCCGGCATGCCGGAAATTCCGCGCCGCGCGCCCGACGCCGCGCATCTCGATGCACTGGCCGCGCGCGTGCGCAAGGCGAAGCGGCCGATGCTCTGGCTCGGCGGCGGCGCGCGTGGCGCGGCTGACGCTGCGACAGCGCTGGTGGAGCGTGGCTTTGCCGCCGTCACCAGCACCAACGGCCGCGCCGCGGTGCCGGAAGGCCACCCGCGCAATCTCGGCGCCTTCAACATGACGAAGGAGGCAGAGGCTCTTTATGCCCGCGCCGACCTGATGATCGTCGTCGGCTCGCGGCTGCGCGGCAACGAAACCCACAACAACCGCATGAAGCTGCCGCCGATCGTGCAGATCGATGCCGATCCGTCGCAAGGCGGCCGCAACTATCCGGTCGAGATGTTCATCGCCGCCGACGCGCAACTCGCGCTTGAAGGATTGCTGGCGCGCCTGCCGCAGACCCTCGACACCGACGCCGGCTTCCTCAAGGCGATCCAGCCGGCGCGCGAAGCTTCCGAAGCGGCCTTGCGCAAAAATCTCGGCCCCTACATCGCGATGGCGGCGACGGTGAGCCGTCGCGTGCAGGCCGGTGCCCATCCGTGGGTGCGCGACGTCACCATCTCCAACAGCACGTTCGGCAATCGCGACGTGCGGCTGGCCGCGCCGCATCTCGGCGTGCATGCGCTCGGCGGCGGTATCGGCCAGGGCATCGCCATGGGCATCGGCGCTGCCATGACCGCCAATACGGCAAAGACCGTCACGCTGCTCGGCGACGGCGGCTCGCAGCTCATGATCGGCGAATTCGCCACCGCGGTGGAAAGCGAAGCCGACATCGTGTTCCTGCTGATGAACGACCGCGGCTACGGCGTGATCCGCAACATCCAGGACGCGCAATACGGCAGCCGTCACGTTTATTCCAACATCCTGACGCCGGATTTCTCGCTGGTGTGCCAGTCGGTCGGACTGCCGCACGAGAAAATCGGCAAGATCGAGGATTTCGACGCCGTGTTCGACCGCGCGCTCAAGACGCGCGGCCCGCGTCTGATCGAAATCGACATGGTTGCCATTGGTCCGTTCAGCCACAGCTTCGCCGGTCCGCCGGCCGGCGCTGCCGGCAAGCCGACCTGACCCTCGTATCGCGTTAAGGAGCGTCTGATGGACCAAGCCGTCACGCCTCAGGACAAATTGTATATCGGCGGCGAATGGCGCCGCGGTCGCGGCGCGGACATCGCGTCGAATTTCCCGGCCGATGGCTCGCTCAACGCCAACCTCGCCGGTGCTTCGCTGGAAGACGTCGATCTTGCCATCGAGCGCGCGCAGGACGCAGCGAACGATCCGGCGTGGCGCAAGCTGCTGCCGCATGAACGTGCGGCCTATCTCTACCGTATCGCCGACGGCATCGCGCAGAATGCCGACCGCATCTCGCATGTGCAGTCGCGCGACACCGGCAAGACGCTGACCGAAACGCGCGCGCTGGCGCTGAGCGCCGCCGGCACGTTCCGCTACATGGCGGCGACGCTGGAGACGACGGAAGATGCCTTGACGCCGTCGCGCGGCAACTACCTCACCATGTCGGTGTATGAGCCGCTCGGCGTCACCGCGGCGATCACGCCGTGGAATTCGCCAATCGCCTCCGACGCGCAGAAGATCGCGCCGGCGCTCGCCGCCGGCAATGCCGTGCTGCTCAAGCCGTCGTCGTGGAGCCCACTGGTCTGCCTCGAACTGGCGCGCGTGATCGAAGCCGCCGGCCTGCCGCCCGGCCTGTTCTCGACGCTGCCGGGCGCGGGATCAATCGTCGGCGAACGTCTCGTCACGCATCCGGCCATCAAGAAAGTGTCGTTCACCGGAGGCACCGAAACCGGCCGCGACATCGCCCGCAAGGCCGCGGAAAAGCTGATGCCGGTCTCGCTCGAACTCGGCGGCAAGTCGCCGACCATCGTCTTCGCCGACGCCGACCTCGATGTCGCCTGCGCCGGCGTGATGTTCGGCGTGTTTTCCTCGACCGGCCAGTCCTGCATCGCCGGCTCGCGTCTGTTCGTCGAGCGCAGCATCTACGACACCTTCGTCAAGAAGCTCGTTGCCGCCACCGAACGGCTGCGCATCGGGCATCCGTTCGAAAAGACGACGCAGGTGGCGCCGCTGATCCGCCCGCGCCATCGCGACGAGGTGGAAGGCCATGTGACGCGCGCCCGCGAGGACGGCGGCACGGTGCTCACCGGCGGCGAGCGGCCGGGCGGTAGCGACTATGCCGGCGGCACTTATTACCGGCCGACCATTATCGCCGGTCTCGACAACGAAAGCCGTCTGTGCCGCGACGAAGTATTCGGCCCGGTGCTGGCCGTGCTGCCGTTCGACACGGAAGCGGACGTGATCCGCCAGGGCAACGACAATACCTACGGGCTCGCCTGCGGCATCTATACCCGCGACTTCCCGAAAGCGTGGCGCGTCGCGCGCGGCATCGAATCCGGCACGGTGTGGATCAACACCTACAAGCAGTTCTCGATCTCGACGCCGTTCGGCGGCGTCAAGGACTCCGGCCTCGGTCGCGAGAAAGGCCGCGAAGGCATCCGCGCCTGGATGGCGCAGAAGTCGATCTATTGCGATCTCAGCAGCCAGCCCCATCCGTGGGCCGGGCTGACGGCGTAAGAGGACCAACGGATATGGCGAACGACGTCGCCGAACTGACCAAACCGGAAGCGGGCCGCGCCACACCCGACATGCACGAAGTGATCGTGCGGGCGCTGCGCTACGAAGCGCCGGGCGTGCTGTCGCTCGAACTGGCGCCGACCAACGGCAAACCGCTGCCGCCGTTCGAGCCGGGCGCGCATGTGGACCTGCATCTGCCCGGCGGCATCATGCGGCAATACTCGCTATGCGGCGATCCCAGCGATACGTCGCGCTACCGCGTCGGCATCCGCTCGGTGAGCGGCGGGCAGTCGTCGCAGTTCGTGCACCGCAAGCTGCGGCCCGGCGAAATCCTCAAGATCAGTACGCCGCGCAACAATTTTCCGTTGATCGATGCCGACCGTTATCTGTTCGTCGCGGGCGGCATCGGCGTCACGCCGCTCATTCCGATGATGCAGGCGGCGAGCGCCCGCAACAAGCCGTGGACGCTGCTCTACTGCAACAAGCGGGATGCGGACGCGCCGTTCCTCGACGAAATCCGCGCGCTCGGCGGCAACCTGTCGCTGCACAGTTCGCAAGCCGGGACGCGGCTCGACGTGCAGCAGCGGCTCGGCCCGGTCGAAGAAAACACCGTGGTCTATTGCTGCGGCCCCGAAGGATTGATGACAGCGGTCGAGGAAGCGACCGCCGCGTGGCCGGCCGATACGGTGCGCTTCGAATGGTTCACGCCACGCAGCCGCCCTGCCGATGAAGTTTCCGGCAGTTTCGATGTCGTATGCGAACAGACCGGCATTACCGTTGCCGTTCCGCCGGAGAAAACAGTGCTGGAAGCGCTCAACGACGCCGGCATCCCAATCCCTTGCTCGTGCCAGCAGGGCATCTGCGGCACCTGCGAGGTGCGTGTGATCGACGGCGAGGTCGACCACCGCGACAGCATCCTGTCGTCGTCGGAGCGCGCCGCCAACCAGACCATGATGACCTGCGTGTCGCGGGCCAAAGGCGCGCGGCTGGTGCTGGACATTTGAGAGGCAACGATGATGCAGAAACACACCAGCGCGCAGATGAACCCCAACCGCCGATCCCTGCTGCGCTGGAGCATGGCGACTGCGCTCGCGGCATTGGCTTTGGCGCCGCTCACGGCCGTGACGGCATCGGCCGCCGATGGCCCCTTCCGCGTCACCCTGCTCGGCACCGGAACGCCGGTGCCCTCCGCCGAGCGCTTCGGCCCCAGCACGCTGATCGAAGCGGGGGACCAGAAACTGGTGTTCGACTTCGGCCGCGGCGTCACCATCCGCCTTGCGCAACTGCGCATTCCGTTCGGCAAGATCAACGCGCATTTCCTGACGCATTTTCATTCCGACCATCTCAACGGCCTGCCCGATCTGTGGCTGACCGGATGGCTGCGTCCGCCCTACGGCCAGCGTAATCAGAAGTTTGCGCTCTATGGGCCGCCCGGCATCGCCAAGCTCACCAAGGGCCTGACCGACGCATTCAGCCGCGACATCGAAATCCGCGGCGAGGACGAGCACGACCCGCCGGAAGGCATCGCGTTCGATGTGCACGAGAGTGCACCCGGCGTCGTCTACGAGGCCGGCGGCGTGAAAGTCACCGCATTCAACAACGACCACGGCAAGCTGGTGACGCCATCCTACGGCTACAGGATCGAGTACAACGGCCATGTCGTCGTGCTGTCGGGCGATACCCGCTACAGTCCCGAGGTCGTCGCGCAAGCCAAGGGCGCGGATCTGCTGGTTCATTGCGTCACGGTGATCCCCGACGACCTGCTGAAGAAAATTCCGGCCTACAACGCGATCCTGCAGCACCTTTCCGCGCCGGAAGACGCGGCGCGCGTGTTCAAGGAGGCGCGGCCGAAGCTCGCCGTCTACAGCCATATCGGCCTCAATGGCGGGGCGACCGTGGACGATCTCGTGGCACGGACGCGCGCCGTCTATGACGGACCGCTGCAGGTCGGCCGTGACCTGATGAAGATTACCATCGGCGACAAGCCGACTGTTGACGAATGAATCGAATAGCCTGTCCAAGCCGGGTTTGAGTGACATTGGGAGGAAAAACGATGGCTGATGAAGAAAAGATCATGCTGACGATTTTCCTCAAACATGACCAGTCGCAGAACATCGATCAGATCCAGGGCAAGCTCGCCGACCGTGCCTGGTGGGATCGGTTTCCACCCGAAGGCTGCGAGATCGTGAGCTGGACCGTCGCGATGGGTGTCGGCCAGATCGTGACACTGCGGTTCCCGCCGCGGTTGCTCAACATCATCAATATCGAGATTGAACGCAGCGCGTGGGGCGTGTTCTCGACCGAATTCTTTCCGACTTATGATTTTGTGCCGGTGCGCGAGCGCCTGAAGCGGGAATGGCAAGCGAAAAAGGGCCGGCAGACATGAGCTACGACTATCCTTATCTCAGCCCGCATCAATCGCGCCGGCAAGAGCCGACGCAGTGGCAAATGGAACTCGCATCAGCCATCGAAAGCATCTTTGCCAAAGGCGCGCAGACTCTCGACGAGCTGATTGATGGCTTGAATGCCTCACGTGTGCGGCCACTCGACGGTGGCGCCTGGACTGCCGACAAATATACGAAGTTGATGCGCGATCTCGATGCATAAAAGAGAGGGTACGCCATGACACAAGCCGCTGTCGTCCGTCCGCGCATCGCTGCCGCCGGCAACGCTCCCGGCGATCAGGCCGTTCAGCATTATCTTCGCACCGGCTTGCGCAATCGCTGGTGGCCGATCCTTCCGTCGCGCTTCGTCGAAACCGGCGGAAAGCCGCTTGGCATCACTCGTCTCGGTGAGCCGCTGCTATTGTGGCGCGACTCCTCGGGGAGCATCCACGTTCAGACCGATCGCTGTCCGCATCGTGCCGTACCGCTGTCACGCGGCATCAACGAAGGCGACCGTATTCGTTGCAACTATCACGGCGTCGAAGTCGGCCCGGACGGAACCGTGCTGAAAGTCCCCGGCCAGCCGGGATGCCCGCTCGAAGGCAAGAAAGCGGTCAAGACCTACCCCGCCCGTGAGATCGCCGATGCAATCTTTGTCTGGTTCGGCGATGCGCTGCACGAAGAACCGGCCGCGCTTAAGCCGCCGCCGCAGCTCGTGCATGACGATTACTCCCGCATCCTCTGCTATGCAGACTGGGAGACCCATTGGCGGTTCCTCTACGACAACAACATGGACCCCATGCACGGCACGTTCCTGCATGCCAACTCCCACACCATGTATACGGGCGACACCAAGGCCCACTTCGTCACGCGCGACACGCCGACCGGATTTTTCTTTGAGAAATCCGACCAGCGCGACGTCAACTTTGACTGGAGCGAACTGGTCGACGACCACGCACTGTATGTTCGCCTTGAAATCCCCTATCCACCATCAGCCGGCCCAGGCGGCAACTTCGCCATCATTTCGTTCGGCACGCCGATCGACGACAAGCATACGGCCGCTTTCTTCTGGCGTGTGCGGAAGGTCGAAGGCTGGCAACGCGACACCTGGCGTTTTCTCTATCGCACCAAAATCGAAGAGCGCCATTGGGCGGTGTTGGAGCAGGATCGCGAAATCCTCGAAGGTTGCCAGCCCGGCATCGAGAAGCATGAAATGCTTTACCAGCATGACGCCGGCGTGATCCGCCTGCGCCGCTATCTGGCACAGGAAGCATCGCGCCAGCTTGCCGCGCTCGACGCCGCCGGGAAAGCGCCATGACCGCCCGTTCGATCCGACCTGTCCGCGCGCCGGACGTGCCAGAGCCGCCACCCGGCCTGTATTCGAACTGCCTCGTGGTCGGCGATACGATTCACGTCTCCGGCCAACATGCCGGAACGCCGCAAGGCGCGGTCGGCGGTAATTCGGTATTGGAACAGAGCCGCGAGGCGCTGCGCCGGGTCTTGATCCTGATCAAAGCGGCTGGCGGCAGCGCAAACGATGTTGTGAAATTGAACGTCTATCTGTGCGACATGAGCCGCCGGGCAGATGTCAGTGCCGCACGCCGCGAAGTCTTCGCCGAGCCGATGCCGTGCTCGACATTGGTCGGCGTGTCGTCGCTGGTCAACCCTGACTTGCTGGTCGAAATCGAAGCCGTCGCGGTCATCGGCCACGGCGGGCGAAGAACGGAGCCCTAGCCGACACCGACATCCGGCGTGGAATTCACGCGCGGTCTTAAGTATCGGCAGGCTCGAATATCGGTAGGCTCGCTACGGGAGAAAATAACATGAGCGACTATCAATATCCTTATCTCACCCCCCGCCAGACTCGCGACGGCGAGCCGACGGCATGGCAGCAGGAACTCGCCAACGCGATCGAGGGCGTGTTCAGCAAGGGCGCGCGCGAGCTCGACGAAGTCGTCGCCGGCCTGAATGCGTCCCGCGTGCGACCGCCATCGGGCGGCGCCTGGACCGAAGAGAATTTCACTGCATTGATGCGCGAACTTGGCGCCTGAGAACCGGAGCCTGAGCCATGACCCCCGCAAGCGTGACGACCCTCGAACGTCCCCGCACCACCGGCGCAACCGGCCCGACCGATCAGCAGGTGCAAGCCTATCTGCGCACCGGCCTGCGCAATCGCTGGTGGCCGATTCTGCCCTCTCGTTTTGTTGAAACTGGCGGCAAGCCGCTCGGCCTCACCCGCATGGGCGAGGCGCTGGTGCTCTGGCGCGACGCGGCCGGCGAAATCCATGTGCAGGCGGACCGCTGCCCGCATCGCGCGGTGCCGCTGTCGCGCGGCATCAATGAAGGCTACCGGCTGCGCTGCAACTATCACGGCGTCGAAGTCGGTCCCGACGGCACCGTACTCAACGTGCCGGGCCAGCCGGGCTGCCCGCTCGAAGGCAAGAAAGCCGTGAAGACCTATCCGGCGCGCGACATCGCCGGGGCGATCTTCGTCTGGTTCGGCGACGCCTTGCACGAGGAGGCACCCGAGTTCGTGCCGCCGGAACAGCTCGCCGCGCCGGAACACTCGCACTTCCTCTGCTATGCGGACTGGGAAGCCCCGTGGCGCTATTGCTACGATAACCTGATGGATCCCATGCACGGCACGTTCCTGCATGCGAATTCCCACACCATGTATCAGGGCGACACGCAGGCGCACTTCGTCACCCGCGACACGCCCAAGGGCTTCTTCTTCGAGAAGGAAGGCCAGCGCGACGTCAACTTCGACTGGAGCGAACTGGTCGATGACGGTGCGCTCTATGTCCGACTCGAAATCCCCTATCCGCCGTCGGGCGGTCCGGGCGGCAACTTCGCCATCGTCGGCTTCGCGACACCGATCGACGAGGATCGCATGGCCGTGTTCTTCTGGCGCGTGCGCAAGGTCGAGGGCTGGCAGCGCGACACCTGGCGCTTCCTCTACAAGACCAATCTCGAGCCGCGTCACTGGGACGTGCTGGAACAGGATCGCACGATCCTCGCCGGCCTCAAGCCCGGCCTGGAAAAGTTCGAGATGCTGTACCAGCACGACGCCGGCGTGATCCGCCTGCGCCGCTATCTGGCGCAGCAGGCGCGCAAACAGCTCGCCGATCTGGCTGCGGCCAACAAGCTCTGATCGCGGGAAGCAACAGGATATGACGGCACACCATCTGACGCGCCGCGGCTTCACCGCGGCGCTGGCCTGCACGGCTTTTTCGCGCGTCGCATTTGCGCAAAGCGTGCCGGCTGCCTTTCCGCAGAAACCCCTGACGCTGATCGTTCCGTTCAGCGCCGGCGGACCGGTCGATGTGCTCGGCCGGTTGCTGGCGCAGGACTATCAGACGCGCAGCGGCCATGCTGCCACCGTCGAGAACAAGACCGGCGGCGCCGGCAATATCGGCATCGACTTCGTGCGCAAGGCCGCGCCGGATGGAACGACGCTGCTGCTGATCCCGGCCGGCAATCTCACCATCAATCCGACATTGATGAAGAGCCTGTCGTTCGACGTCGAGCGCGATTTCGCGCCGATCACGCTGCTGGCCAGCGCGCCGAACATCATCATCGCCTCGCCGAAGCTCGGCGTGAAAACCATCGCCGACCTGATCGCGCTCGCCAAGACCCGCAAGATCTCCTACGGCTCGCCCGGCGTCGGCAGCCAGTTGCATCTGGCGATGGAATTGCTCAAGGAAAAAGCCGGCATCGACCTGCTGCATGTCCCCTATCGCGGCTCGACGCAAGCGCTGAACGATCTTCTGGGCGATCACATCGATCTGCTCGCCACCAATGTCACCGCCGCGCTTCCGGCGCTGCAGGGCAAGACCGTGGTGCCGCTGGCCATGACCACGGCGGAACGCAGCCCCCAACTCCCCGACGTGCCGACACTGAAAGAGTCGGGCATCGACGGGATCGACGTCACGTCCTGGTATGGCTTGCTCGCCCCGCGCGCCGTGCCAAACGACGTTCGCGACGCGATCTTCACGGTGACGAAGGATATCCTCTCGACTCCGGCCGTTCAGGACAAGCTGAAGGCGCAAGGTCTGACAGTGGTTCTGGAACCGCCGGCGCAATTCGCCGAACGCATCCGCCGTGAAACGGCGCTCTGGGCCGGTGTGATCAAGAGCCGGAATATTCCGCTGCAATAAGGCCGACCGATCGGCGGCTTACCGGCCGCCGAACAGCTTGCGGAATTGCGCCTTCACCACCGCCCAGACGAGCTGGCCGAGATTGAGCGAACCGGCGGCTGATGCGACGGTTCCCGCAACCGGAGCGCCACCCAGCTTCGCATTGAGATTGGCCGCGAACTGGCTGACCAAGTGACGGCCGAACTCCTGCGCGATCGACGAACGAGAGAACTGCGCCAGCGGCCCTTGCAGATTGTAGAGCACCGTCACCGCCACGCGTGTCGCCGCGTCGTCCTTCGCGTCTTCCAGCCGATAGACGATCTCGCCGCGCGTCCGCGAGCCGGAGCCGCCGTCGCTGCCCGCGCCGGCAATCGTGCCGCTCCACGTTTGCGGATCGCGCGTGATCGCTGCCGACCCGGCGAAGGTCGCGGCAATCGGGCCGAGTTTGGCGGTCATGCGGCCTTTCACGGCGCGCTCGTCATGCGACAGAACCTCCGCGCCGGGCAGACAGTCCGCCACGGCGGGAATATCGCCGAACAGCGCCCAGACCTTGTCGCGCGGCTGATGGATGGTGAAGGTCTCGTCGAATTGGGTCCAGCCCTGCCGCGCGCCGGTCTCGGCCGCGGGCTTTGACTCGGCCACCACCGTAGCGGTTGCCGCGCGACGCTGCGGCGTGAACGTCGATAGCGCCGGCCGCGCAACCGTCTCCGCCACCGGCGCCGAACGCTTCGCCGCCACCGAGCTGACCGCATTGACGATGCCGACATAGCCGGTGCAGCGGCACAGATTGCCGGACAGCTCCTCGCGGATGCGCTGCTCGTCGGCTCCCGGAAGCCGCATGACGATATCGCGCGAGGCGATCAGCATGCCCGGCGTGCAGAATCCGCACTGAAGTCCGTGCTCGCGGGTGAAGGCTTCGCGCAATTCACCCATCACCGCATCGTCGTCGAACCCCTCGATGGTGGTGATCTCGCGCCCCTCGCAGGCAACCGCCAGCGTGATGCAGGAACGCGCCGGTTTGCCGTCGATCAGCACGGTGCAGGCGCCGCAGATGCCGTGCTCACAGCCGAGATGCGTGCCGGACAGCCGGCGCGTGTCGCGCAGGAAGTCGCCAAGATGCGTGCGTGGCGCGATATCGGCCTCGACACGGCTGCCATTCACGGTGAAAGCGATGCTGGTCATGCTGCGAAAGCCTGTCTGACGGCGCGCGTCACCGCCGCGCGCTGCATGCGCCGCGCGATCGGCTCGAGATTGGGAAGCTGCGCCACCGCGCGGTCCACGGCAGCCTCGGTCAGCGCCGGCAGGCCGTGCTCCGCGATGTCGTAGGCGAGGTCGTCGAGCGGCTGCGGTGCACCGGGCAGCGCACCGACATAGAGCCGCGCCTGCTTCGTCTCCGGATCGAATACGGCCGCCGCGCTCGCTTCCGGAAACTCGCCGGTCTTGCGGCAGAACTTGTAGTAGCCGAACCGCGCGCCGCGCGAGAGCTTCGGCACATCGACGGCGACGATGATGTCTCCGTCCGCGAGCCGCGTCGTGAACGGCCCCTGCATGAAATCGCCGGCCGGCATTGTCCGGCGGCCCTGCGCGCCATCGACGATGAGCGTTGCGCCGAGCACCGCCAAAGCCAGCGGCCAGTCCGCGGCCGGGTCCGCGTGCGCCATGCTGCCGGCAATGGTGCCGCGATTGCGCACCGAACGATAGGCGATGCCGTGCGCGACCTCGCGCAGCATCGCGCCGCCGGCGAGAGGACGGTCCTCGAGCTCGGCATGGGTGACGGCCGCGCCGATCCGCAGCGCATCGCCGCGATCCTCGATGCCGCGCAGCTCCTCGATCCGCGAAATATCGACGAGGATGCCGGGTCGCGCGAGGCGGAGATTGAGCATCGGCAGCAGCGATTGACCGCCGGCCAGGAGCTTGGCGTTGCCGGACGCGCCGCGCAACACCGCGGCCGCGGCTGCGAGATCGCGCGGCCGCTGATAATCGAATGCAGGAGCTTTCATGGCTGCGGCTCCTTCGCCCGCGCACCCTCGATGGCGGCGAGCAGACGGCGCGGCGTCAGCGGCGTTTCCGCGACCTCGACGCCGAGGCCGCGCAACGCGTCGTTGACGGCATTGAACAGCACGGCCGGCGGCGCGATGGCGCCGCCCTCGCCCATGCCCTTGATGCCGAACGCCGTGTAAGGCGACAGCGTTTCGCTGTGGCGGATGCGGAATTTCGGCACCTCGGTCGGGCCAGGCAACAGATAATCCATGAACGTCGAGGCCAGCGGCTGGCCGTTCGCGTCGTAAGGGCTTTCCTCGAACAAGGCCGTGCCGATGCCTTGCGTCGCGCCGCCCATGGTCTGGCCGTCGACCACCATCGGATTGACCATGCGCCCGCAATCCTCGGCGATCACATAGTCGAGAATTTCGATGTCGCCGACCTCCGGATCGACCGCGACCACGGCCGCATGCGAGGCATAACTGAACACGCCGGTATCGACCTGCGGCCGATAGCCGACCGTCGCCTCAAGGCCGTTCACATCAACGTCCGGCGGCAACAGTTGCGGCCGGCGATACCACGCCTCGGCGATGTCCTTCAGCGATACCGACGACTGCGGGCCGACCACGCGGCCCGGCATCATCGACACGGTGTTGGACGCGCATTGCATCAGATGCGCGCCGATCGCCAGCAGTCGCGGCACCAGTGCCTCGCAGGTCTTGGCCACCGCGCCGCCGGTCATGACGATGCTGCGCGAGGCATAAGTGCCGGTCGAGAACGGCGTCTGTCCGGTGTCGCCGTGCACCACGCGAATGCGGGCAATATCGACGCCGAGAATTTCGTGCGCGATCTGGGCGAGCGTCGTTTCCATGCCCTGCCCATGCGAGTGGATGCCGACGCGGACTTCGAGGCTGCCGTCCGGCAGCAGTCGCACCGTCGCCTGATCGTAGCCGGGAATGAGCGGCAGGCCCCACGCGGCGAACACGCTGGTGCCGTGCGCCGACTGCTCGCAATAAGTCGCGAAACCGATACCGATGCGGCGGCCGTCCGGCTCGCCCTGCTTCTGACGCGCGCGCCACTTGTCGAAATCGATGTCCTGGCGCACCGCCAGCAGGCTCTTCGGATAATCGCCGCTGTCGTAGTGCTTGCGCGCCACGTTGTTGTACGGCATCGCCTGCGGCTGCACGAGGTTCTCGTTGCGCACCTCCCACGGCTCTCGGCCGACCCTGCGCGCAATCGCATCGATCATCAGTTCGATGGCGAAACAGACGCTGGTGCGCGCCACGCCGCGATACGGCAGGAAGCCGGGCTTGTTGGTGGCGACGCAGTAGGTCTTGCAGCGGTAGCCGCGGAAATCATAAGGCCCCGGCAGATTGCCGGTCGCCTGTCCCGGCTCCAGCGCCACCGTGAACGGCCAGTTGGAATAGGCGCCGCCGTCGATGGTCACTTCCGCGTCGAGCGCCAGCAGGCGGCCGCGCTCGTCGGCATAGGCTTTCAGCTTGTAATTGTGCTGGCGGCTGTTGGCGCCGGCGATCAGATGCTCGCGCCGATCCTCGACATAACGGAACGGCCGCTTGTGGGTGAGCGCCAGCCAGGCGACGCAAACCTCTTCCGGCTGCAGCACGCATTTGTAGCCGAAGCCGCCGCCGACATCCGGCGCGATGACGCGGATCTGGCCTTCGCCGAGGCCGAGCATCTCGGCAAGACCGATGCGGATCACATGCGGCACCTGCGTCGAGGTATAGACCACGAGCTGGTCGGCACGGTGATCCCAGTCGGCGACGATGGCCTTGCCTTCCAGCGGCACCATCGCCTGTCGCGACATGTTGATTTCGCGCTCGACAACGACCGGCGCGTTGCGCGCGTGTTCGTCGAACCCGTTGTCGTAATTCAAGGTCAGATAAAGATTGTCGTCCCACGCATCGTGCACGCGGGTCGCCGAGCGCCGTGCCTCGTGCGCATCCACCAGCGCCGGAAGCTCGTCGAGATCGACCTCGATCCGTTCGCAGATGTCTTCCGCCGCGGCGCGCGTCGGCGCGACCGCCATCGCCACCAGCTCGCCGACGAAGCGCACCTTGCCGTGCGCGAGTGGGTGCTGCACCGAAATCTTGTAGTTCGGCACCGTGCATGGCGCCTCGATCGGCTTCACGCCGGCCAGATCGGCAGCGACATAGACCGATGCTTCCAGCCCTTGCGGCTTGGTGATGCCGCGCAGCACCGCATGTGCCAGCGGACTGCGCAGGAATGCGACTTCGCTCTGGTTCGGCAGGATAATGTCGGAGACGTAGTTGCCACGGCCCCGCATCAGCCGCGCGTCTTCCTTGCGCGGCACGCGCGCGCCGATACCTTGATCCGAGCTTTGGCCTTTAACCTGATCTTCCATCCCGGACTCGATCGTCAAAAGAAAAGGCGCCGGCACGTCACGCGCACCGGCGCCTCGAATGTTACCAGTTACCCGCGCCGTAGCGGAAGGCGTCGAGCCGGTATTCGGCCACGCGGAACCACTGGTTCGAGAGGTTCATGAACGCTTTCCAGTGCTCATAGACCTTCTTGAAATCGGCGTTCTTGGCGGACAATTCGTCGAACGTTTCCACCGTCGCCTTGTGGCAGGCCTCGAGCACCGGCTGCGAGAAAGCGCGCAGTTCGGTGCCGCCGGCGATCAGCCGCCGCAGCGCCGGCGGGTTGGCGGCGTCATAACGCGCCTGCATCAGCAGATGCTGCTCGTTCGCGGCGGTCTCGAACGCCGCCTTGAACGACGGCGACAGCGCCTCCCACGCCTTGGCGTTGACCAGCGTGGTGATCATCGCCGAGCCTTCCCACCAGCCCGGCGTGTAGTAGTACTTCGCCACCTTGGCGAAGCCGAGCTTCTCGTCGTCGGCGGGGCCGATCCATTCCGCGGCGTCGATGGTGCCGCGTTCCAGCGACGGATAAATATCGCCCGGCGCAATCTGCGTCGGCACGACGCCGAGCTTCTGCATCACCGTGCCGCCAAGGCCGCCGATGCGCATGCGCAAGCCCTTGAGGTCGTCGACGGTCTTGATCTCCTTACGGAACCAACCGCCCATCTGCACGCCGACGTTGCCGCAGGGGAAGTTCAGCACGTCCTCCTTGCGGAAGATTTCACGCAGCAATTCGAGCCCGCCGCCGTAATAGAGCCAGGCCGCCTGCTGACGCGTATTACCGCCGAAGGCGACGCCAGAATCGAAGGCATAGACCGGGTTCTTGCCAAAATAGAACGTCGTCAGCGTATGCCCGCATTCGACCGTGTTTTTCGTCACCGCGTCCATGGCTTGCGTCGCCGGGACGATCTCGCCGCCCGCGAACGGAGTGACCTTGAACTTGCCGTCGGTGAGTTCACCAATGCGCTTGCACATCAGTTCGACCGAGCCATAGATCGTATCGAGGCTCTTCGGCCAGCTCGTCGTCATGCGCCAGTTCACCTGGCCGGCCGTCTGCGCGATCGCCGGGCTGGCGATGGCCGCGGTGACGGCGCCAGCCGCCGCCGATTTCAGAAATGCACGCCTCTTCATGTCGATCCTCCCTGGATGAATGCGGTTGCGTCGATGTCGATTATCGCGACGGCGGCACAGAGCGGCGGGATCGCGTTCCCCATCGCGATCGACGGCCTGATGTTGCGGCTGCCGTTTCGTACCGGACCATGCGTCTTCTTCGATCCTTGAGCCCTGCTCGCGAAATATGAGGTTATACTGATTAAAAATCCAAAACCTGTCAAATCGTGGCTGCGCAATTCGCGCGCAATCATGCGCGTCCGGCAGGCAACAAGCGCGATCAGTGGCCCGCCGGCCGCTCCGCGCTATGGTGCCATGGCAACGCAAGACGCTCGGCGACGCTCACCGCCTCGATCAGCACCACGCCCATCACCGCCAGGATGGTAATCGCCGCGAACACGCGCGGTGTATCGAACATGCCCTGCGCGCTCAGGATCACGTAGCCGAGGCCACGCTGCGACGAGACGAACTCGCCGACGATGGCACCGACCAAGGCGAGCGACATCGCGACCTTCAGTCCCGCGAACAGGTGCGGCAATGCACAATAAAGCTTGATCCGGGTCAGCACCTTCCAGCGCGAGCCGCGCAGCGTGCGGGCGAGATCGATGGTATCCGGCGGCACCGAGCGCAGCCCGAGGATCGTATCGATCACCACCGCGAACACCGCGATCAGGAAGGCGATGGCGATCTTCGGCTCGGCGCCGGTGCCGAACCAGATGATGCAAAGCGGCGCCAGCGCCACCTTGGGCACGCTGTTGAGCGCGACGAACAGCGGGAACAGCAGCCGGTCGAGCACTTTCCACTCGGTGATCAGCACCGCGAACAGAACGCCGAGAATGGCGGCGACCGCGAAGCCCGCCAGCGTGATGCCGAGCGTGTACATCGCCTGCTCCGCGAACCACAGCGGCGCCAGCGACAGCTCCTGTAGGATCAACGACGGCGGCGGCAGCAGCACCGGCCGCACGTGATAGAGCTGGCAGAACAATTCCCACAGCACGATGAAGATCGCCGCGCCGATGAAGGGCATGGAGCGGCGGCGGAGCCGCGTCATCCAGGCGGCGGTGCGAGCATCAGTCATGCAGCAGCCCCATGGATTCGAACAGCCCACGGATATGACGGGTGTACTGGCCGAACTCGGCGCTGTCGCGCACCGACAGCTTGCGCTCGCCCGGCAGCTCGACCTTGATGTCCTCGATCACCTTGCCGGGGCGCGGGCTGAACACCACGATCCGGCTCGACAGGAACACCGCCTCGCTGATGCTGTGGGTGACGAACAGCACCGTCATGCGCTGGCGCTCCCAGAGGCGATGCAGATCGACATTGAGCTGGTCGCGGGTCAGCGCGTCGAGCGCGCCGAACGGCTCGTCCATCAGCAACAATCGCGGATCGAGCAACAGCGACCGGCACATCGCCACGCGCTGACGCATGCCGCCCGACAGCGCGCGCGGATAGGCTTTCGCGAAGCTCGTCAGTCCGGCCATCTTCAGCAATTCGTGCGCACGCGGCTCAAAAGCGGCGCGTCGCTCGCCGTGAAAATCGGCCGGCAGCAGCACGTTGTCGAGCACGTTGTACCAGTCGAGCAGCGCGTCGCGCTGGAACGCCATGCCGAGGCGCTCCGGCGGTCCGTCGACCGGCTTGCCTTCGATGGTCAGCGATCCGCCGGTGATGGTTTCGAGACCGGCGAGACACCGCAGAAACGTGCTCTTGCCACAGCCGCTCGGCCCCAGAAGGCTGACGAACTCGCCCTCGGCGATCGAGAGCGAGATGCCCTCGATGGCCGTGACGCCGGTTTCGCCCCCGAACCGCTTGGCAACGTCCCGCGCGACGATCATCGGCGAGCGCTATTTCGAGCCGGCGCGAACGTCGGCGACGATCTTGGGGTCGATGAAGTCGTTGGTGAAGGTATCCTTCGCCTCGATCTTCTGTCCGAGCAGGCCGCCCTCCGACAGCGTCTTGATGGCGCCTTCCCAATCCGACAGGGCCTGCGAGCCGAACGGCAGCGACTTCACCGCATCGGTCTGCGCGTAGTCCTTCAGCGTATCGACCTGCTGACGCAGCACCTTGGGATCGAGCTTGGACTGCGGCCGCGCGGCGATGATGGCCTTCACGCCTTCATCCTCGTGCCCTTCCAGGAAAATGTAAGCCCAGGTGCCGGCCACCACGCTGACGAAGCGCTTGAGCGCGTCCTTCTTCGTCGCGATGGTCTTTTCCGTGGCGAACAGACCGAAGCTCGGGAAGTTCAGACCATAGTCGGCAAACCGCACCGCGTTCGACGGACGCTTGCTGGCGACCACGGCGAGGAAGAACGGCGCCGAGGAGAACGCCGCGTCGGTGCCGCCGGTCATGTACATGCCCGCCTTGCCCGCTGCATCGACATTGAGCAGCTCGACGTCGCTGCGCTTCAACTTGCCCGCGGCGAGGAAGCGGTCGATGAACGGCGCTTCCAGCGAACCGGCGGTGAAGGCGATCTTCTTGCCCTTGAGATCCGCCGGCGTCTTGATGCCGCTGTCGGCCGGCACCAGCAGACCGATATCGTTTTTCTGGATGAAACCGGCGATCGCTTTCACCGGCAGTCCCTTCGAGCGGGCGATGGCCATCGGCGCCAACGAGGCGTGGCCGACATCGTATTCGCCATTACCGACGATCTGCACCGTGGCGACGGACCCGTTGCCGTCGTCGATGCTGACGTCGAGACCATATTTCTTGAACAGGCCCTTTTCCTGCGCGAGGAAGAACGGCACCTGATTACCCCACGGCGTCCAGTCGAGCCGCACCCTGATCGTATCCGCCGCACGCGCGAAGTGCGGGACGCTCAACGTGGCGACGACTGCGAAACCGACACCCAATGCCCAGCGACGGAGATGGTTCATGACATCCTCGATAGGGTTTTTTTGACCGGCATCAAAAAGACTAGCAGGATTCCAAACTGGCGCAAGATATGCCTGTATACTGACTAATTTTTCCGCGGCCGCTGCCTGTCGCGAATGCAGGGCAGAACGGCTCGCGCGGGACTGGCTTTGCGACGGCCATCCTGTAATTTGCAGCGGAACGGCGCGAATCCACCGAGCGCAACAACCAGAAGGCCGTATCGGCCGCAGCAACCAAGACCTGACAATGCCCTCGCGTCCCACGCTCAAGAGCAAGCCCAAATCGCCTTCTCGCACGCCGTCGAAATCGCGCGCCGCGTTTCCGCAGCGCATTAAATTCGCCAACGGCCCGCAATCGCCCGACATGCCGCTCTGGGCGCGCCCCGGTTTCCTGATCCGCCGCCTGCATCAGATTCACTACGCGCTGTTTTTCGAGGAATGCGCCGCGTTCGACATCACGCCGGTGCAATACGGTCTGCTGACGACGCTGTCGCTCAACCCCGATCTCGACCAGAATTCACTCTGCCGCGAACTCGGCATCGATCGCACCAATGTCGCCGACGTGCTGGCGCGTCTGGCGCGGCGCGGGCTGGTGGAGCGGCATCGCTCCAAGCTCGACAAGCGCATGGTGCTCGCCCGCCTCACCCCGGCCGGTCAGGAAGTCACCGACGAGATGTACAAGGCGATGCAGCGCGCGCAGGAGCGCCTGTTGCAGCCTCTCCCCCCCGCCGAGCGCAAGGTGCTGATCAGCACGCTGCTGCGGCTGATCGAGGGCAACAACCACCTCGGCCGGACCATCTTCACGCCGAGCTGATCCACCAGAAGAGTTGCCAGCGACATCTCTCTCGAAGCCTCATGGTGAGGGCATCGCCATCGGCGCGTCGCGCTATGGCGAGC
>JAHBZF010000169.1 GCA_019635575.1 Pseudolabrys sp. | reverse complement strand
CTCTACGAGTGCATCCTGTGCGCCTGCTGCTCGACCTCGTGCCCGAGCTACTGGTGGAATTCCGACCGCTATCTCGGCCCGGCGGCGCTGCTGCAAGCCAACCGCTGGATCACCGACAGCCGCGACGAGGCGACCGGCGACCGGCTCGACGATCTGGAAGATCCGTTCCGGCTGTACCGCTGCCACACCATCATGAACTGCGCCAAGGCGTGCCCCAAGGGCCTCAACCCGGCCAAGGCGATCGCCGAGATCAAGAAGAAGATGGTGGACCGGCAGGTCTGAACCGGCCCATCCCGAAAGCCTGCCCATCATTCCCAACGCGTCTCGCGGCCCGCATCCACGATGCGGGCCGCTTCTGCTTGCGCGCGGCGTCCCGGCTTCGTTAGGCTGGCGCAAGACGGGGCCAAACGCTCCGCGCCTGCGCCATCCGGCGCACAACGACAAATAAATCCCAGGGGAAACACCAATGACTGAGCGTCCCACATCATTGCCGCGCCGTGGTCTCTGCTTGTCGCTGCTCGGCGCCGCCGCGCTGGCACTCGCGCCGCACACAGCGCTGGCGCAGAAATATCCGGACCATCCGGTGCGCATCATCGTCCCGCTCGGACCCGGCGGCGTCGGCGACATTTCCACGCGCATGATCGCCGAGAAGTTGAGCGAGAAGCTCGGCCAGCGTTTTGTGGTCGAGAACATGCCTGCCGCCGGTGGCATCGTCGCCGCCAAGGCGGCGCTGCAGGCGCCGGCCGATGGCTATACGCTGATCCTGTTCACCGGCGGTGTCGCCTCGTCGGTGCCGCAATACAAGGAGCTGCCCTACGATCCGCTCAAGGAGTTCGCGCCGATCTCGTCGATGGGCTATTTCGACACGCTGTCGGTCACCAACAGCGCGGCTCCCTACAAAACGCTCGGCGATTTTCTGAAAGCCGCCAAGGAAAAACCGGGGACGCTGAATGTCGGCGTCATCAGCGGTGCCGGCGTGCAATTCCTCGCCGCCAATTATCTCAAGCAGGCATCCGGCGCGGACTTCGTCATCGTCCCGTTCAAGACCACGCCGGACGCCATCATCGGCCTGATGCGCAATGACGTGCAGTTGGTGATCGATTTCTATGCGGCATTGAAGGCGGGCATCGGCGACAAGAAGCTGATCCCGCTGGCCTGGGGCGGCAAGAAATCGTCACCCGCGCTGCCGAACCTCACCACGGCGGAGTCGCAGGGCGTGAAAGGCTATGAAGCGGCGTCGTGGAATTCCTATTACGCCAAGGCCGGCACGCCGCCCGAGGTGATCGCCACCATCAACAAGGCTCTGCATGAAGTCCTGCAGGACGCGGACCTGAAAAAGAAGATGCTCGACTTCGGCATCGAGGCACGCGCCTCGACCCCGCAGCAGATGGACGCGCAGATGCGCGGCGACATCAAGAAATGGACCGAGGTGATCGCCAAGGCCGGGATCGAGAAACGCTGAGACCGGCCAGCGACCGAATGCCCAAAGGGCCCGCTTCGGCGGGCCTTTTTCTTTGTCCGGGGCGGCGTGAACCTTTCTCCGGGACGGCGCGACCAATCCCTGAACGCGCCGACAAACCTCAGGAAACGCCCCGGAGAACCGCCATGATCCGCCAGACCACCCTCGCGATCGCCGCCCTCGCCTTCGCCGCCGCCTCCCTCGCCTCGGTCGATGCCAACGCCAAGCCCGGTTTCGGCGGCGGCGGCTTCAAGCCCGGCAAGGTGTTCGTGCCGAAAGGCCCGATCAAGATGGCGCCGGTGAAGCCGGTCAAACTCGGACCGTTCAAGCCGATCAAGCCCATCAAGCCGGTGTTCCCGATCAAGCCGATCAAACCGCACGGCCCGCACCACCACGCCCACGGCCCGCATTTCATTCCTGTGCCGATGCCGGTCACGGCTTACGCGGTCGAACGTCCGGTGACCGTGGTGGCGCAGCGTCCGGTCACCCGCAGCACCTGCAATTGCCTGACCAAGGACTACACGCCGGACGGCATCGTCATCTTCAAGGATCTCTGCACCAAGGAAACCGCCAGCGCGCCGCTGCCGGGAAGTCCTGCCGCCGCCGCGCTCGAGCAGCAGCAGAAGCAGCAACAGCAGAGCGAAGTACCGGCTGCGAACAACTTCGCCGGCAAGACCTTCGAGGAGTTCAAGGCGGCGCAGGCCGCGACCACCGGCGACGCGCCGAAGAACTAATCTCCTTCGCACGCTCCTACGAAAAACCCCGGCGCGAGCCGGGGTTTTTTATGACTTGGAGATCGCGGCTCAGCGCGTCCAGTTCGGCGGCGGGCCGTGCCGCTCGATCGCCTGCACCAGTTCGCGGTGTTCGCGCTCGCGGCGCTGCATCGCGATGGCGATGATCGCATGCAGCGACGGCACCAGCAGCAGCGGGTGCACAATCAGGCCGAGCAGCAGGCACGGCACGATCAGCACCACGTTCAACAGCGCTGAAAACGGCTGGCCGTTGAACAGCAATCCGACCGGCGGCAGGAAGAAAGCGAGGATGTAGATCATGGAATCCGAACCCCCAACGTCCACGGCTGAGCATGTAGCAACGATTTGGCCGCGCGCCAGAGGGAACGCACGTTTCACACCGGCATTATCGATGCGGTGATGGATGAACAGCGGTTTAGCCGGCGCGCGTGACGCGCGGACGGATACCCGTGTGCGGAACGCATCGCCGACACAGACGTTAGCGACGGGGCCATCATTCTTCCGAGGGAACTCTGTCGCATGCGTCACAAGCATTTATTGTTGTCCGGGACCATTCTGTCGCTCGCCATGCTGTCGTCCGCTTACGCGGAGACCTTCAAGCTCGCGCAGGCCCCGCAGCCGCCGGGACAAGCCGAAACCAAACCCGAACCCAAGCTTGAACCCAAGCCCGAACCCAAGCCCGCGCCGGCACCCGCGCAGCAGCAACCGCGTCCGCCGCAGCCGCCTGCTGCAGCGCCGGCACAACCACCGCATCCCGCTTCGCCGCCAGCCGCGCAACCGCATCCACAACCACCCGCGCCGCCGGCTGCACGACCCGCTGCGCCACCACCCGCGCCAGCAGCGCCCGCGCCGCGCGCCGAGCCGAAAGCCGAGCCGCCAAAAGCCGCGCCGGCCGCGCCGGCCGCGCCCGCTGCGCAGACGCCCGCGCGCCCTCCCGAACAGCGACAGGAGCAGCGCCAGGACAGGCGTGAGGAGCGGCGCGAGAATCGTCAGGAGCAGCGTTCGGCGCCGACTCCCGGCACCGCACCGACGACTCCGGCCGCACCGAGCCGCAGCGAAAGCAAACCGCCGGAGAGCAAGCCGCCGCAGCCCGCGCAGACACCCACGACTCCCACGCCGCCGGCCGCCCAGCAGCAGCGACCCGCGACACCGCCGGCCGCGCAGCAGGGAACGCCGCCGCAACAGCCGCCCGCGACCGCCACGCCATCCACCGCGCCTACCCGTTCCGATGCGCGCACGCTGGATCAATTGCGTCAGCAGCGGCAGGAGACGCGCGAAGGCGACCGCACCATCATCCGCGAGAACGACCGCACCATCGTTCGGCAGGGTGACCGCACCATCATCCGTCACAACGAGTCGGACCGCTTCCGCACCCTCGCGCCCAATGCGCGCGTGGAGCGGCGCGGCAACGCCACGGTGACGGAGATCAGCCGGCCGGGCGGCGTGCGCGTCTTCACCGAGACCGATGCGGACGGCCGGCTGCTGCGGCGCTATCGCCGCGACCAGAGCGGCCGGGAGATCGTCATCATCGACAACCGGCGGCCGGTGAGCGTCACCAACTACTATGTCGATCTGCCGCCGCCGCGCATTCGCATTCCGCGCGAACGCTACATCGTCGAAGCGGATCGCGTCGACGAGCGGGTGATCTACGAGACGCTGATCGCGCCGCCGGTGGAGCAGCTCGACCGCCGCTACACCATCGACCAGGTGCGCTACAGCCCGGAAATCCGTGCCCGCATGCCGCGCGTCGATCTCGACACGGTGACGTTCGACACCGGCTCGTGGGAGGTCGCGCCGAACCAGGCACGGTCGCTGGCGCCGATCGCCGAGGCGATCAACCGCGCGGTGCAGCGCAATCCGCGCGAGGTGTTCCTGATCGAAGGCCACACCGACGCGGTCGGCAACGATGTCGACAACCTGTCGCTGTCGGACCGCCGCGCGGAATCGGTCGCGGTGCTGCTGACCGAGCAGTTCAACGTGCCGCCGGAAAATCTGGTGACGCAGGGCTACGGCGAGCAGTATCTCAAAGTGCAATCCGACGGGCCGGAGCGGCAGAATCGCCGCGTCACCGTGCGGCGTATCACGCCGCTGCTGGCGCAAGGCGACGCACCGCCACCGCCACGGCGGCGATAACAGCACCGAAAACGACGATGGCCGGGCAATTTGCCCGGCCATTTTTCATCGAAGCGTTGCGACGTGACGCGGCGCGTTACAGCCCCAGCTTCTTCTTGCGCTGGCCGAGCGTGCGCAGCCGCAGCGCGTTGAGCTTGATGAAGCCCTGCGCGTCGCGGTGGTCGTAGGCGACCGCGCCTTCCTCGAACGTCACCAGTTCCTGATCGTAGAGCGAATACGGGCTCTCGCGGCCGACCAGAATGACGTTGCCCTTGTAGAGCTTCAGCCGCACGCTTCCGGTGACGAACTCCTGGCTCTTGTCGATCAGCACCTGCAGCATTTCGCGCTCCGGCGTGAACCACAGGCCGTTGTAGATCAGCTCGGCATATTTCGGCATCAGCTCATCCTTGAGATGCGCCGCGCCGCGGTCGAGCGTGATCTGCTCGATGCCGCGATGCGCCTGCAGCAGGATGGTGCCGCCCGGCGTCTCGTACATGCCGCGCGACTTCATGCCGACGAAACGGTTCTCGACCAGATCGAGCCGGCCGATTCCATTTGCTCTTCCCAATTCGTTGAGCTTCGCCAGCAAGGTTGCCGGCGACATCTTCTTCCCGTCGATGGCAACCGCGTCGCCCTTCTCGAAATCGACGGTGATGTAGGTTGCCTTGTCCGGGGCCTTCTCCGGATCGATGGTGCGCGAATAGACGTAGTCCGGCACTTCCTGCGCCGGGTCTTCCAGCACCTTTCCTTCCGACGAGGCGTGCAGCAGGTTGGCGTCGACCGAGAACGGCGCTTCGCCGCGCTTGTCCTTGGCGATCGGAATCTGGTGCTGCTCGGCGAAGGCGATCAACTGCTCGCGCGAGCGCAGATTCCATTCGCGCCACGGCGCGATGATGGTGATGTCCGGCTTGAGCGCATAATAGGTCAGCTCGAAGCGGACCTGATCGTTGCCCTTGCCGGTCGCGCCGTGACACACCGCATCGGCGCCCACCTTCTCGGCGATCTCGATCTGCTTCTTGCCGATCAACGGCCGCGCGATCGACGTACCGAGCAGGTACTGCCCTTCATAGACCGCGTTGGCGCGGAACATCGGGAACACGTAATCGCGGACGAATTCCTCGCGCAGATCCTCGATGAAGATGTTTTCCGGCTTGATGCCGAGCAGCTCCGCCTTCTTGCGCGCCGGCTCCAGTTCCTCGCCCTGACCGAGATCGGCGGTGAAGGTCACGACCTCCGCGCCATAGGTCTGCTGCAGCCACTTGAGGATGATGGAAGTGTCGAGGCCGCCGGAATAGGCCAGCACGACTTTCTTGACGGATTTCTGGTCGGGCATTGGATCGTCCGCTTGAAGAGAATGCGAGGGTGCAATTCGAGGCTGATTGAGCACAATCGGAATGGATTGCCAACAGCACCGCAATTATCTCATTTGTGGAAGCATATGCGTCAGCTCGCATGCAGGCATGGGGGCGCACCCCTGTTCTTTACGGCGCGGGGACGCCGGAAGCCTGTTTCTGTCCCTCGATCATTGATC
>JAHBZF010000168.1 GCA_019635575.1 Pseudolabrys sp. | reverse complement strand
TCGCGTGCGTCATCTCTAACAGGAACTTCTGCATGTCCCAGGCGCCGGTCGGGCAGCGCTCGGCGCAAAGTCCGCAATGCAGGCAGACGTCCTCGTCTTTCACCAGCACGCGATGCGTTTTCAGCGGCGTCGAGACATATAAGTCCTGCGTGAAATTTTCGGCCGGCGCGGCCAGCATCATGCGCAACATCGGCTCCGGCGCGTTCGGCGTGAACGTGATGCAGTCGACCGGGCAGATGTCCATGCAGGCGTCGCACTCGATGCAGAGGTTCGCCTCGAACACGGTCTGCACGTCGCAGTTCAGGCAGCGCTGGGTTTCGGCGTAGCCGAGGCTCCGGTCGAAACCGAGCTCGACCTCTGCCTTGATGCTTTTCAGCGCAATCGCCTGCTCGCGCATCGGCACCTTATGGCGAAGATCGTTCGACGGCGCGTTGTCGTAGCTCCACTCGTGAATGCCCATCTTCTGGCTCATCAGATGGGTCATCGGCGGCGGTCGCTTTTCTACATCTTCGCCGTTGCAGAACTTGTCGATGGAAACGGCAGCGTCATGGCCGTGCGCCACCGCCCAGATGATGTTCTTCGGGCCAAAGGCCGCGTCACCGCCGAAGAAAATCTTCGGATTGGTTGACTGGAAGGTGACCTCGTTAACCTTCGGCATATTCCACTTGTCGAACTCGATGCCGCAGTCGCGCTCGATCCAGGGGAACGCATTTTCCTGTCCGACCGCGACCAGCACGTCGTCGCATTCGAAATGCTGGTCCGGCTCGCCGGAAGGCAGCAATTGGCGGCGGCCTTTTTCGTCTTTCGTCGCAACCACCTTTTCAAACATGACGCCGGTGAGCTTGCCGTCCTTGTGCGTGAATTCCTTCGGCACCAGGAAATTGAAGATCGGAATGCCCTCGTGCATCGCGTCTTCTTTTTCCCAAGGCGACGCCTTCATCTCGTCGAAACCGGAACGGACGATCACTTTTACATCTTCGCCCCCCAAGCGGCGCGAAGTGCGGCAACAGTCCATCGCGGTATTGCCGCCGCCGAGCACGATCACGCGCCTGCCGATCTTTTCGATGTGACCGAAGGAGACGTTCGAGAGCCAGTCGATGCCGATATGGATGTTCTTCGCGGCTTCGCTTCTCCCGGGAATGTCGAGGTCGCGGCCGCGCGGCGCGCCGGAGCCGACGAACACCGCGTCGTAGCCGCCTTCCAGCAAGGCCTTGAGACTGTCGACGCGCGTGCCGCCCTTGAAGGTGACGCCGAGGCCGAGGATGTAGCCGGTCTCCTCGTCGATCACGCTGTCGGGCAGGCGGAATTTCGGGATCTGCGTGCGGATCATACCGCCGGCTTTGGGATCGCCGTCGAACACCGTGCAGTCATAACCCAGCGGCGCGAGATCGCGTGCGACCGTGAGCGAGGCAGGGCCACCGCCGACCAGCGCGATGCGCTTGCCGTTCTTGCGCGTGGCCTGCTTCGGCAACCGCGCGGTGATGTCGTCCTTGTAGTCGGCGGCGACGCGTTTGAGGCGGCAGATCGCCACCGGTTCGTCCTCGACGCGCACGCGCCGGCAGGCCGGCTCGCATGGACGGTCGCAGGTGCGTCCGAGAATTCCCGGAAACACGTTCGACTTCCAGTTGATCATGTAGGCGTCGCTGTAGCGGCCTTCCGCGATCAGACGGATATATTCGGGAACGGGCGTGTGGGCCGGACAGGCCCATTGGCAGTCGACGACTTTGTGAAAGTAATCAGGCGCCGCGATATCGGTATTCTTCATTCTCTCCCCGGCACGCGCCCCGCATGACGAAAATTCTTGAAGAGGTGATGCTCGTTCTGCGGAGTCGTCTTTCCTCACTGTGTCGGTCTGGCGCCGACTCCGGGGAAGTCTAGATTAGCCTTGTTCCAAAGACCACCCGGCTTTTGCCATGGTGCCGGACAACTATCGGTGAGGATTGTCCTTTTCGCGCTGTGAAAGCGGCGTTATAGGGGCGGAACCGCTCAATCCCGGCGGAAACGGCATAACCGCGATGAAGCTGGTTGTTTTCGACTGTGACGGCACGCTGGTGGACAGCCAGCACATGATCTGTGCTGCGATGCAGCAGACCTATGACCGGCACGGTCTGGTCTGTCCGCCGCGCGAGACGGTGCTGTCGATCGTCGGGCTGTCGTTGCAGGAAGCCTTCGTGACACTCGCTGCCGGCAATGCCGCGCATCCCATCGACGCGCTGGTTGAGAGCTACAAGAGCGCGTTTCAGAGCCTGCGCCGCGATAACACGCATCACGAGCCGCTGTATCCCGGCGCGCGCGATGCGGTCGAGATGCTGGCGGTGCGCGACGACGTGTTGCTCGGTATCGCCACTGGCAAGTCGGTGCGCGGCGTCAAACTGGTGCTGGGACACCACGGTCTCTACGACCGCTTCGTCACGGTGCAGACCGCCGACACCGCGCCGTCGAAGCCGGACCCGGCGATGCTGCATCAGGCGATGCGCGAGGCGGGGGTGGCACCGGGCGACACGGTGATGATCGGCGACACGGTGTTCGACATCGCCATGGCGCGTGCGGCCGGCGTCGCCGCGATCGGCGTGAGCTGGGGCTATCACGCAGCGGCCGATCTGCGTGCGGCGGGCGCCGATGTCGTCGTCGATGATTTCGCGCAGTTATTGCCCGCGCTTGAAACGCGGTGGTCTTTACCGTCGACCCACACGCGGGGAGAGGTGAAGGAAGCAAACCATGCGTGACATCTTTGAAGAGATTTTCGACAGCCAACCGCTCGATCCGACCGAGGCGGCGCGGCGCAACATGCGGCCGCTGCGCAAACGCTTCTACGAGCAGGCGACGGTCGGTGACGGCAACGCCGTGCTGCTCGACGGCAAGCCGGTCCGCACGCCGGCGCGGCGTCCGCTGGCTGCGCCTAACATGGTGCTCGCGCAAGCCATCGCCGACGAGTGGAATGCGCAGGGTGACATGATCGATCCGGCGACGATGCCGCTGACGCGGCTCGCCAATGCGATCATCGACGGCGTTGCCGACGCGCCGCAGCCGGTCGCCGACGAGATCGCGCGTTATCTCGCGAGCGACATGGTGTTCTATCGCGCCGCCGAACCGGCAAGCCTGGTTGAATGGCAGGCGCGGCACTGGGATCCGGTGCTTGCTTTCGCGCGCGATGCGCTCGGCGCGCGTTTCGTGCTCGCCGAAGGTATCGTGTTCCAGCATCAGCCGGAACAGGCGCTGACCGCGGCGCGCCGTGCGATCCCGGACGATCCGTGGCGGCTCGGCGCGCTGTCGTCGATCACGACATTGACGGGCTCGGCGCTGATCGCGCTCGCGCTCGACGCCCGCGCGCTCACCGTCGAGGAGGCGTGGGCGGCGGCGCATGCCGACGAGGATTTCCAGATGCAGCAATGGGGCCGCGACGAACTCGCGCTCAAGCGCCGCGCCTTCCGCGAGGCGGAGATGCGCGCCGCCGCGCTGATCCTCGATCGCGCAGGTTCCTGACGGTTTCGGCGCGCGTTTCCTCGCGAATCCCTTTACACATAGCCGGATCGGGAAATTGCGGGGTCACGGATGGTCACCATTCCGCCGCTCGTCTCGGGCTACGGAGTCGTTCAGCAACGCACGCATCCGGATGCCTCGTCTCAACCGGGGCAGGGTGCCGCTGCGCCTGCCGCGCCCCCGCCGGCGACACCTGCCGATCCGCTGCTTGCCTTGCTCGACGCCACGCTGAAATCCGCCGCCGTGCGGCAGAACGGCCTCGCGCCGCTCTATGCCGACCTCACGACTTTGGCCACGCGGCCCGACCTGCCACCGGCGATGCGGGCGGCGGTTGAGGCGGTCCTGATGCTGCAACTGCCGGCTGACGAACTCGGCCCGCAGGCGCTGCAGACCGCGGTGGCGCGCTCCGGACTGTTTCTGGAGGCGGCGCTGGCCTCCGGGCAGTTCGGCGGTGGTGACCTCAAGGCTGCCCTGATCAATCTGCGTGCGGTCCTGCAGAGTTTCCTCGGCACCGAACCCGAGGCCTCCGTGCGGGCCGCGCCGCCGCCGCCTTATCCGGGCGCGCCCCCGGCCGGGCAGCCGCCGTCGCCGGCAACGGCCGGGATGCTGCCGCTCAAGGCCGTCGCCGCGCAGGTGCTCTCCGACACCGACGCCGCGCTGAATCGGCAGACCATGCTGCAGGTCGCCTCGCTGCCGGACGCTCGCGTGCCGGATCATCCGCACCGGCTCGCGTTGGAAATCCCGCTGCTGACTCCGCAGGGGACGGCTGTGGTCGCCCTGCAGGTCGAGCGCGATGGCCGCCGCGCCGCCGGGGAAGAGGACAAGCCGCCGGTCTGGCGCATCGGCTTCTCGGTCCATCTCGATCCGGCCGGGCCGATCCATGCCCGCATCACCCAGACCGGCCCGCACACCAATGTCTCCATCGTCGCCGAGCGCGTCGCGAGCGCGCAGGCGCTGCATCAGGGTTTGCCGCTACTACAGGCGATGCTGGCGGAGGCAGCGCTTGAGCCGGGCGAACTCAATTGCCGCCTCGGCGCGCCGGAGAAGGGTACGGCCGCGCCGGGGCGGCTGCTGGACCGCGCCACATGACCGAGCCGCCCAAATCGCAAAGTCCTGAGGTCGCGGTCGCCCTCCAGTACGAGCGGCCGGCCGCGCCGCGCGTGGTCGCCATCGGCCGGGGCGACGTCGCCAAGCGCATCGCCGACACGGCGCGGGCGCACGGCGTGCCGCTCAACGAGAACCCGACGCTGGCGGTCGCCCTGTCGCAACTGCCGCTCGATGAGCCGATCCCGGAAAGCCTCTACCGGGCGGTGGCCGAGGTGCTGGGCTATATCCTGCGCACTACAGGCGCGCTGCGCTGACCCGGCTCCGCTGGTCCTGCCAATGTCCCTACCTGCCTGTTGGCAGGCCCCCGACCATCGGTGTGGCGCGCGCCGCAGCCGTGCTATCCCTGCCGGGACGGTTCCCGGCGCGGAGGGGCGGCAGGCGACATGAAGATTACGCTCGATCTGTCCAAACTGGTGGAAGAGGGCAAGCTCACGGCCGCCGAGGCGGAGCGGCTCAAGGGCCTCGCCGCGCCCGGCACGTCCGCGCTCGGCATCAGCATCCTGATCGGCTTCGGTGTCATCTCCATCGCCGCGAGCGCGGTCGCGCTGGTACCGGTCCCGGCGACCGCCATCGCCATCGGCATCGCGGTGTTCGCGGCCGGCCTCGCCATCGCGTTCATGGCCGCCGCCCAATGGCATCTGCTGGCGCAGATATGCCTCGTCATCGGCGCGCTGATGTTCGCGGGCGGCGTCATCGCCTTCGGCGAAGGCTCGCTGGCGTCGCTCTTGATCGTTACGGCGGCGCTGGCGGCAGGGTCGATCGTCGCGCGGTCGAGCCTGCTGATGGTCGGCGCCGTGCTGGCGCTCGCCGCATGCCTTGGCGCGCGCACCGGCTACATGCACGCGAGCTATTCGCTGGCGATCTATGAGCCGACCGTCACCATCGTGCTGTTCGGGGCGCTGGCGCTCGCCGCTTATCACGCCTCGAAGCGGCTGACGGCGGACTATGAAAGCATTGCCATCGCCGCCGCGCGCACCGCGGTGCTGCTGGTCAATTTCGGCTTCTGGATCGGCTCGCTGTGGGGCGATCCGCTGCGGCTCTTACGCTCCATGGCCAGCGGCGATCCGGCCGTGCTCAACGAAAGTCTAGCGCGCGGCGCGGTCATTCCGGCCTATGTGTTTTCCATTCTATGGGCGGTGGCGTTGCTCATCGTCGGCGTCTGGGGCGCGAAGGCGAACCGGCGCTGGGTGGTCAATGTCGCCGCGGTGTTCGGGGCGATCCACTTCTATACCCAATGGTTCGAACGGCTTGGCGCCAACGCCTTGTCCGTGCTGCTGGGCGGCCTGCTGATGCTGGGATTCGGGCTCGCTTTGTGGACGTTCAACCGCCGCGCGGAGACGAAGAAGACATCATGAAAGACATTCTCGACAGGCTCGAACAGCGGCGCGCCGAGGCGCGCGCCGGCGGCGGCGACAAGCGCATCGAGGCGCAGCACAAGCGCGGCAAGCTCACGGCGCGCGAGCGCATCGAACTCTTGCTCGACAAGGGCTCGTTCGAGGAGTTCGACATGTTCGTCGAGCACCGCTCCACCGACTTCGGCATGGAGAAAACCAAG
>JAHBZF010000167.1 GCA_019635575.1 Pseudolabrys sp. | reverse complement strand
GCCGCATCCGGAGGGCGGGCATTTCCGCGAGACGTTCCGCGATCCGGCGACGGTCAACGGCCGCGCTGCCTCGACCGCGATCTATTTCCTGCTAGCGCGCGGCGAACACTCGCACTGGCATCGCGTCGATGCGGCGGAGGCGTGGCACTTCCATGCCGGCGCGCCGCTGCGCCTGTCCATTCACGACAACGGCGCAACCCGCGCGGTAATCCTCGGCAGCGATCTTGCAACCGGCCAGCGGCCGCAGGCGGTGGTGCCGGCGCATGCGTGGCAGGCGGCGGAAAGCCTCGGCGACTGGACGCTGGTGGGCTGCACCGTCGCGCCGGGATTCCAGTTCGACAGATTTGAATTGGCCCCGCCGGATTTCACACCCGGCGACGCATGAACATATCCTTCGCCGCAACGAGGCCGCCAAAGGCGATCAGCGCCGCGGCGAGCCACAGGGTCCAGCGTGGCTGCGCGTAGCCGCCGGCGATCAACGCGAGCGTCGACAATACCGGCGCGGCGTAAGATGCGGCGCCGAGCACGCGAATGTCGCCGCGCTTGACGCCGATGTCCCAGACATAGAACGCGAGCCCGACCGGACCGATACCGAGCGCGATCACCGCGCCCCACTCCGCCGCGTCGCGCGGCCACACCGTCGTCTCGAACAACAGATGACACAGCGCGGCAAGCAGCGCCGTCACCAGACAGAAGCCGACCACGGCATCGCTCGGCACGCTGGCGAAGCGCCGCGACGCCACCGAATAGATTGCCCAGACGAACGCCGCGACGAAGGCGGCGGCATAGCCCGGCAGGTCGCGCGGCGCGAAACCAAGCTCGGCGCGGCCGGATATCAGAACGATCGTGCCAATGAGACCGAGCGCCGCGCCGGCGAGGTGATGCGGCTTCAACCGCTCGCCCGGCAGCAGCGCCGAGAATAAAACGATCAGCAGCGGCCAGAGATAATTGATCAGCCCTGCTTCCGCCGGCGGCGCCAGCCGCAGCGCCATGAAGTAGAGCGCGTGATAGCCGAACAGCCCGCCGACCCCGAGCGCCCACACCGGCCACGGCTGACGCAGCGCTTTCACGGCGCCGGGCCGCCCGATGAAACTGACAGCGCCGAGCGTGCCGCCGATGGCGAAGGTGACGGCGGCGAGCTGGAACGGCGGCATCGCGCCCGAGGCCGCGGTGAGCAGCGCGAGCAGCGACCACATCAGGATCGCGGTGAAGCCGATCAGCGTCGCACGGAGCGGTGCCTGCATATGTCCCCGGCAGCGACAACCCGCCGCACATGCTGCGACGACGGTTGCCTGCCGCCGCGCTTACCCGAACGCGGCGGCCCCGGCAACGCGCCGTCGCGGCGGCGTCAACCTTATTCGCAGCCAGGGTGGCGGCGGCCCCGCCGGCACGTTACAACCGCCCCGTTGGGACAGACGGGACAGCGGCCGGGGGCGGCGCTGATTGTGGAGATGCGTCGACAGTGGCGTGGCGTGGCGCGGCGCGCCGGGAAAAGGCGGCGTAGCAAAGCGGGAGCTTTCATCGGGTCCGCCGTGACGGCGACCGCCGTTGTCGCGCTGCCGCTGCTGGCCCCACCGGCCTGGGCCGACTGCACCACCGCTGGCGCGACAGTCACCTGCGCACCGCCCGGCACCGGCGGCTTTCAGGCCGGCTTCGGCGTCAACAACCTCACCGTTACCAATTCCGGATCGGTGATCGTCGGCGACTTCGTCAACGGTCTCGGCGTCTTCAACGGCAACACCGTCATCAATAACGGCAGCATCCTGGCCGGCGACGGCAGCTTCGGCATCGACGGGCGCGACAACAACTCCATCGTCAACAACGGCAGCATCAGCGTCGGCGGATTCCAGGCGGCTGGCATCCAGGTGCGTGATGGGAATACGGTCACCAACAGCAGCACGATCATCGCCGGTGAAACCTCCCCCGGCATCGTCGCGCGCGACGGCAACATCATCGTCAACAGCGGCACCATCATTACCGCCAACGACCCGAGCCTGACCGCCGCCGCCATCCTGGCGCGCGACGGGAATACGATCACCAACAGCGGCACGATCATCGCCGGCGACAGCAATGGGTCGATTGGCGGCGCTGGCGTCGGCTTCGGCATCGCGATCAGCAACGACAACAACGTCTTCAACACCGGCCGCGTCGTCGCCGGCGCCAACGGGTTCAGCATCGCCAATGCGTTAGTGGCCGGTTATTCGAACCGGAACACCATCGTCAATTCCGGTACGCTCGACGGCATGCTGTTCGTCATCAGCGACGGGAATCCGGGTTCGAGCAATTCGCTGACCAACAGCGGGCTGATCACCATCACCGACCCCGCGAGTCTGTTCGTCAACCATACGTTCGACGGTACCTTCATCCAGACCGCGAGTGGCACGCTCGCTTTGCGCGTCAGCCCGGACACCACTGCGGGCGGCTACGACACCCTGACGGTGCTGCAAAGCACGCCGACCGATACTTTACAGCTTGGTGGCACGCTGCGCGCGGTGCTGCAACGCGGCGTCTACGCGAATACGCAAACCTATCTGAGCGTGATCACGCTCTGCCCCTGCTTCGGCAACACGATCCAGGGGACGTTCGCGCAGGTCACATCGTCATCGCCGTTCTATGCGGCGACCGCGACCTACAATACAGACAGCGTCGACCTGACGCTGACCCGTATTCCGTTCGGCGCGGGATCGGGCCTCACGCCGAACCAGCAGGCGGTCGGCAACGCGATCGAAAGCACCTTTCCCGGCGGCAATGCCGCGTTCTACGACGCGCTGTTCTTCTCGTCGTCGAGTCAGGTGTTGAGCCAGATTTCCGGCGAAGGCACCGCCGCCGCGCAGCATGCGAGCTTCCTCGCCGGCAACCAGTTCGTCACAACAATGCTGCAGCAAGGCATGGCCGGCGACATCGAACCGCCGACCACCGGCGCGGCTCCGCTCGGCTATGCGCCGCAACGCGGGGTAGCACAGCGCGGCGCGGACGCCTTCGCGGCGATGCCGCCGCTGCGGCAGGCCGAGCCGTCCGCCTGGCGCGTCTGGGCCAGCGCCTTTGCCGCGCGGCAAACACTCGGCGGCGACGGCAACGCGTTCGGGCAAACGCAACGGCTCGCCGGCGGCGCGCTCGGCCTCGAACGGCAGGCGTCGTTCGATCTGCGTTACGGCATCGCGCTCGGTGCGAGCCAGGGTTCCTATGCCGCCGACGATGTGGGAGCGAGCGGTCGGTTCGACGCCGCGCATCTCGGCGTCTATGCGCGCAAGAGCTTCGGCGCGACATATCTGGCGGCGGTGGCGAGCTACGCGCATTTCTGGAACCGGACATCGCGGTCAATCACCGCCATACCCGCGCCCGAGACGATGACCGGCTCGTTCGGTGCCGATCTCGTCAGCGGCCGGATCGAACTCGGTCATCGACAGGCGTTCGCGGGGTTGCACGTTACGCCGTTCGTGGCGATCGAGCCGGGCATGCTGCGGCAGCACGGTTATACCGAAACCGTGACGAATGGCGCGGGGCTGTTCCCGCTGACCTTCGCGGCCACCACCAGCTATTCGTTCCCGACATTCCTCGGCGCGCAGTTCGACACGAAGATCGCGATGGGCGAGCAGACGCTCACACCCTATCTGCGCGCCGCGTGGGTGCATGAATTCTCGCCCGACCGTCAGCTTCAGGCGTCGTTCCTGACGCTGCCGGGCGCGTCTTTCACCGTCGCCGGCCCGCGCGCGGCGCGTGACGCGGCGCGGATCGAAGCCGGCGCGCGCTGGAGCATCACGGCGCAGACACTGCTGTTCGCCAATCTCACCGGCGAATTCTCCGACCGCAGCCAGGGTTACACGGCGAACGGCGGCCTGCGCGTCACCTGGTGATGCGCTAGCGCGTCGCCCACGCGAACCAGACGGCAATCGCGACCATCGCCACGGCGGCGACGCGGCGCACCATGCGCTCGCCCGCGCCGTCCACCAACACCGGCCGCAGCCGCCCGGCGAGCAGCACGATGCTGCTGTGCACGACAAGACCGATCGCGAGATAAATCACCACCAGCAGCAGGGTCTGCCAGAGCACGGCGCCGTGCAGCGGATCGATGAAGTTCGGCAGCACGGCGAGATAGAACACCGCCGCTTTCGGATTGAGCAGATTGATCGTCAGTCCACGCAGGAATAGCGACGAGTGATCGCTGAAGCCGGCCTTTCCCGGCGGCGGATCGCGCCAGGTGTCATAGGCGAGATAGAGCATGTAGAACACGCCGCCCCAGCGCAGCACATGGTCAGCATAGGGAATGTCAGCGATCAGTTCGGTGAGGCCGAACGCGGCGAGCGTGCCGACGATGCCGAGACCAAGCGTGATCCCGAAAACGATGGCGAAACCGCCGCGCCGCCCGTGCCGCAGCGTCAGCGACGCCAACGTCGCCATGTTCGGGCCGGGCGTCAGTTCGACGACCAGCGCGGTCAGCAGGAAGCCGAGCATCTAGTGCCGGCCCCGCCGACCCGGCCGCGGATCACGCCATATCCTAGGCCATGTACTGGCCGCCGTTCGCGGCGATGGTCGAGCCAGTGATGAAACCGGCATCGTCCGAGGCCAGGAACACGACCACGCGCGCGATCTCTTCCGGCTCGCCGAGGCGGCCGGTCGGGATCAGCGGCAGGATCGCTTTCTCCAGCACATCCTTCGGCACCGCCTGCACCATTTCGGTGTTGATGTAACCCGGACAAATCGCATTCACCGTGATGCCGGCCTTGGCGCTTTCCTGCGCGAGCGCCTTGGTGAAGCCGATGTCACCGGCCTTGGCGGCCGAATAGTTGGTCTGGCCCATCTGGCCCTTCTGGCCGTTGATCGACGAGATGTTGATGATGCGACCGAACTTGCGCGCGCGCATGCCTTCGATCAGCGGCCGGCACATGTTGAACAGCGAGCCGAGATTGGTGTTGATGACGGCGGTCCATTGCTCCGGCTTCATCCGATGCAGCATGGCGTCGCGGGTGATGCCGGCATTGTTGACCAGCACCTCGACCGGACCGAGATCGGTTTCGACCTGCTTGATCCCCTCGGAGCAAGCCTCGAACGACGACACGTCCCATTTGTAAACCGGGATGCCGGTTTCCGCCTTGAACTTCTGCGCCGCCTCGTCGTTGCCGCCGTAGTTCGCCGCCACGCTATAACCCGCCGCCTTCAGCGCTTTGCTGATCGCCGCGCCGATTCCGCGTGAACCGCCCGTCACCAGAGCCACTCGACCCATCGTCGTTCCCTCTCCTAAAGCCGGCCGTTTGTTGCATCGGCCTTATAACAAGCGGACCATTGAAACAGGCGGATGGCAAGAGCGCGCATCGTCCCCGATAAAAAAAGCGGAGCCACCGGCCCCGCTTCTTTGGTCTCATGAGAGGTATTTTTATCCGCCGAAAGCCTGTTCAGCAGGCGAAACGAAGCGATGTCTCAGCCGCGCTCAACGCACATTTCCTTGCTCAACGCACATTTCCTTTGGTGCGTCGAACTAACGCTCGACGCACCTTTTCTTCGTGTGTGCTCGCTACCGCTCCACACACATGGCAATGCCCATGCCGCCGCCGATGCACAGCGTGGCGAGGCCCTTCTTGGCGTCGCGCTTCTGCATCTCGTAGAGCAGCGTGGTCAGCACGCGCGCGCCCGAGGCGCCGATCGGATGGCCCAGCGCGATGGCGCCGCCGTTGACGTTGAGCTTGGCGGGATCGAGGCCCAGCTCCTTGCCGACCGCGACGGCCTGCGCCGCGAAGGCCTCGTTGGCCTCGACCAGGTCGAGATCCTTCACCGTCCAGCCGGCCTTCTTCAGCGCGGCCTGCGAGGCGGTGACCGGGCCGATGCCCATGACGGCCGGGTCGACGCCGGTGGTCGCCCACGACACGATCTTGGCCAGCGGCTTCACGCCGCGCTTCTGCGCTTCATCGGCGCTCATCAGCACCAGCGCCGCAGCGCCGTCGTTGATGCCCGAGGCGTTGCCGGCGGTGACCGAGCCGCCGTCCTTGGTGAAGGCCGGGCGCAGCTTGGCCAGCGCCTCGACCGTCGTGCCGTGGCGCGGGAACTCGTCGGTGTCGACGACGATGTCGCCCTTGCGGGTCTTCACCGTGACCGGAACGATCTCGTCCTTGAACTTGCCGGCCTTCTGCGCCGCCTCGGCCTTGTTCTGCGATGACGCGGCGAAGGCGTCCTGCTCGGCGCGGGTGATCTGGTAGCGCTGCGCGACGTTCTCCGCCGTGTTGCCCATGTGATAGCCGTGGAACGCATCCCACAGGCCATCCTTGAGCATCGTGTCGGTCATCTTGAGCTCGCCCATCTTGGTGCCGTCGCGCATGTACGCGGCGTGCGGCGCCTGGCTCATGCTCTCCTGGCCGCCGACCACCATGATGCTGGCGTCGCCATTGCGGATCGCCTGCCAGCCGAAGGCCACCGCACGCAGGCCCGACCCGCACAGCTG
>JAHBZF010000166.1 GCA_019635575.1 Pseudolabrys sp. | reverse complement strand
TCCGCGTGTGCCGCAAGTCGTGCCGCCACGCACGGAATTGCTCTCGGGATTCGTGATCGGTGGCCGGTATGCGGTGATCCACGCCGCGCCGTTCTTCCGCTACAAGCAATGGACGCGCGACGGCTGGCGCGCGCTAGCGGCGGCATTGGTGGCGCGCGGCCTGACAGTGATCGCCAGCGGCGGACCGGGCGATGCGGAGCGGCGCTATCTCGATGAGATCTGGGGGCAGGGCGGACATGCCGTTCCGGGCGTGCGGCGCCTTGACGGCCGGTTGAGTTGGCCGCAACTCACCGCGCTGCTCGCGGGCGCGGCGCTCTATGTGGGTCCCGACACCTCGGTGACCCATCTTGCGGCGGCAACCGGTTGCCCCACGGTCGCATTGTTCGGGCCGACCGATCCGCGACTGTGGGGCCCTTGGCCGCAGCAGGGCTTATCGGAACCCTGGCAGGATGTGGGAGACGCGCAGCGTCGCGGCAATGTCATACTGGTGCAGAACGCGCTGCCCTGTACGCCTTGTCAGCTCGAAGGCTGCGAGCGGCGGCTGGAGAGCGACAGCGCGTGTCTCCTGGAACTTTCCGCGGACAAAGTCATAGGCGTGTGCGAAACGGCGCTTCACCCGCTGCACAATAATTGATTATCTTCGGGGCACGAATCTCTTCGCTAATTCGTTTATTGACGAGCGAAGTGTCTTCAGCCCGGTTGAAATGAAAACTGCTCCTGTTCAAGCGATTGTTTCTGTTGCGTTGCTGCTGGCCGCGGTCGTCTATGTCGGCACCAACTTCGATCTAAAAAATTTCTTGACCGATTTGGGCCGGCTCTCGCTGGTCGGGATCGTCGTTGCCATTCTGAGCCTGTTTGCGAATGCCATGCTGGCTGCCGTCCGTTTTCGGATGATCGCCAGCGACACCGGATTCCAGATCACCATGCCGCAGGCGATCTCGGCGGTCAGTGCGGGCAATCTCGCCGGGGCCTTGTTTTTCCAGATTGCGGGACAGCTTGCGGCACGCGGCTATGTGATGCGGCATGCGTCGGTGCCGTTTGCCGCGGTCGTCGTCAGTACCCTCTACGAGCGGGCACTCGCGGCGTTGATATCGGCGATCACCGCGGTGTTCGGCGCGCTCTATGTGTTCGGCTATATCTATCTCGACCCGGCGGCCGGCGGCACCAACCTGATCAAGGTTGTGGCCGGTGTCGTTGCGGCGGCGCTCGGTGCCGCCATGCTGGGGTATGGCCGCATCCTCGTCACGGCTATCGCTCCGGTATTGTCGCGACGGCTCGCCGGCACGCTCCTGCGGTTATCGTTGCTGACCTTGGCGGTGCAAGCCGCGATGATGTTTGCCTATGTCACCGTCGCGCATCAGCTCTCCCCGGATACCGATATTGCCGATCTGGTTGCCGCATCGGCGATCGTGATGTTCGCGGCCAGCGTTCCGATCAGCCTTGCGGGATGGGGCGTGCGCGAGTTGAGCGCGGTCTTTACTCTCGGTGCGGTCGGGATTTCCGCGTCGGCGGCGCTGACGACGGCTGTCGTCATTGGCGTCGGCTCGTTCCTGTCGATGGTTCTGATGTTTGTGCTCGGGCTGATGCTCGACCGAGGCGTGCCGGTTGCGGGCGTCAAGCAAAGCGGAGCTTCACTTAATTACATGATGTTGCTCGGCTGGTGCCTTCCGCTGCTGGCGTCGATGTTTGTGCTGTTTCAAATTTATGTGCCGCTGGGAAGCGGCTTGCTCAATGTGAATCTCGCTGACCCGGTTGCTATCCTGGGCGGGGCGCTGTTTGTGGTCACCGCGGTCCAGTCGCGCCACTGGCCACGATGGCGGGTGCCGCTTGTCAATATCGGCGGGGTCGTCGCCACCGTGCTGCTTCTGGGATCGCTATTGCTCGGTGCTTATCGCTTCGGCTGGACCGACTGGGCCTTGATCAATCGCTTTGCCGGATGGTTCGTTCTGCTCGCCTTCGCCATGACCGGTGCGTTTGCGACCTCGTCCGGCGGCGATGCAGCGCTCAAGACACTGGTTCTGAGTTATGTCGGCGCCAGCGTCGGCGTCGTTGCTGTTGAGATGATCCTGATCATCCTGGGCGCGGCGGGCATCCCCGTTGCCGATTATCTTCCAAACGCTTCCGCGATCAGCGGGTTTGCACAGAACAGAAACTTTCTCGCATTCCAGTTGCTGATCGCGCTTGCTGGAGCCGTCATTTATCTGCGCTCGGGGTCAGTCTTGTCAGCTGTGCTGGCGGTGCTGTTTGCCGGTCTCTGGTTTTCCGGATCGCGCTCAGGTTGGATTGCAGGTGTCTGCGTTCTGGTGGCGGCGTTTGCCATCGGCGCGTTGCGGATACGGGAAACCGTCATCGGCGCCGTATCGGCGGCGATCTTTGTGCTCGCGATCCTCGCGGTGTCCGGCTCCAATCCGATTTTCGCGACCTATGTCATCCCGACAGAAGTATCGACCAATGAGCGTTTGCTGACGCTGACCAGAGGGTGGGAGCTGTTCACCGAATATCCATTGTTCGGGGCGGGGCTCGGCGCTTTCCGCAATTTCCAGATCCTGTCGAGCGGGGGGATTCCCCTTGTCATCCATTCGACTCCGTTGTGGCTGCTGGCCGAACTCGGAATGGTCGGATGCCTGGCGTTCGCGGTCCCCGCTGTGGCAGCCTGGTATTGGTCATGGCAGCGCGCGGGGAACGATACGGGTCTGGCGCTCGTGTTTCTGAGTTTTGTCGTCATGGCGGTGATGTCGGGTCCCGCCGACATGCTGTATCAGCGGACGTTCTGGTTGATCGTCGGCGCGGGCCTTGCGCAATCACATCGGCACATCGGGCCAGGCATCAACCGGTTGATGTCTAGCGTCTCCGCGCCACAGAGCCGGTATGGCGGTCAAAGCTGAAGAGGACGTATCCGACGAGCGCGCCGCCGCAGACGACGGCCGGTACGCCGAGCGCGGGCATCCACCATGTGGCGAACGCTAATCCGGCCAGTACGACGTTCAACATGATCACGCGCCGGATGATCGCCATCACCGGCATGCCGCCGTCGAGCGCGCGCTGATAAAAATGCGAGCGGTGCGCGGTCGCCAGCGGTTTGCCGTTGCGCCAGCGCCGCAGGAGCGTGATGGTGGCGTCCGCGAGGTAATAGAGCGGCAATAGCAGCGCGGCGGCGAAGTGATGCTCCGCGAGACGAACCAGCAGCCAGCCGAGCAGCAGGCCGATCGGCAAGCTGCCGACGTCGCCCATGAACAGCCGCGCGGCGGGGCGATTAAATGGCGCGAAGCCGAGTGTCGCGCCGCAGAGCGCGAAGGCGATCAGCGCCGCGTCCGGCGGCAGCGCGCCGATGAGGCCGAACAGGCCGAGCGCGGCGGTGACGGGGACGACCTCCGCCACGGTGATCCAGTCGATGCCGTCCATGAAGTTAGTGAGATTGACGAGCCAGACCAGCGCCAGCACCATCAGTGCGCGTTCTATCCACCAGGGCAGCAGCGGGATAACCCGCAGCGCCGCGGGTAGCGCCGCGACCAGTGCCGCGACGATCAAGGCTTGCAGGATCAGCCGCGGCAGCGCGTCGAGCGGGCGGATGTCGTCGACGGCGCCGATGACGGCGAGGATCGCGGCGCAGGCTGCAACCATTGCAAGCTCCCGCGACAGCGGCCCGAACACGGGCGTGATCGCGATTGCCGCGCCGGCGACCAGCAGCGTCGCGACGACGATGGCGATGCCGCCGCCTTGCGGTGTCGGAATGCGATGCGACGAGCGGGCGTTCGGCCGCGCCAGCGCGTAGCGCCGCAGCAGCGGAAACAGCAGCGCGATCAACCCGGCGCACAGCGCTATGGCTGCCATCAGCGCGACAACTGATGCGATGGACAATGTGGTCATGGGGCCGCCGCGCGTGTGCGTTGCGCCGCAATGTCGGTGGCTTGCAGACGGTCATAAAGCGCGACGATGTCGCGGCCGACGCGCGCGCTGGAAAATTCATCGCAGACGATCTGCCGGGCGGCGTCGGCGAACTGCCGGCGCAACGCGGCATCGCGCGACAGGCGCTCGATCGCGTCGGCGAGGGCGGGTGCGTCGTCGGCGGGGACGAGCAGTCCGTTGATCCCGTCACGGACGATCTCGCGGCAGCCCGGAACATCGGTCGCGACCATGGCGCGGCCGCAGGCCGCGGCTTCGAGCAGGCTTTTCGGCAGCCCTTCGCGGCGTGACGGCAGCACCGCAAGATGCGATTGCGCCCAGACGGTGCGGATATCACCGATATGTCCGGCGAAGGTCGTTGTCTGATCCTCTCGCCACCGGTCGATCACCGATTGCGGGATCGAGGCTGGATTGGACGGGTCGGGCGTGCCGGCGACCAGCAGGCGCAAGGCGTGGCCGCGCTGCTGCAACAGCGTGTGCGCTTCCACCAGCGTCGCGACGCCTTTGTCGTAAAGCAGGCGACCGACGAAGCCGACGGTGAACGCTCCGTCCGGCTCCGGCAGCGGGACGAGATGATCGACATCGACGCCGGAGCCGGGAATGCGCGCAATGTCGCCGGCACTCAGACCAAGTTGCAGGACCACCGCCTCGTCATCCGGATTCTGCACCAGCACCATGGTGCGTGGCCGGCCCAGCAGGAAGCGCAGCACCGCGCGCGCGACAGGGCGCAGCAGCCGCGCCTTGAGACTGTTCGAGGTGAAGACGAAGCCGAGACCGGCGAGCGCGTTGAGCTTCGCCATCGGCAGGCCGAGCGCGGCGACCGAGCCGGTCACGGACGGCGCGAAAGCGACGTGATGAACGATGGCGGGCCGGATCGACCGGTAGAGCGCCCGCACGGCGCGCGTGGTGGTGATGAACGCGAACGGGTCGAGCGAGCCGCGCCGCCACGGGATCGGATGCAGGTGAAAGCCCTCGGCGTTGATCCGCTCCGCGCCATCGACCACGCGGGTCGCCACATGCACCTCGTAGCCGGCGTCGCGGGCCGCGCGTGCCATCGGCAGCCGGTGCGAGAGGAAATACCAGTCCTCGGAGACGAGATAGAGGAGCTTCCGCGCCATCAGGATACCGCGTCCGCAGGTGTGCCGGCGCGGCAACGGATGTGCGCGGAGGGCCATTCGGTGAGAGCGATCGGGCGCGACATGCAAGGACAAGAGATGAGGGAAGCGGGCAGAGCAATATCCCTGCGATCGTCCGCGCCGCAAGCGCCGCTCGGCGCCCATGGGCCGTTCGACCCGGTTGGGGCGGGGCGGCGGGTCGTCCCATTCCCCGGTATTCTGATAACCATTTGAGATTGCTTGTATTTATCTCTTTACGCTGTTTCGCTTTGTTGTTCATGACATGAACAATTTATTTGACGTTCATCCGGTGAACGCCGTATCACCGAGGCTGTCAGGAGTTCCATGGCCCGCGCATCCGACAGCCAGAATCTCGACCCCTCCCGCATCATGCTCGGCGTGCTCGATGCGGTGGAGCAGGATCGCGTCCAGTCGCAGCGGCATCTTGCTTCCGAACTCGGCATCGCGCTGGGTCTCGCCAACGCCTATCTCAAGCGCTGCATCGGCAAGGGGCTGGTGAAGGTCCGCCAGGCGCCCGCCCGGCGCTATGCCTATTACCTCACGCCGCAGGGCTTCGCCGAGAAGTCCCGGCTCACCGTCGAATATCTTTCTTCTTCGTTCGGGTTTTTCCGCGAAGCCAAGGTCGATTGCTCGGATGTGCTGCAGGCGGCGAAAGCGCGCGGCGTCGGCACCGTGCTGCTGCTCGGCCAGTCCGATCTCGCGGAGATCGCCGCGCTGTGCGCGATCGAGCAGGGCGTGACCATCGCCGGCACGGTGCAGCCGGGCGCGGGCGGTCAGCAGTTTGTCGGGCGGCCTGTATTCGACACCTGCGATGCGGTGACGGAGCCGTTCGATTGCGTGGTCGTCACCGATGTCGGCGACGCGCGCCGGATTTGCGACGAGGCGGTGACGCGCTTCGGCGTGGAACGGGTGCTGGTGCCGAAACTGCTGCGTCTGCGGATGCGAACGCCTGCGGAGCAGGCGTCATGACCGAAACGCGCCGGTGGTACGCCGTCCAGTCGCAGCCCAACGCCGAGAACAAGGCGGTGGCGCATCTCACGCGTCAGGGCTTCGAGACCTATCTGCCACGCTATCTCAAGCGCCGACGTCATGCGCGGCGCGTCGAGACGGTCGCGTCGCCGTTGTTCCCGCGATACTTCTTTGTGGCGATCGACATGAGCGCGCAACGCTGGCGCGCGATTTATTCCACCGTCGGCGTCAGCACGCTGGTCGGTCATGGCGGTTTTCCGACCCCGGTGCCGGAGCGCATCGTCGCCGCGTTGCAGGCGCGCGAGGCTGCCGACGGTTTCATTCAACTCAATCGTCCGCCGGCATTCCGCGCGGGCGATACGGTGCGGGTGCTGGATGGCGTGTTCGCCGACAGCCTCGGACTTTACGAAGGCATGAAGGACAGCGACCGCGTCGCCATCCTTCTCGATCTGCTC
>JAHBZF010000165.1 GCA_019635575.1 Pseudolabrys sp. | reverse complement strand
GTGGCGATGCTGACGCGCTCGATGCGCGCCGATCTCGGCGTGATGATTTCCGCCTCGCACAATCTGTTCGCCGACAATGGCATCAAGCTGTTCGGCCCCGACGGGTTCAAGCTCGACGACGAGACCGAACTGAAGATCGAGGCGCTGATCGAGGACAATCTCGCCAAGCAACTGGCGCAGCCGATGGACCTCGGCCGCGCCAAGCGCATCGACGGCGTCCACGACCGCTATATCGAATTCGCCAAGCGCACGCTGCCGCGCGCCATCGATCTCGACGGCCTGCGCGTGGTGGTGGATTGCGCCAATGGCGCGGCCTATCGCGTCGCGCCGGAAGCGCTGTGGGAGCTTGGCGCGGAAGTCATTTCCATGGGCGTCGAGCCCGACGGCTTCAACATCAACAAGGATTGCGGCTCGACCGATCTCGCGGCGATCTCGCACAAGGTGCGCGAGATGCGCGCCGATATCGGCATCGCGCTCGACGGCGACGCGGATCGCGTCATCATCATTGACGAGCGCGGCAATGCGATTGACGGTGATCAGTTGCTGGCGGTGATCGCCGAGAGCTGGAAGGACGACGGGCGCCTGACGCGGCCGGGCGTCGTCGCCACGGTGATGTCCAATCTCGGTTTCGAGCGGCATCTTGCCGGTCTCGGCCTCGAACTGATCCGTACGCCGGTCGGCGATCGGTACGTGCTCGAGCATATGCGCCGCGAGGGCTACAATGTCGGCGGCGAGCCATCCGGGCACATCATCCTGTCGGACTACACCACCACCGGCGACGGCTTCGTCGCCGCGCTGCAGGTGCTGTCGGTGATCAAGAGCATCAACAAGCCGGTGTCGGAGATTTGTCACCGGTTCGAGCCGTTGCCGCAGATCCTCAAGAACGTGAAATACAAGGCTGGCAAGCCGCTGGAGAACGCGCAGGTGAAATCGGCGATCGCCAACGCCGAGGAGAAACTCGGCCGCACCGGCCGGCTGATCATCCGCGCGTCCGGCACCGAGCCGGTGATCCGCGTCATGGGCGAGGGCGACAATCGCGACGTGGTGGAAGCGGCTGTGGATGGCGTGGTGGAGGCGCTGGGACGCGCGGCGGCCTGACCGGCGTTTTGCCGCGGCCGCTTAACGCCTTGAAAAATTGCGAGAATCGGAGCGGGGGTAGGCGGACCGCTCCCGTTCAGCCTGAAAAACGCTTATATCTCAATAGTTTAGAACGTTTTTAAAGAGCGTTTTCCTTTGCGTATGGTTCGCATTTGCCGTAAGGATGGTTACGTCAGCAACGAATGGGCTTCTGCCGGCCTGCCATGATCGTCTGTTCCTGCAACGTTATCAGCGATGAAGCCGTGCGCACCGCGTGCCGCACGCGCTCGCCGCGTACGCCGGGGCAGGTCTATGGCTGTCTCGGTTGCAGCGCCCAGTGCGGCCGGTGCGCCCGCTCGATCCGCAAGATCATGGACGACGCCCTGGTGGCGGCAAAGCAGGGTTGCCCTGTGGGTTGCACCTGCTGTGCCCACGACAAGGTCGAGAATCAGGCCGGCTGAACCGGTCCTGCGTCCTAGTTTCCCGTCGATTTCCGGTCTGCTGCGGTTGTTCGAGCCCAGCAACCTTGACGCTGTTGCTCTAGTTTAGAACTATGCTAAACAAGGTCGGAGCACCGTCTCTCAACCATTGATTGCAATTACAGGAGCTGCTGCCATGAAGGGCGACCCCAAAGTCATCGAATATCTCAACAAGGGGCTGCGCAGCGAGCTGACGGCCATCAACCAGTACTGGCTGCATTTCCGGATCCTGAATGACTGGGGCTACAAGGATCTCGCCAAGAAGTGGCGCGAGGAATCGATCGAGGAGATGAACCACGCCGACAAATTCGTGGACCGCATCCTGTTCCTCGACGGCTTCCCGAACATGCAGGTGCTCGACCCGCTGCGGATCGGTCAGAACGTGAAGGAAATCCTCGAATGCGACCTCGCCGCCGAGATCGGCGCGCGGGCGCTGTATCAGGAAGCGGCGGCCTATTGCGCCACCGTCAAGGATTTCCCCTCGCGCGATCTGTTCGAGGATCTGATGGCGGACGAGGAGCACCACATCGATTTCCTCGAGACGCAGCTCGACCTGGTCTCGAAGATCGGCCTTGAGCTCTACGCACAGAAGCACATCGGCAACATCGAGGACGATCACAAGCCGAAGGATTGATGCCGAAAGACTGACACGCACGAACGAGAAGCGCCGCCGCGGCGCGTGCTCGCTCGGTAAACGATTTGCTAACGGCGCGCCCGATCGGCGCGCCGTTTTTTATGAAGCGGGTTCCATCATGATTAAAAATCGTCGTTAAAAAACACGGTTAAGTCGCGCTTAACATTTCACTGGCATCGTCGGTCCAATTCGCATCGCGCGCTTGCGCGACCGAAACGAGGGCAGTGCGATGAGTCTTGTGAGCTTGCGGTCTGTGATGGTGGTGCTGGTGTGCGCCATCGGTGCGACAACCGCCAACGCGGCCGACTATTCGCCACCGCCTCCACCGTGTGTTGATGCCGCGCTGATCGCGTCCGGCCGCGCGCCGGCGGGGTCGGTGCCGTGTTACGTGCCGCCGCCGGTCGTCGAGGAATTCTCGAGCTGGTATCTGCGCGGCGACATCGGCATGAGCAATCAGTCGGTGAAGAATCTCGACAACGCGCTCTACTCGGGCAATTCGATCCAGGCTGTCGGCATGGGCTTCGACAGCGGCATGATCGCCGGTATCGGCGTCGGCTACTATTTCAACGACTGGCTGCGCTTCGATCTGACCGGTGAATATCGCGGCCGCACCAACTTCCACGGCCTCGACATCGTCACGCCGGGTGGCGGTGGTGCGCCCTACACCGACCAGTATAGCGGCAGCAAATCCGAATGGCTGGTGCTCGCCAACGCCTATGTGGATCTCGGTACCTGGAACAATTTCACGCCGTTTGTCGGCGCCGGTGTCGGCTTCTCGCGCAACACCATTCATAGCTTCACCGACACTTGCGCGATCGTCGCGGTGTGCGGCGGCGGCAGCGTCGCCACCGGTGCCGACGCGTCGAAGTGGGACTTCGCCTGGGCGCTGCACGCCGGCGTTTCCTACAAGGTGTCGAAGAACTTCGCGGTCGAACTCGCCTATCGCTACGTCAATCTCGGCAGCGCGCGCAGCGGCGATCTCGTGACCTACAACGGCATCAACAACGTCAACAATCCGATGGAGTTCAAGTCGCTGACCTCGCACGATATCCGGCTCGGTCTGCGCATGAACTTCGACGCCTTCACCTCGCGCGGCTATTCGCCGGTCGTCTATTCGCCGCCGCCGCAACCGTCTCCGGTGTCGGTCTATGCGCAGGCGCCGCCGAGCTATCTGCAGGCGCCGGCGACCACCTATCAGCAGCCCGCGCCGGTTTATGCGCCGCAGCCGAGCTATTCGCAGCCGACCTATGCGCAACCGGGTTATGCGCAGCCCGGCTACGGCGGCTACGCACCGCGCCGCTGAGGCCGGACCGCTTAACCAACGTGGTGAATCCGGTTGGTTAAGCAACGCTTAAGGCCCCTCGCGCGAGCGCGGGGATGCTGACGACGCGGCCGGGCGTGTTGTGCCGGTCCAGAGGAGTGTTGAGTATGAGTCGGGTGGGGAAGTCCGTTGTCGCGGTCGCGCTGGCGTTGTCCGGTATGCCGCTGACCTCCGGTGCAAAAGCCGCGGACATGCCGGGCCAGTTGCCGCTACCAGCACCCGGCCCCGTTCTCACCGAATCCGTTCTGTCCGGCTGGTATCTGCGCGGCGATGTCGGTGCCGGTTGGGGGATGACGACGGGGAGCGCCTCCACCGCTGGCCTTATCAACCCGATCGAAACTGCGCTCGGCAGCGGCGTCACCGCCGGTCTCGGCGTCGGCATCAAGACCAGGTGGCTGCGCACCGACGTCACGCTCGATTATCTGGCCCCGGTGAACTATCGCGGCACGCAGATCGTTGCTAACGACGTCACCGCGAAGCTCCAGTCGACTACGGCGCTGTTCAATGCCTATATCGATCTCGGCACCTGGTACGGCTTCACGCCCTATATCGGCGCAGGCGCCGGCGCCGCATTCAACCGTGTGAATGACTTTCAGCGTGCCGTTCCGCCCTTTGCCGGCGACGCCAGCCGCTCGCAGACCAATTTCGCTTTTGCCGGCATGGCTGGCGTGGCGTGGGCGGTCGCGCCCAATCTGCAGATCGATCTCGGCTACCGCTATCTCAACCTCGGTGACGTGAAAGCACCGGCCGACGTGTCTGGTCAGACGACCATTCGCGGCGTGGCGGCGCATGAAGTGCGCGTTGGCTTGCGATGGAGTTTCGATGACCTTCCGATCCGATAGCGCCATGACGCGCCGCTCTCGTCATTCGCTTGGCATCGTCGCGGCGACCGTCATGGTCGTTGCTGGTGGAACGGCGCGCGCCGAGGATTTCGGTGATGATTTTCTGCGTGGTACGCTCGCGCCGTTCTCGTCGTCGAGCTATCAGGATTGGAGCGGTGTGAATTTCGGCGTCTATGTGAGCCGATCCAATCAAAATGTGGATTTCGGGTCGGGGACGAGCGACCTCATTGCTTATATTCTGCGCAACACCACCATCGAAAATCAGGCGCATGTCTCGGAGTGGACGACGGCCGGCCGTTCCGGCGCGAATGCGTCCGGATACGGCGCGTTCCTCGGCTACAGCTACGAAATCGAGCCGCGACTGATCGTCGGCCTCGACGCGACCTATCAGAAATTTTCCGCGAGCCCATCGGCCAGCTACGCTGACACGATGGGGCGCAGCTACCAGACCACCGACGGCTATCTCTACAATGTCGATCTGAATTCCCAGGCGCAGGTTACGCTCAAGGATTATGCGACGTTGCGCGCGCGCCTCGGTTATTCGTTCGGGCAGTTCCTGCCTTATGCCATGCTCGGCGCGGCGGCGGCGCGCGTCGACGTTTCACGCGCGGCAACGGTCGGTCTCTCGGCCACGGACGTCAACGGCGTCCTGCCGCCGATCCCATATCATACGCAGACCCAGACCGACAGCCGCAGCACCATCGCTTACGGCGTTGTCGCCGGCGCCGGTCTCGACGCGATGATCCTGCCGAACGTGTTCCTGCGCGCCGAATACGAGTTCGTGCAGTTCATGCCGGTGAACGGCATCAAGATGAACCTGCAGACCGGCCGCGTCGGTGTCGGCGTGAAGTTCTAGTCGGCGAAAGCGTTTCGTCTCCGGCGAAATGTGAGTTGACGGTCAGCCTGCCTTCCACTATCCCCGCCCGTGGGACACCCCTCCCCAACGAGGGGCTATCTATCTGGAAGGATAGGCCATGACTGCGACCAAGCCCGGCGTGCGGCCGGAAAACCCGCATTTTTCCTCCGGCCCCTGCGCCAAGCGCCCCGGCTGGACCCTCCAAAAACTCGTAGATGCTGTCGTCGGGCGCTCCCACCGCTCGAAGCTCGGCAAGGCGCGCCTGAAGCAGGCGATCGACCTGACCCGCGAAATCCTCGGTGTGCCGGCGGACTACCGCATCGGCATCGTGCCGGCGTCCGACACCGGCGCCGTGGAAATGGCCTTGTGGTCGCTGCTCGGTGCGCGCCCGGTGACCATGCTGTCCTGGGAATCCTTCGGCGAAGGCTGGATCACCGACGTCGAGAAGCAGCTCAAGCTCAAGGACGTCACCGTGATCAAGGCGCCGTATGGCGCGCTGCCCGATCTCGCCAAGGTCGATCAGAACACCGATATCGTCTTCACCTGGAACGGCACGACCTCAGGCGTGCGCGTGCCCAACGCTGACTGGATTTCCGACAAGCGTCAGGGGCTGACCATCTGCGACGCTACCTCGGCGGCGTTCGCGCAGCGCATGGATTTCGCCAAGCTCGATGTCGTCACCTTCTCCTGGCAGAAGGTGCTGGGCGGCGAGGGCGCGCATGGCATGCTGATCCTGTCGCCGCGCGCGGTGGAGCGGCTGGAAACCTACAAGCCGGCCTGGCCGTTGCCGAAGATTTTCCGCATGACCAAAGGCGGCAAGCTCAACGAAGGCATCTTCACCGGCGAGACCATCAACACGCCGTCGATGCTGTGCGTCGAGGATTACATCGATGCGCTGAATTGGGCGAAGTCGGTCGGCGGTCATCCGGCGCTGGTTGCGCGGGCCGACGCCAACGCCAAGGCGGTGAGCGACTGGGTCGCCAAGACCCCGTGGATCGCCAATCTCGCGACCGATCCGAAGACGCAGTCGAACACCTCGGTATGCCTGAAGTTCACCGATAGCGCGGTGACGTCGCTGCCGGAGGACGGGCAAGCGGCGTTCGCCAAGAACGTCGCGTCGCTTTTGGAGAAGGAAGGCGTCGCGTTCGACATCGCGTATTACCGCGACGCGCCGCCGGGTCTGCGCATCTGGTGCGGCTCCACGGTGGAAACCGCCGATGTCGCGGCGCTGATGCCGTGGGTCGAGTGGGCCTTCCACACCGCCAAGGCGTCGCTCGCGAAGGCGGCTTGAGCTGCCGTCATTCCGGGGCGTGGGCGTAAGCCTGCGAACCCGGAATCCGGCACAGCCACCCCTGTTGCATTCATTCCCTTCTTGACTGGATTCCGGCTCTCGCGCGGACCGCTCGGCCGGAATGACAAAGGATAGATCTAATGCCCAAAGTTCTCATTTCCGACGCTCTCTCTCCC
>JAHBZF010000164.1 GCA_019635575.1 Pseudolabrys sp. | reverse complement strand
CGTCATACCGGTCGGCAACCGACAGGCAGCAGTCAATGGCGGCGGGCGTGGTGCCCCAGTCCTCGTGCAGCTTCAGCCCGCAGGCGCCGGCCTCGACCTGCTCCTTGATGCCGGCGGGCTTGCTGGTGTTGCCCTTGCCGAAGAAGCCGAGGTTCATCGGCAGACCCTCGGCGGCCTGCAGCATGCGGCCCATGTGCCAGGGGCCCGGCGTCACCGTCGTGGCGAGCGTGCCGTGCGCGGGGCCGGTGCCGCCGCCCATCATCGTGGTCACGCCGCTGTGGAGCGCGTCGTCGACCTGCTGCGGGCAGATGAAATGGATATGGCAGTCGATGCCGCCCGCGGTGACGATCTTGCCCTCGCCCGCGATCGCCTCGGTGCCGGGCCCGATGATGATGTCGACGCCGGGCTGCACGTCGGGATTGCCGGCCTTGCCGATCGCCACGATCAGCCCGCCCTTGAGGCCGATGTCGGCTTTCACGATGCCCCAGTGGTCGAGGATCAGCGCATTGGTGATGACGGTGTCGACCGCGCCCTGCGCGTTCGTCGTCTGCGACTGGCCCATGCCGTCGCGGATCACCTTGCCGCCGCCGAATTTCACCTCTTCGCCGTAGGTGGTGAAGTCCTTTTCCACCTCGATGATGATGTCGGTGTCGGCGAGCCGCACGCGATCCCCGGTGGTCGGGCCGAACATGTCGGCATAGACGGAGCGTTTGATGCGCGCGGTCATCTACAGCTTCCCCATCACGTCGCCGCGAAAGCCGTAGACCGTGCGCTTGCCGGCGAGTGCCACCAGCGTCACCTCACGGGTCTGGCCCGGCTCGAACCGCACAGCCGTGCCGGCGGCGATGTCGAGCCGCATGCCGCGCGCCTTCTTGCGGTCGAACCTCAGCGCCGGATTGGTTTCGAAGAAATGATAGTGCGAGCCGACCTGCACCGGCCGATCGCCGGTGTTGGCGACAGTCAGCGTCACCGTCTTGCGCCCGGCATTGAGCGCGATCTCGCCGGGCTTGATGAACAGTTCACCGGGGATCATCGGCATCCACCTCCGACCAGAATGTGTCAGGCACATCGAGCGTTTCGCGATGCACGGATAAAAACTGAAACAGCGCGCGATTCAGCGCAGGAACTTGGCAATCAAATATCTTGTCCAATTCGGACAGCTTATGCCGCTGCTCTGGCGACATCGCTTGAACGGCAGTCCAGCGCGCCTTCTCGTCCTCATAATCCACGCCGGAGCCGAGAATATTCAAGGCCTGTGCAACAAGTGCCGCCGTATCCGCCGCGCCGATATCGCGAAGAATCTCATTCAATTTCCGAGCGCGCGCGCCACTTTCATTGCACAGATATTGCCAGAAACCACCGTTGTAGATTTCCTGCTCCAATTCCCATGTCCCGATCAAGGCCTGCTCCGCCGGTTCGAGCGTGTCAAAATCGAGCAACCACAAATACGCACTGTGGTGATTGACATAGTCGGCCAGCCGCTCGCCGAACGGGTCTGCCGTCATGACCCTACCCCGCCGCCAGCAGCCAGACGCCGGCGGCGGCGATCAGGCCGCCGACCGCACGCGCCGCAAGCGTCGCGTTGAGCAATTGCGCCGCGCGGCCGGATGCGAGGCCCGCCGCATGCAGCACCGCCGTCGCGACGACGAGCCCGGAGAGATAAGGCAATGATGCGCCGCCCTCCGCGCCGTGCGCATGGCCGTGCACCACGGCAAACAGCGCGATCAGCGCCGCACCGACCCAGGTGTTCGCATGCACCGACAGCGCGATCAGCAGACCGAGCGCCAGCACGCTGCCGGCGATCGCCGGTTCGACGAACGGCAGCGGCACCCCGCCGGCGCCCAGCACCGTCGCCAGCGCCATCACCACCACGAAGGTGATCGGCCAGACCAGCGGCCGCCGCGCGCCCGACAGCGCCGCCCACAGGCCGACGGCGAAAGCCGCCAGCATGTGGTCGAGGCCCGACAGAGGATGCAGCATCCCGCTGGCGAAACTGTGCACGTCGCCGGCGCCGACATGCGCCAGTGCCGGCGAGGCCGAACTCATGACAACGAGAAAACCTGTCGCCGCAACCTTCTTCATACGGGTCCTCACCGGATTGGATTATGCACGGTCACCAGCTTGGTGCCGTCGGGAAATGTCGCTTCCGCCTGGATGTCATGGATCATCTCCGGGATGCCATCCATCACCTGCTCGCGGGTCAGCACCTGCGCGCCCGCCTCCATCAACTCGGCGACGGTCCGGCCGTCGCGCGCGCCTTCCATGATGAAGTCGGTGATCAGCGCCACCGCCTCGGGATGGTTGAGCTTGACGCCGCGCTCCAGCCGCCGCCGCGCCACCACGGCGGCCATGGCGATCAGCAATTTGTCCTTCTCGCGGGGCGTGAGATTCATCGGGGCCTCGCCTCGTCCTTCTTCATTGCAGCCACAGCCGCGGCAGCGCCACGCGCAATGCCGCCAGCATCGTCATGATGTCGTGACGCAACGCCGCGCCATCCGGCGCGCAGAACCGCGCCACGGCGATCCCGTTCCACGCGGAGATGCCGGCCTCGCCGCGAAACGCCGCGCAGCTCTCGCGCACCTGCGTCACCACTGTCTCATCGCCCGGCACGATCAGCAGCGTCGCCACCGCGTGCCAGCCTTTCGCCACCGCCGGATGTGCAAGGCGTTCCGCAATCGCCCCTTCAAGACGCATGTTTTCCGCGAACACCAGACGACCGGCATGGCGCACGCGCCAGCGGTCGACCACCCGCCCGTCGGTCACGCTCTCGCCCATGGCGGCGCGGCCGAACACCAGCGATTCCGCCATCACCAGCGAGGCTCCTTCCGCCACATCGATATCGATGCGGCGCGACAGCCGTGCCCGGTCGAACAGGATCGTCTCCTGCGGCAGCCAATGCAGCCAGCCGGCAGCCTGCACCGAGAGCGCCACGGACAACGACGCATCGGCTCCGGTGGAGCGATAAATCTTCTCGGCGGCCGTCGTCCCGGCCACGAGTTGCGCGCCACGGCCGACATCGATCTCGACCGCGAGCGCATCGCCGCCGGTGATTCCACCCGCGGTGTTGACAATCACGGCTTCCAGCGCCCCGCTTTCGACATTCGGGAACCGGACCCGCAGCGGCCCGCGTTCCCCCACCGTGCGGCGGCGCGTAATCCCCCGATGCGCGGCGACGCTGAACGCGACCCGGCCGTCACCACGATTGGCGTCGAAGATCAGCCGGTCGTCGGCGGGTATGGATTGCATGGGATGAGATGGTATGCCGGACTTCGCTCAGATAGCCAGCGCCCGTTTCAGGGCCGCGTCGTCCACCGTCTCACGATCGGCGGCATAGACCACGGCCCCACGATCCAGCACCACCAGCCGGTCGCCCAACTCCCGGGCGAAGTCGAGATACTGTTCGACCAGGACGATGGCCATATCGCCCAGCCCGCGCAGATACTGGATCGCCCGGCCGATATCCTTGATGATCGACGGCTGGATACCCTCGGTCGGTTCGTCGAGGAGCAGGAGCTTGGGCCGCATCACCAGCGCGCGACCGATGGCAAGCTGCTGCTGCTGGCCGCCGGACAGATCGCCGCCACGCCGGCGCAGCATCGAGCGCAGCACCGGGAACAGTGAATAGACATCGTCGGGGATGCTGCGGTCGCCGCGCCTGAGCGGCGAAAAACCGGTTTCGAGATTCTCCTCGACGGTGAGGAGCGGGAAAATCTCGCGCCCCTGCGGGACATAGGCGACGCCGCGCCGGGCGCGCTCGGCCGGCGACAGACGGGTGATATCGGTGCCGTCGAGCGTGATCGTTCCGCCCGTCACGGTGTGACGGCCGGTGACGGCGCGCAGCAGACTGGACTTCCCGACACCATTGCGGCCGAGCACGCAGGTCACCTTACCCGCCTGCGCATCGAGCGAGATGCCGCGCAACGCCTGCGCCGCGCCGTAATGCAGATCGACAGCGTTCACATTGAGCATCGGTTAGCGTCCCAGATAGACTTCGATGACCCGCTCGTTGGCGGAGACCTGATCGATCGTGCCTTCGGCGATGGCATGGCCTTCATGCAGGCAGGTGACGCGCACGCCGAGTTCACGCACGAACGCCATGTCGTGTTCGACGACGATCACGGTCTTTTCGCGGTTGATGTCTTTCAGCAGCGCGGCCGTTTGCATTGTTTCCGCATCGGTCATGCCCGCCACCGGCTCGTCGACCAGCAGCAGCTTGGGTTCCTGCGCCAGCAGCATGCCGATCTCCAGCCACTGTTTCTGACCATGAGACAGGCTGCCGGCCTGCCGATGACGATGTGGACCAAGGCGAATGATATCGAGCAGTTCGCCGATCCGCGCCTGCTGTGCCGCGCTATCACGCCAGGCCAGCGCCGCGCCGACACGGCGGTCACTGCGCAGCGCCAGCAGCAGATTGTCCTCCACCGTGTGCATCTCGAACACTGTCGGCTTCTGGAATTTGCGACCGACGCCGAGCTGTGCGATTTCGGTCTCGTCGAGTTGGGTCAGGTCGTAGTGGCCGCTCTCGAAAAATACGTCGCCGGAATCCGGCCGTGTCTTGCCGGTGATGATATCCATCATCGTCGTCTTGCCCGCGCCATTCGGGCCGATGATGGCGCGCATCTCGCCGGGCTCGATGATCAGCGCGAGATCGTTGATGGCGCGGAACCCGTCGAAGGCGACGTTGACACCATCGAGATAAAGCATCGCGGATGTTGTTTTCGGGGCCATCGCGCTACTCCGCAGCCCGTGGCACGGCCTCGGCCATGCCGTCTTCGGCTGCCGCAGCGGCTTTTCGTTCGGCGCGCGCGATGCGCCAATGCGAAAGAGTGCCGACAATCCCGCGCGGCAGCAGCAGCGTCGTCCCGACAAACAGCGCGCCGAGCACGAACAGCCAGTACGGCGCCAGCGCCCCGCTGGTGAAGAAGGTCTTGGCGTAGTTGACCAGGAGCGCGCCGAGCACCGCGCCGGTGAGCGTGCCGCGCCCGCCGACCGCGACCCAGATCACGGCCTCAATGGAATTGGCAGGGGCAAATTCGCTCGGATTGATGATGCCGACCTGCGGCACATAAAGCGCGCCGGCGACCCCCGCCATGCAGGCCGAGAACGTCCAGACGAACAGCTTGTAGTTCTCGACCCGATAGCCAAGGAAGCGCGTGCGGCTTTCCGCATCGCGGATCGCCACCAGCACCTTGCCGAATTTCGAGGAAACGATGGCACGGCACAGCAGGAACCCGGTTGCCAACGCCACGCAGGACAGGACAAACAGCGCCGCGCGCGTTCCCTGCGCCTGCACGTTGAAGCCGAGGATATCCTTGAAGTCGGTCAGGCCGTTGTTGCCGCCAAAACCGAAATCGTTGCGGAAGAACGCCAGCAGTAGCGCATAGGTCATCGCCTGAGTGATGATCGAGAGATAAACGCCGGTGACGCGACTGCGGAAGGCAAACCAGCCGAACACGAAGGCGAGCACCCCCGGTACCAGCACGATCATCAGCAATGCATAGGGAAACGACTGGAAGCCGTACCAGAAGAACGGCAGTTCCTTCCAGTTCAGGAACACCATGAAATCCGGCAGGATCGGATGCGCGTAGACGCCGCGGCCCGCGATCTGCCGCATCAGGTACATGCCCATCGCATAGCCGCCGAGCGCGAAAAACGCGCCGTGTCCAAGCGACAGGATGCCGACGTAACCCCAGATCAGATCGACGGAGACTGCAAGCAGCGCGTAGCAGAGATATTTGCCGAGCAGCGCGACGATATAGGTCGGCACATGAAAGATAGAGGTCGGCGGCACCAGCAGGTTCAGCGTCGGGACGATCACCGCGATTGCAAGAATGCAGGCGACCACGATCCATGTCGCGCGCTCCGATTGTTGCTGACGCATCAACATGACCATCGAAGCGGTGACGACAATCACGACGAGCGCGAGCAGCAACTCGGAGACGACCCGCACGATGGCGGAAATCGTCGCGAACGGCACATGAAACGCCGACGGCGGCTTCACGAGCAGGTTCAGTATCGCGAGGCCGCCGAACAGCACGGCGAGAAAACCAAGCGTGCCGAAGCCTAGTATCGAGAGATTGCGGCGGGTGATCAGCGCGCTCACGATTCCACCGCCCTGCCCTTGAGCGCGAATAGCCCACGCGGCTTCTTCTGGATGAACAGGATGATGAGAACGAGAATCAGGATCTTGCCGAGCACCGCGCCCGCGACCGGCTCCAGGAATTTATTAGCGATGCCGAGCGATAGCGCAGCGATCAAGGTGCCAAACAGGTTACCGACACCGCCGAATACAACGACAAGGAAGCTGTCGATGATGTAGCCTTGCCCGAGGTTTGGCGAGACGTTGTCGATTTGCGAGAGCGCGACGCCCGCGATTCCCGCGATGCCGGAGCCGAGGCCGAAGGTCAGCGCATCGACGTAACTGGTCTTGATGCCCATGGAGGACGCCATACGGCGGTTTTGCGTCACCGCGCGCATTTCCAATCCGAAGCGCGTGTAACGCAGCACGAACAGCAGCATCGCTAACACCGCGAGCGAGAACACTATGATCCAGAGCCGATTGTAAGTGATCGAGAGGCCCCCCAGCTCGAACGCGCCGGACATCCAGCTCGGCGCGCCGACTTCGCGGTTGGTCGGACCGAAGGCGGTACGCACCGCCTGTTGCAGAACCAGCGAAAGACCCCAGGTCGCAAGCAGCGTT
>JAHBZF010000163.1 GCA_019635575.1 Pseudolabrys sp. | reverse complement strand
GATCGACTCCAGCAAGATCGCGCAGGCACGCATCGCCTACGGCGGCCGCGGCCAGATCACCGATGTGCAACAGCCGCGCTACGGTCAACAGGTGCTCGACGTGCTGCTGCCCTTCTAACCCGGCTTCAAAGACCTCCCACGTCTGTCCACGCCCGGACAGGCGACGCAGCGCGGCCTCCGGCTCTCCCCGCCGGAGGCCGCAGCATTTCATGGAACTCGAAACATGCTTAAGTGCGCTGGCTCAGTATTTGCCTGAAAAAATCATGACGAAACGCAAACCCTTAAGGTTGTATTCAGCGTAAACCGCAATCAACCTTTGCGCCTTAGCGGTTGTTAAAATTGCGGACCTAGCGTGACGCCGCAACCAACACTGTGCGGCCATGCGGACGGGCATTCTGGCATTTCGGACACTGATCGGGATTGCGGCGGGATTGATCGGCCTCGCCGTGGTCGCCATCGGCGTGACTGTCTGGGCCTTGCGCAACGACGCTCTGATCGATGCCGCGAGCGAAGTCGCCAATATCGCCACCGTCCTCGCCGAGGAAGGCACAAGCTCGATCCGTTCGATCGATATCGTCGCGGGCGAGATCGCCGACGAAATCCGGCGGCGGGCTGGCGCTTCGCCGGAACAGACTCAGGTTTTTCTGACGTCGGAGACTGCGCATCGCCTGATCGACGATCGCCGGCAACGTCTTACCCAGACCGACTTCGTTGCGTTGGTCGATGCCGACGGACAACTGGTGAATACTTCCAGGGTCTGGCCGTCGCCGGCCGTCGGCCTCACCGATCGCGACTACTATCGGCATCTTTCCACGACGCGCGGCCCGACGCTGTTCGTGTCCGAACTCGTCGTCAATCGCGTCTCGGGCCTGCGCACGGTACTGTTCAGCAAACGGCTCGAAGCGCGCGACGGGACATTCCTCGGCCTGATCCTGATCGGCGTGCGCGCGGCCTATTTCGAGCACATGTATCGCTCGATCCATTCGGTGCGCGACCAGTCGCTCGCCCTGACACGAACCGACGGCACCGTACTGGTGCGCTATCCGTCGAACGACACGCGGCCGACAAAGATCGCGGCAAACTCGCCGTGGTATCGCGTCATCACCCAAGGCGGCGGCAATTATCGCGCACCAGGATCGTCCGACGGCATCCCGCGGCTGATCGGCGTGCGGCCGCTGCGCGACTATCCGCTCGCCGTCAATGTCTCGGTCACGGAGGAAAGCGCACTCGCCCGCTGGCGCCATCGCGCTCTGCTGATCGGCATCGGCAGCGTGTTCGCCGTGTTCTGCTCCATATTCCTGCTGTCGATGCTGATCTCGCATGTCCGCCGGCTGATCGCGTCGGAATCCTCGCTGGCGGAGCGCGAGATCCGCCTCACGGAGAAGTCGAACGAACTCGCCGACGTCAACGCCACGCTGGATTCGGCGCTGCACGACATGTCGCACGGTCTTGCCATGTTCGACCGCGACGAGAATCTCGTCATCTGCAACGAACGCTATCTGCAGATGTACAACCTCTCCGCCTCGGTAGTGAAACCAGGCATCTCGTTGCGCGAAATTCTCGAATTGCGACGCGCAGCGGGCAATTTCATTGCCGACACCGACGAATACATCGCCAACCGGCGCATCCGCATGGCGCGCGGCGAATCGATCTATATCGTCACCTATCCCGGAGATGGCCGCGTGGTCGCGGTCCACAACCGCCCGGCCAAGCATGGTGGCTGGGTCGCGATCCACGAAGACATCACCGAGCGCGAGCAGGCCGAGGCGCAGATGGCGCATATGGCCAAGCACGACGCGCTGACCGATCTTGCCAATCGCGTGCTGTTCCGCGAGCGCATGGAAGAGGCTTTGATCCGGCTGCGCAACGACGGACATGGCTTCTCAATGTTCGTGTTCGACCTCGATATGTTCAAGTCGGTGAACGACTCGCTCGGCCATCCGGTTGGCGACGCGCTTCTGAAGATCATCGCGCAACGGTTGAAAAATCTGGTGCGCGAGGGCGACACCGTCGGCCGGCTCGGCGGCGACGAATTCGCGGTGATCCAGCTTTCCGAAGGCGACCAGAAGCAGTCCGCCATCGCACTGGCGAACCGGCTGCTCACCGCGGTGTGCGCACCCTATCAGATCGACGGCCATGAGATCGTCATCGGCACCAGCATCGGCATTGCGCTGGCGCCAACCGACGGCATGTCGGCCGATGAGCTCTTGAAGAATGCCGACCTCGCGCTTTATCGCGCCAAGACAGACGGGCGAAAGGATTTCCGCTTCTTCGAAACGGAGATGGATTCGGAACTGCGGCTGCGCCGTGCGCTCGAGGTCGATTTGCGGCACGCTTTGGCGCGCGGCGAATTCGAATTGCACTACCAGCCGGTCATCGACGTCGTCACCGGCCGCGCCGACGGCGCGGAGGCCCTGGTGCGCTGGCAGCATCCGCTGCGCGGACTGATCCCGCCCGACAAATTCATCCCGCTCGCGGAAGAGACCGGCCTGATTGTCGAGCTTGGCGAATGGATCCTCAAGCGCGCCTGTGCCGATGCGGCACGCTGGCCGGACTGCATCCGCCTCGCCGTCAATCTGTCGCCGGTGCAGTTCCGCAACGCGCACATCGCGCGAACCGTGCGCGACGCGCTGACGATATCCGGATTGCCGGCGCGGCGGCTCGAACTGGAGATCACCGAGTCGGTTCTGTTGCAGAACAGCGCGACGACGCTCAACATCCTGCACGAACTCAAGGCGCTCGGCGTCGGCATCGTGCTCGACGATTTCGGCACCGGCTATTCGTCGCTGCGCTATCTGCGCATGTTCCCGTTCGACAAGATCAAGATCGACCGGTCGTTCATCGAAGAGATGCCGCACCGGAGCGACTGCGCGGCGATCGTCTGCGCCATCACCGGCCTGGCGCGCAATCTGACGATCGAGACCACCGCCGAGGGCGTCGAGACCGAGGAGCAGTTCGCCCTGTTGCGCGCGGCGGGCTGCACCCATGCGCAAGGCTATCTGTTCAGCCGTCCGCGCCCGGTCTCCGACCTGGACTTCACCCGGCATCGGCGCGGCGCCGCCGCGTGAAACAGCGCTCGTCATGAAAAAGGCCGGAGCGTCAGCTCCGGCCTCGTTCAAACTGCGGTCTTCGAAAACGCGCGTTATTCGTCGCGATAGACGCGCTCGCGCCGCTCGTGGCGCTCCTGCGCTTCCACCGACAAAGTCGCGATCGGCCTTGCTTCCAGACGGCGCAGCGAGATCGGCTCGCCGGTTTCCTCGCAATAACCGTAGCTGCCGTCCTCGATGCGGCCGAGCGCCTCGTCGATCTTGGCGATCAGCTTGCGCTGGCGATCGCGCGCGCGCAGTTCGATGGCCCGATCGGTCTCCGACGACGCACGGTCGGCGAGGTCCGGATGATTCTGATTTTCCTCCTGCAGATGCAGCAGGGTCTCCTTGGCTTCCTTGAGGATGTCTTCCTTCCAGGCACTGAGCTTGGAGCGGAAATACTCGCGCTGCCGCTCATTCATGAAAGGCTCTTTGTCACTTGGCTTATAAGGCTTGTTTTTCGCCAGCATTGCTTTGACGACTCCACCCTTATTCCCCCACGGGTCGAATACCCGTGCGGGCGAGGCTTATATACGCGCCGGCGGGCGATCACAATGGGCTGGCGCCGGATCGGCGGCCATCCTTGTCGATAATTAATGACGAAAAATCAGGCAGTTAGGGGAAGAGGCCAGCGCGGCGGCCGGTCCCGTCACCGGACATTGGCTTTGGCCAATTCAACTTCCACGCGAAGCTGGATCTCCGCCATCACCGCGTCGAGGCCGGGATCGCCGGAGCCCTCGCCCAAGCCGCCCGACAGGGCCTTGAGCCGATAGAGCATCGCCGGCTCGATCGTCCCGTCGAGCAGGCCGATCTTGAGCTGGTCCAACGCATCGAGGGCGGTGCGGCCATGCCGGACCGAGCGGCGGCGGCGCTCGGCCGGATCTTCATAACCCTGCAGCGCGATCAGCGCATCGATGGTTCCGACCGCGCGCAGATGGCCGGTGGTCGCGGTTTCGGCGGGGGCGCTGTCCGGCACGGTGAAGCTTCCAGCCGCGCCGTGGCGGGCCGGAGCCGTTCTGGCCGCGAGCGCGGTGCCATTCGCTCCCTGAATGCGCATGCGGGAACAGTGACGGCTTATGGTTAAGGAGCGGTAAATCTCCCGGCAAATATTGCCGCTGCGGCCAAAGCTGCCGGACCGCAATCGCCCGCTTCCACCCGCGGGCCAAAAAATCAAGACGATAAATCAAAGACTTACAGGCCGACACTAGTTGGCACGGCATTCGCAACGAGCCTGGCATCCTGTCCGACCTTCATTGGGGAGAATGATGTCGAGGACACTTGCCGCGCTCGCCGCGGCCCTGATGTTTGTCATGACCGGTGCCCCGGCGCTGGCGATGTCGCGGATCAAGGATCTCGCGACGGTCGAGGGCGTGCGCCAGAACCAGTTGATCGGCTACGGCCTGGTGGTCGGCCTCAACGGAACCGGCGACACGCTCAACAACATTCCCTTCACCAAGCAGTCGCTCACCGCGATGCTGGAGCGGCTCGGCGTGAACATCCGCGGCCAGGCGATCCGCACCGGCAACGTCGCCGCAGTGATGGTCACCGCCAACCTGCCCGCCTTCGGCAGCCAGGGCACGCGCATCGACGTCACCGTCTCGGCGATGGGCGATTCCAAGAGCCTGCAGGGCGGCACGCTGCTGGTGACGCCGCTGCTCGGCGCCGACGGTAACGTCTATGCCGTGGCGCAGGGCTCGCTCGCCATCGGCGGGTTCCAGGCAGAAGGCGACGCGGCGAAGATCACCCGCGGCGTGCCGACCGTCGGCCGGATCGCCAACGGCGCGCTGATCGAGCGCGAGATCGATTTCAACCTCAACCGGCTGTCGCAGTTGCGCATGGCGCTGCGCAATCCGGACTTCACTACCGCCAAGCGTATCGCCGCCGCCGTCAACGATTTCATCGGCGCACCGACGGCGGAGCCGCTCGATCCGTCCACCATTCAATTGTCGATCCCGCCGCAGTTCCACGGCAACGTCATCGCGCTGCTGACCGATATCGAGCAATTGCAGGTCGAGCCGGATCTGCCGGCCAAGATCGTGATCGACGAACGCTCCGGCATCATCGTCATGGGCCGCGACGTGCGCGTGTCGATGGTCGCGGTGGCGCAGGGCAATCTCACCGTCACCATCACCGAGACGCCGCAGGTGAGCCAGCCGCTGCCGTTCTCGCGCGGCACGACCCGCACGGTGCCGCGCACCCGCGTCGGCGTGCAGGAGGACGGTAAGAAACTCGCCGTCGTCGACGAAGGCGTGTCGCTGCAACAACTGGTCGACGGGCTCAATTCGCTCGGCATCGGGCCGCGCGATCTGATCTCGATCCTGCAGGCGATCAAGGCGTCGGGCGCGATCCAGGCCGACATCGAGGTGATGTGATGGGCGCATCGTCCTTCGGCGGCATCGGCGGCAACATGACCGCCGGCACTTCGGCGCTCGACATCCTCAAGACAGCCGGCAGCGTCAAGCCGCGTGCGCAGACCAACACCGCCAAGGCCAAAGCGGCCGCGGAGGATTTCGAGGCAGTGTTCCTCAACAATATGTTTCAGCAGATGTTCACCGCCACCGACGGCGATGGACCGATGAGCAGCAAGGGCGCCACCGGCGTCTGGCGCTCATTCCTCACCGATCAATATGCCCGCACCGTCGCGAAATCCGGCGGCATCGGCATCGCGCAACAGGTTTACAGCGCATTGCTCGCGCAACAGGAGATCCGTCAGTGACCGAGACTGTCGTTGAATTCGCTCGCGCCGAGGACGCGCAGGCCGCCGTCAAACAATTTGCCAGCACGATCGGCGCGCTGCTGACGCTGGTCGAGCAGGAGACCTCGCTGGTGCGCGCCGGCCGGGTGCGGCAGGCGACCCTGCTCGAGCCGCAGAAGAGCGATCTCGCCAGCGCCTATATGAAAGCCAGCGTAAGGCTGTCCGCCAACCGGCAGGCGCTGACGCGGCACGTCCCGAACGAGCTGCGCATCCTCGCCGACCTGCACCGCGAATTGCAGGCCCGGCTCAAGACCAACATGACGGTGCTCGCGACCGCGCACGCGGTCTCGGAGGACATCATCCGCGGCGTCTCCACGGAATTGCAGCGCAAGGCATCGCCCTCGACCTACGGCGCCAGCGGCCGCACCAGCCAGCCCTCGCCGCGCACCGCACAACCGCTCGCAGTAAGCCGCAGCATCTGAGATTTCCCGGCGTGTAACGCACCGGTAACGCTTCGCGCGCTTTCCGCGCGAAGCGTTCGCATTTGCAGTGAAAACAGGCACGGAAGAATCCGTTAACCATGTTCTTTCACGGCCCATTATCGCGGGACATGAGAAGACAGGCACCGGTCCAAAACGGATCGACACGTGTCTTGCCGTAACAGGCACCTAACCAGAAAGGTTGGACTATGTCCGATATTACGCTCTCGTCTGCCGTCCGGCAGAACCTGCTCTCGCTCCAGAATACCGCTGACCTCGCCTCGCTCACGCAGAACCGCCTGGCGACCGGCAAGAAGGTGAACTCGGCGCTCGACAATCCGTCGAACTTCTTCACCTCGCAGTCCCTCAGCAACCGCGCCAGCGACCTCAACGCCCTGCTCGACAATATCGGCCAGGCGCAGCAGACGCTGAGTGCGGCCAACCAGGGCCTGACCTCGCTGACCAAGCTCGTCCAGTCGGCCAAGTCGATCGCGCAGCAGGCGCGTTCGGTTGCCGAACCGCAGACGACCTATGCTGAAGCTGGCCAGACCGGCA
>JAHBZF010000162.1 GCA_019635575.1 Pseudolabrys sp. | reverse complement strand
CGCCGAAATACCATTGCGCCAGCTTGGATAGCGGCGCTGTAATCGCAGTCGAGACGAGCGCGACCAGCACCAGCGCCGTGAAGGTGGCGGGGCCGAACACATCGCGGTTGTAGAGCAACGTCACGACGACGATTTCCATCAGCCCCTTGCACTGCATCAGCGTGCCCAGCGTGATGGAGAAAGCCATCGACTGGCCGGACATGTAAGCAGGAATGGAAATGCCGAGAAACTTGCCGGTGATGCAAACGACCATGGCAATGGAGAAGATCGTCCACATCGAAGTGTCGCCGAACGCGAAGCTGGTCTTCAGGCCGGTCGAGAGGAAGAAGAACGGCAGGAGCAGCAGGCTCACCGGAACGTCGAAACGGTCCTGCGCGAGGTGGCGCAGCTTTTCCGGGATCATGAGGCCCACGAGAAACGCACCGAACACCGCATGCAGTCCGGTGAACTCGGTAATCGCGGAAGCAGCGAACAGCCCGATGATGACAGTAGACATCAACAGGCGTTCGGGGGCGTTCTCCTTGAGCAACCGCTCAAGTAACGGCGTCAGCAGGAAGTAGATCGCTGCCGCCGCAACCACGCCGCCACCGATGGCCTTGCCGAAGTCCACGGCCGATTGCATCAGGTTACCGCTCGTGCCTGCTGCAATCGCCGCCGCGCTCGGCGCGAGCGGCAAGAGGATCGCGAGCGAACCCCACAGCAGCGCATCGTCCACGCCGCCCACGGCAAGCGCGACGGTGCCGATCGGTTTCTGGTTGAAGCCAAGCTCGCGCAGCACGATTACGAGGATCGGCAGCGCCGTGACGGCCATGCAGAGACCGAAAGCGATCGAATACAGCAGGTGCCCGTACGGCAGCAGCATGATCGACGGCCCGGTCGCGCGCGCCAGTCCCGCGAGATACCACGCCGCCCCCGCGCCAAGCACGAGCGGCAGAAACACGCCGGTAATGCCGATGCGCAACACCATTCCCGCGGAGCTGCTCAGCACCTGCTTGTCGGCCTCGCAACCGGCGAGAAACACGAACAGCACGACCGCGATCTGCGCGATGGTTTCGATCCCCGCGCGTAACGACAGCGCGGTGAGTTCGGGGCCGGTATAGGGAAGCGTCTTGCCGACTTCCTTCAGGACGTCGATGCCTTCCTTCAGGTATTTAGCGCCGAACAGCGTTTCATAGCCGGCCGGCCATAGCGCACCGAGGATCGATGGTCCGAGTGCGATGCCGGCGAAAATCTGAATGATCGCGAGCGGAAAAAAGCGGCCAAGGCGGAAATAGCGCCACAACAGTAACGGAACGCCCACCACCGCTAGGATTTGCAGGAGCAATACGAATTTGGGATCTGAAAAATGCGACACGTCGGCGCCCCCGGCGATCAATTTCGCGGCAGGCATAAATGCTAAATAGAAAAACCGGGGCCGCCAAGCGGCCCCGGTTCACAAACCCGCGTTTTCGTTGAGGATTTTACGACGCTTTCGCGAGCGGCTCCTCGGTCGGACGCTTGTCGATCACCTTGTCGACGATGCCGAATTCCGCTGCCGCTTCCGAGGTCAGGAACTTGTCGCGCTCCAGCGCTTCCTCGATCACTTTCAGCGGCTGGCCGGTGTGCTTCACATAGATTTCATTCAGCCGCTTCTTCAGCGCGAGGATTTCCTGCGCGTGCAGCATGATGTCGGTGGCCTGCCCCTGGAAACCGCCGGAGGGCTGGTGGACCATGATGCGCGCGTTCGGCAACGCGAAGCGCTGGCCCTTTTCGCCGGCCGCAAGCAGCAGCGAACCCATCGACGCCGCCTGCCCCGTGCAAAGGGTCGAGACCGGCGGACGGATGAACTGCATCGTGTCGTAGATCGCCATGCCCGATGTCACCACTCCGCCGGGGGAGTTGATGTACATCGCGATCTCTTTCTTCGGGTTCTCCGCCTCGAGGAACAGGAGCTGCGCGACGCACAGCGTCGCCATGCCGTCCTCGACCGGACCGGTCACGAAGATGATCCGCTCTTTCAGCAACCGCGAGTAGATGTCGTAGGCGCGCTCGCCCCGGTTGGTCTGCTCGACCACCATCGGCACGAGATAGTTCATATAGGTATCGACGGGATCTCTCATCTGGCGTCCTTGCAAACCTCACACGCGGCGGCACGAATCGTGCGGACCGAGTCTAGCCTTCCCAAGTTTCGGAAGCGAACCGGCCCGCCTGATCGATCGCCTGATCCGTGACCGGTCAGGCCGCCGCTCCGCCTTGAGCTTCTGTGTCCTGCGTCTCCGACAGCTTCCGGAGCTCCTCGCGGCTCACCTTCTCGTCGGTGACGTTGGCGAGCTCGATCACGAAGTCGATCACCTTGTCCTCGAAGATCGGCGCCCGCAGGGAGGCCATCGCGTCCGGATTATTGCGGTAGTACTCCCAAACCTTCTGCTCCTGGCCGGGGAACTGACGCAGGCGCTCGACCATCGCCCGGTTCACTTCCTCTTCCGTGACCGTAATATTGTTCTTCTCGCCGATATCCGCCAGCACCAGGCCGAGCCGCACGCGACGGTCGGCGATCTGCTGGTATTCGGCGCGGGCCTTCTCCTCGGTGGTGTTCTCGTCGGCGAACGTCCGGCCCTGGGCCTTCAGCTCGTCGTTGGTCGACTTCCAGATACGTTCGAATTCGTCGCTGACAAGGGACGGCGGCGGGTCGAATTTGTGGGCCTTGTCGACCTGGTCGAGCAGCGCGCGCTTGATCAACTGGCGCGACACGCCGGCGTGTTCGGTCGAAATCCGCTCCTTCACCGCCTCGCGCAGCTTGGCGATCGATTCGATGCCGAGGCGCTTGGCGAATTCATCGTCGAGCGCGACCGCACCCGGCTTCTCCACCGTCTTGGCCGTCACCTCGAACGAGGCGGCCTTGCCGGCCAGTTGGGCGCTCGGATACTGCTCGGGGAACGTCACGTTCACGGTGCGGGTCTCGCCGGTCTTGATGCCGACGAGCTGGTCCTCGAAGCCCGGGATGAAGGTGTTGGAGCCGATCACCACCGGCACGTCGTCGCCGCTGCCGCCGTCGAACACCTTGCCGTCGATCGAGCCGACGAACTTCATGGTGACGCGATCATCCTTCGCGGCCGCCTCGCCCTCGGCGCGCGCCTCGTAGGGCTTGTTCTGGTCGGCGATGCGCTGCACCGCCTCGTCGATTTCCGCGTCGGTGACGTCGGCGGTGACGCGCTTGAGCTTGAAGGTCTTGAAGTCGGCGAGCTTGATCTCCGGGACGATCTCGATCGCCACGGTGTAGTCGAGATCGGACTTGCCCTCGATCAGCTTCTCGACCGCCTGCTCCTCGGTCGGCAGCGTCACCTTGGCTTCGGACGCGAGCTTGAAGCCGCGCTCGGTGAAGATCTTGATGTTGGTGTCGCGCACCGTGCTCTCGATGGTCTCGGCCATCGCCGAGCGGCCGTACATGCGCTGGAGATGCGACATCGGCACCTTGCCCGGACGGAAGCCGCGAATCTGCACGCGATCCTTCAGCTCGTTGAGCCGCGCCGCGACCTTCTCGGCCAGATCGGTCGCCGGCACGACGACGCGAAATTCGCGCTTGAGGCCCTCGGACAAGGTTTCAGTGACGTTCATGACAATTCTCTCAGTCTTCGTCGGCCGGGCCGTGAGCGGCCAAGCCGGGTGATGCCGGACATGCGGCAGGAAAAACCAAATTCAGTGGTGCGGGCGGAGGGACTCGAACCCCCACGACTTTCGCCACCGGAACCTAAATCCGGCGCGTCTACCAATTCCGCCACGCCCGCGAGGGCATCCCGGCCGCGACAGGTCGTGGGAATGCAGGATGTCCGCGCTCGCCGCAACGCGGCAGACCGCATCACAGGCGGCGGGTCTATATCACGCACGCGGCCGGGCACACCACCAAAAATGGGCGGGATCGCGTGTCGCGAACGCGCCCGGTTCCGTCGCCGGGACACCCGCCCGCAGCCGCGCCAGAACGCCCGGCAGCGCCTCGGGCAGATCCTCGGCGATCAGGCCGGGTCCGACCGCCGCGGCGGCCGCGCCATGCAGCCAGACCGCCGCCGAGACGGCCTCGAAGGCCGGCATCCCCTTGTCCGCTTTTTGCGCCAGCAGCCCGGCGATCATCCCGGCCAGAACGTCGCCCGCTCCGGCGGTGGCGAGCCAGGGCGGCGCGTTGGCGGCGATCGCGGCCCGGCCATCGGGCATCGCGACGACGGTGTCCGCCCCTTTCAACAGCACGATTGCGTTGAAGTATCTGGCTGCTGACCGCGCTTGTTCAAGTTTATCTATAATTTTATCAAAATTATTCAACTTGCTGACAAGCCGATGAAATTCCCCCTCATGCGGCGTCAATACCGTCACGGCCTGACGATCGCGGATCGCCGCCGCCAGTTGCTCCGGTTGATCGGCGAAATTGGTGATCGCATCGGCGTCGAGCACCACCGCTGCGTCGCCGGCCAGCGCCGCATGCACCTCCGCCCGCAACCGCTCGCTGACCCCCGCGCCCGGCCCCAGCACCACCGCCGTGATCCGCCGGTCGGCCAGCAGCACCGAGAGATCGTCCGCCCCGTCGATACCCCGCACCATCACGGCCGTATTGGCCGCGGCCTGCACCGCCAGCGCATCCGGCGGACAGGCGATCGTGACGAGCCCGGCGCCAACCCTGAGCGCGGCGCGCGCCGCCAGACGGCCCGCTCCGGTGCTGGCGATCCCGCCCGAACCGGCCACCACATGCCCCCGGCTGTATTTGTGGCCATCCGCCGCAGGCTCCGGCAGCGCCTGCCGCCACAGCGCCGGCTCATTGGCGAAGCAGGACGGCGCCACCGCCGCGATGGTTGCGGCGGAGATGCCGATATCCGCGACCCGCACGCGGCCACAATGCAAGCGCCCCGGCAGCAGCAGATGCCCCGGCTTGCGGCGGGCGAACGTCACCGTCTCGGTGGCGCGGATCGCCGCGCCCATCACCGCACCGGTATCGCCGGCGATGCCGCTCGGCAGGTCGACCGCCAGGATCGGCACCTTCGCGGCATTGGCGGCATCGACCAGCGCCGCCGCTACACCGTCGAGCGGACGCGCCAGCCCTGCCCCGAACAGCGCATCGATGATCAGATCGCAGGGCGGAAGCCCGCCATCCCGCGCGATGGTCGTTACGCCGCTCCACCGCCGCGCCGCCTCGGCCGCATCGCCCGCTTGCGGCAAACCGCCGAGCGCCAGCACCGTCACCGCATAACCTTTCGCCGCCAGCAGGCGCGCGGCGACATAGCCGTCGCCGCCGTTGTTGCCCGGCCCGGCCAGCACCAGCACCCGGCCGTGGGACCGCAACGCCATCGCCCGTTCGGCCACCGCCGCGCCGGCGCGCTCCATCAGCACGATGCCGGGCGTCCCGGCCGCGATGGTCGTCCGATCGGCCCGCGCCATCTCGGCGGTCGAGAGCAACTCCAGCATGGGCCAGCGGTCCTTCTGTTCCTGCGCCCTTTCCTACCATGCGGTCGCGCGGCCGCCTGCGCGCCTCGGAGCGGCTAAAAAAGCATCATGTTGAACGGAAAATAGGCACCAAAAAAGCGGCAGCCGCACGCGCATCGCTCGCCGGGAACTCAAAGCCCTGATCCGACAGGCTTTTTGCGCCGCGCGCAGTTGGCACGAGACGTGCTTATCACGCGTCGGCGCGCCATCTCTCGTGCAGCGCGCCCAACAGACGTGCCGTGGGAAGGACATCGATGAAAAAGATCGAGGCAGTCATCAAGCCGTTCAAGCTCGATGAAGTGAAGGAGGCGCTGCAGGAGGTCGGTCTGCAGGGCATCACCGTGACCGAGGCCAAGGGCTTCGGCCGGCAGAAGGGCCACACCGAGCTTTATCGCGGCGCCGAATACGTGGTCGACTTCCTTCCCAAGGTGAAGATCGAAATCGTGCTGGGCGACGCGATGGTCGACAAGGCCGTCGACGCGATCCGCCGCGCGGCGCAAACCGGCCGCATCGGCGACGGCAAGATTTTCGTATCCAACATCGAAGAGGCGATCCGCATCAGAACCGGCGAGTCCGGCATGGACGCGATCTGACGCACCGCTCTTTCGACTTCCGAACAACCACTCAACTACACCCAATACAGTAACGGGGAACGTGACGATGACGACGCCTAAAGACGTGATGAAAATGATCAAGGACAACGACGTGAAATACGTCGACCTGCGCTTCACCGACCCGCGCGGCAAGTGGCAGCACGTCACGTTCGATGTCGGCATGATCGAGGAAGACACCTTCGCCGAAGGCCAGGCGTTCGACGGCTCGTCGATCGCCGGCTGGAAGGCGATCAACGAATCCGACATGCAGTTGATGCCGGACCCGGCCACCGCCTGCATCGATCCGTTCTTCGCGGAAACGACGATGGTGCTGGTGTGCGACGTGCTCGAGCCGACCACCGGCGAGCCCTACAACCGCGACCCGCGCTCGATCGCCAAGAAGGCGGAAGCGATGGTCAAACAGTCCGGCGTGGGCGACACGATCTATGTCGGTCCGGAAGCCGAGTTCTTCGTGTTCGACGACGTGAAGTACAAGGCGGACGCCTACAACGTCGGCTTCAAGCTCGACTCGGTCGAACTGCCGACCAACTCGGACACCGATTACGAAGGCGGCAATCTCGGCCACCGCATCAAGATGAAGGGCGGCTACTTCCCGGTGCCGCCGATGGATTCCGCGCAGGACATGCGCTCGGAAATGCTCGGCGCCATGGCGCGCATGGGCGCCAAGGTCGAGAAGCACCACCACGAAGTGGCCTCCGCGCAGCACGAGCTCGGCCTGAAATTCGGCACCCTGACCACCATGGCCGACCACATGCAGATTTATAAG
>JAHBZF010000161.1 GCA_019635575.1 Pseudolabrys sp. | reverse complement strand
GGTGTGCGTGCGCTGACCGCGCACCGGCAGACCCTTGCGGTGGCGCAGACCGCGGTAGCAGCCGAGATCCATGAGGCGCTTGATGTTGACCGCCGTCTCGCGACGCAGATCGCCCTCGACCATGTAATCGCGGTCGATCAACTCGCGAATCTGCAGCACTTCCGCGTCGGTGAGCTGCGACACGCGCCGCTCCAGCGGAAGGTTGAGCTGGGTCATGATATCCTTGGCGATCTTCGGACCGATCCCATGGATGTACTCCAGCGCCACGAGCACGCGCTTGTTGGTCGGAAGATTGATGCCGGCAATGCGAGCCACTGACTTTTCTCCACCTGCCCGGCCCCGCGGGCCGGATGTTCCTGTCCCGTTTTCCGGGCCGTTTCAGCACATAAGACGACGCCCGTCCCCTGCCTTCCGGGGCCCGGCATCGCCAAAAAACGATCTGATTGCCGGGCTTATTAAGGGATTCATCGCCTCGTCGTCAACCTGTCTTGATCCTTGCTTAACGCCGTCCTGATTTGCGTTTTGCGGCCTTTTTGGCAGTCCGGCGTGCGGCTCCCGCCCGCTTTTTCGCCACCGGGCGACGCGCCGAAGCAGCCTTCCGGGTTCCCTTGGGAATCGCCTTCCGGGTGCCCTTGCGGCCACCCTTGCGGGCGCTGGCCGTACGGCCCGCGGATTTGGCTTTAGCGGCCTTGGCCACCGTGGATTTCTTCGCTTTCTTGGTCCTTTTGCCAGCTTTTCCCGGCTTTCCGGCCGGTTTTGGCCGCTTCGCAGCCTTTTTAGCGGGCTTGCGGGCGGACTTTGCCTTTCCGGAGGCGGCCTTCCCGGTCTTGTCCTTCAAGATCGCGACAATGGCACGCTCGACCGCGTCGATCGCGGCCATGCCATCGATCACGCTCAGGGTGCCCTTGCCGCCGTAATAGTCGATCAGCGGCGCGGTCTGCGCCCGATAGGCGTCGAGCCGCTTTTTCAGCGCCTCGGCATTATCGTCGGCCCGAACCGCCTCACCGCGGGCGGTCATTTCCGCGACTCGCTTCTCGACGCGCGCCAACAGCGCATCCTCGTCGACCTTGAGCGCGATCACCGCATCAAGCCCGAGCTTGCGGTCCTTGAGCATGGCATCCAGCGCCTCGGCCTGGCCGACCGTCCGCGGAAAACCGTCGAGGATGAAACCGTTATGGGCATCGGGCTCGGCGATGCGGTCGGCGATGATCGCGCAGACCACCTCGTCCGGCACCAGCGCGCCCTGCGCCATCAAATCCTTGGCCTTGAGGCCGACCGGCGTTCCGGCGGCGACCGCCGCACGCAGCATGTCGCCGGTCGATAACTGCACCAGACCGTAACGTGCGACCAGCCGCTGCGCCTGCGTCCCCTTGCCGGCCCCAGGTGGGCCCAGCAAAATCAGTCTCATCTCAACCGCCCCCGCAGTCTCGACCGCTTGATCAAACCTTCGTACTGGTGCGCCAGCAGGTATCCCTGTACCTGCGCCACCGTATCCATCGTGACGCTGACCACGATCAGCAGCGAGGTGCCACCGAGATAGAACGGCACCGACGCATAGGCGATCAGAATCTCCGGCACGAGGCAGACGACGGCCAAGTAGATCGCACCGACGACGGTAATGCGAGACAGCACATAGTCGATATATTCGGCCGTGCGCTCACCCGGACGGATGCCGGGAATGAAGCCGCCATGCTTCTTCAGGTTGTCAGCGGTCTCGGTCGGGTTGAACACGATCGCGGTGTAGAAAAACGCGAAGAAGATGATCAGCGCCACATAGAGCACCAGGAACAGCGGCCGCCCGTGGGCGAGCTGGGTGGTGATGACACTGAGCCACTCCGGCCCCTGCCCGGCATTGAACTGCGCAACGGTGGTCGGCAGCAGCAGCAGCGACGAGGCGAAGATCGGCGGGATCACGCCGGAGGTGTTGAGCTTGAGCGGCAGATGCGAGGATTGCCCCTCGAACATCTGATTGCCGACCTGGCGCTTGGGATACTGGATCAGCAGGCGCCGCTGAGCGCGCTCCATGAACACGATGAAGGCGATGACGACGACGCACATCACCAGCACCGTGAGGATCAGTCCGGTTGACAACGCGCCCTGACGACCAAGCTCGAGGGTGCCGGCGATCGCCGACGGCAGTTCGGCGACGATGCCCGCCATGATGATCAGCGAGATGCCGTTGCCGATGCCGCGCGACGTGACCTGCTCGCCGAGCCACATCAGGAACATGGTGCCGCCGGTCAGCGTGATCGTCGTCGAAATGCGGAAGAACCAGCCGGGATCGCTGACAACGCTGCCGCTGCCTTCGAGGCCGACAGAGATGCCGTAAGCCTGAAACACCGCCAGCACTACGGTGAGATACCGCGTGTACTGGTTCATGACCTTGCGGCCGGACTCGCCTTCCTTCTTCAACGCCTCGAGCGTGGGCGACACCGAGGTGAGGAGCTGAATGATGATCGATGCCGAGATATACGGCATGATGTTCAGCGCGAAGATGGCCATGCGGTTGATGCCACCCCCGGAGAACATGTTGAACATGCCGAGGATGCCGCCAGCCTGGGTCTGGAAGAGCTGCTGCCAGGCGGCAGGATCGATTCCCGGCAGCGGGATATAGGTCCCGATCCGATAGACGATCATCGCGCCGAGCGTGAACCAGATGCGTTTCTTGAGTTCTTCCGCCTTGGCGAACGCCGAGAAATTCAGGTTCGCTGCCAGTTGTTCTGCTGCAGAAGCCATCGCTCGCTCCGGTTGTCGTCAGCCCCGCACGATATAGGGATTACTCGGCGGATTTACCCGCCGCCTTCCCGCCTTTCTTCGACTGACCCGGCTTCGGCTTGTACTTGTTCGGGCGGCGTTCCTCGGTCGCCGGCTCCTTGGCCGGAGCAAGGATCTTCACGCTGCCGCCAGCCTTCTCGACGGCCGCGAGCGCCGACTTCGAGGCCGCCCAGACCGACAGGTCGAGCTTGGCCTTGAGTTCACCGCCACCGAGCAGCTTGACGCCGCCCTTCTCGCGACGGAGCAGACCGGACTTCACCATCGCCGCGACATCGACCGCCGCCTTGGCGTCGAGCGTCCCCGCGTCGATCGCCTTCTGCAGGTCGCCGACATTGATCTCGTTGAGCTTCACCGCGAAGGCGGTGTTGCGGAAGCCACGCTTCGGCAGGCGGCGATGCAGCGGCATCTGGCCGCCTTCGAAACCCTTGATGCGCACGCCCGAACGCGCGGTCTGGCCCTTGCCGCCGCGGCCGCCCGTCTTGCCCATGCCCGAGCCGATGCCGCGGCCGATGCGCAGACGGTTCTTACGGGCGCCGGAATTATCGGCGATCTGATTGAGCTTCATGGCGTGATCCTTTGATCTTTGCGGGCTAAACGCTGTTCACTCGCCCGCTTGTTCTTGTACGCGGATAGTCTTGAAACGCAGCGCGCCGGCTGAACCGGCGCGATGACGTGATTGCTTTACTTGTCCCCGTGCACGCGCACGAGGTGACCGACGGCCGCAAGCATGCCGCGGGTCGCCGGCGTGTCGGGCACATCCTTCACGCGGCCGATCTTGTTGAGGCCGAGACCGATCAGCGTCTTGCGCTGTTCGGACGCGCGACGGATCGGGCTGCCGATCTGCTCGACCTTGAGAGTTTTACCGGATTTGGCCATCGCAGGTTACCTGGTGTTCTCGAATGAAGAAAAGCGGTCCGCCGTTAGTCGGCGGACTGCTCGCTGTCGATGCCGGTGCGGCGCGACTGCAAGGTCGAAACCTTGAGGCTGCGGCGGGCGGCGACCGAACGCGGCGAATCCTGATGCTTCAACGCATCGAAGGTCGCGCGTACAACGTTGTACGGGTTCGACGAGCCGACCGACTTGGCGACCACGTCCTGCATCCCGAGGGTCTCGAACACGGCGCGCATCGGACCGCCGGCGATGATGCCGGTGCCGGGAGGCGCCGCGCGCAGATAGACCTTGCCGGCGCCGTGGCGGCCGAACACGTCATGATGCAGCGTGCGGCCTTCGCGCAGCGCGACGCGGGTGAGACCGCGCTTGGCGCTGTCGGTCGCCTTGCGGATCGCTTCCGGCACTTCGCGCGCCTTACCGTGGCCGAAGCCGACGCGGCCCTTCTGATCGCCGATCACCACCAGCGCGGCAAAGCCGAAGCGCTTGCCGCCCTTCACCACCTTGGCGACGCGGTTGATGTGGACGAGCTTGTCGACGAACTCGCTGTCGCGCTCCTCGCGCTTGCGGTCGCCGCGGCCTTCGCGTTCACGTGCCATGAAATTATCCGTTCGCGTTAGAAGTTGAGACCGCCCTCACGGGCGGCATCGGCCAGCGCCTTGACGCGGCCGTGATACATGTAGCCGCCGCGGTCGAACACGACGTCCTTGATGCCCTTTGCCAGTGCGCGCTCGGCAATCAGCTTGCCGACTTCCTTCGCAGCGGCGACGTTGGCACCCGACTTGGCACGCAGCGCCTTCTCCAGCGTGGAGGCGGCGGCGACGGTCTCGCCCTTGTCGTCGATGATGACCTGCGCGTAAATGTGCAGACCGGTGCGGTACACCGACAAACGCGCGCGATCGGTGGCGACCCGCTTGATCTTGCGCCGGATCGAACCCTTGCGCCGCGCAGCGCGCATTGCTTGCTTAGACATACTGCGCTCCCATCACTTCTTCTTGCCTTCCTTGCGGAAGATGTATTCGCCGGCGTATTTCACGCCCTTGCCCTTGTATGGCTCCGGCGGACGGTAACCGCGGATCTCGGCAGCCACCTGGCCAACCTTCTGCTTGTCCATCCCGGTGATGACGATCTCGGTCGGCTTCGGCGTCGCGATGGCGATGCCTTCCGGGATCGGATAGTTCACGTCGTGGCTGAAGCCGAGCTGCAGCTGGAGCTGCTTGCCCTGCACTGCCGCGCGAAAACCGACGCCGACGATCTCAAGCTTCTCTTCAAAGCCCTTGGTGACGCCAGTCATCAGATTGTTGACGAGCGTGCGCGCCGTACCCCATTGCGAGCGGGCGCGGATGGTGTCGTGGCGCGGGGTCACCGAGACCGCGCCCTTGTCCATCTTCACTTCGATGTCGTCGTGGATGAGATAGGCGAGCGCGCCTTTCGGCCCCTTCACCTTCACCGTCTGGCCGTCGACGCTGGCGGTAACGCCGGTCGGGACCGCGACTGCTTTCTTGCCGATACGGGACATCAGAACACCGTGCAGATGATTTCGCCGCCGACATTGGCGTCGCGGGCCTCGTGGTCCGCCATCAGGCCCTTCGGCGTCGAGAGGATGGAAATGCCGAGTCCGTTGTGGACGCGCGGCAGCGCCTTCACCGAAGCGTAGACGCGACGGCCCGGCTTCGACACGCGGGCGATCTCGCGGATCACCGGGGCGCCGTCGAAATATTTCAGCTCGACTTCGATCTCGCTGCGGCCGTTGGCATGCGCCACGGTCGCATAGTCGCGGATGTAGCCTTCGGTCTTGAGCACCTCGAGCAGACGCTCGCGCATCTTCGAGCCGGGCATCGAAACCTTGTTCTTCTTACGCATCTGCGCATTGCGGATGCGGGTGATCATATCGCCGATCGGATCGTTGACAGCCATGCGACCCTCCTTACCAGCTCGACTTCACGAGGCCCGGAATCAGGCCCTTGTTGCCGAGGTCGCGCAGCGCGATACGGCTGAGACGGTGCTTGCGGAACACGGCGTGCGGACGGCCGGTCAGCTCGCAACGGTTCATGATGCGCGTCTTCGAGGAGTTGCGCGGCAGCTCGGCGAGCTTCAGCGACGCCGCAAAGCGTTCCTCGACCGGAAGCTTCTTGTCGTGCACGATCGCCTTGAGCTTGGCGCGACGGGCGGAAAACTGCTTCGCCATCTTCCGCCGCCGGTTGTTCTTCTCGATAGAACTCTTCTTAGCCATCTAGCTCTCCTGAATTTCCGCGTTTGAGAAGGCTCTCGCCTCTCACTGCCGGAACGGGAAGTTGAAAGCGGTCAGCAGCGCGCGCGCTTCGTCGTCGGTGCGCGCCGTGGTGCAGACCGTGATGTCCATGCCCCAGCTATCGGTGACCTTGTCGAAATCGATCTCCGGGAAAATGATGTGCTCCTTGATGCCGAGCGAATAGTTGCCACGGCCGTCGAAGCTCTTCGGGTTCAGCCCGCGGAAGTCGCGCACGCGCGGCAGCGCAACGTTCACCAGGCGGTCGAGGAAGTCGTACATGCGCGACTTGCGCAGTGTGACCTTGGTTCCGATCGCCTGGCCGTCGCGGAGCTTGTAAGTCGCGATCGACTTGCGCGACTTGGTGATCACCGCCTTCTGGCCAGCGATCGCGGTGAGATCCGCCGCCGCGTTGTCGACCTTCTTGCGATCGGCCACGCCCTCGCCGGCGCCGATGTTGAGCACCACCTTGGTGATGCGCGGCACCTGCATGCGGTTCGCGTAGCCGAACTTCTTGGTCATCTCCTCGCGGATGCGGCCTTCGAAGTCGGTCTTCAGGCGCGACACATAGGTCGAACGCTCGCGCGGCGCCTTCGGCGCTTTCGCGGCCTTTTCGCCGCCCTTGTCAGCCTTGGCAGCGGCGGGCTTGGCCGCTTTCGCTTCCTTGGCGGGCTTCTTGTCCTGCGTATCAGCCATCGATCTCAACTCCCGAGCGGCGGGCAACGCGAACCTTGCGCTGCGCATCCCCCTCGCCCACAACCTTGAATCCGACACGGGTCGGCTTGCCATCCTTCGGATCGGCGATCGCGACGTTGGACAGGTGGATCGCCGCCTCTTTCGAGATGATCCCGCCTTCCTGCTGCGCGGTCTGCTTCTGGTGGCGCTTGACCATGTTCACGCCGCGCACGACGACGCGCGACTGGCTCGGACGCACCTCGACCACCTCGCCGGTACGGCCCTTGTCGCGTCCCGACAGGACGACGACCTTGTCGCCCTTGCGAATCTTCGCAGCCATCACAGCACCTCCGGC
>JAHBZF010000160.1 GCA_019635575.1 Pseudolabrys sp. | reverse complement strand
CGTCACCACCGGCATCGGCGCGGTGATCAACACCGCCAAGGTCGAGCCCGGCGCCAAGGCGGTCGTGTTCGGTCTCGGCGGCATCGGCCTCAACGTGATCCAGGGCCTGCGGCTCGCCGGCGCGGACATGATCATCGGTGTCGATCTCAACAATGACAAGAAGCAATGGGGCGAACGCTTCGGCATGACGCATTTCGTCAATCCGAAGGAGATCGGCAAGGACCTTGTCCCCTATCTCGTCGATCTGACCAAGACCAAGGAAGACCAGATCGGCGGCGCCGACTACACCTTCGACTGCACCGGCAATGTCACGGTGATGCGGCAGGCGCTGGAAGCGTGCCATCGTGGCTGGGGTGTCAGTGTCGTCATCGGCGTCGCGCCGGCGGGCGCGGAGATTCAGACGCGACCGTTCCAGCTCGTCACAGGACGCGTCTGGAAAGGCACCGCGTTCGGCGGCGCGCGCGGCCGCACCGACGTGCCGAAAATCGTCGACTGGTACATGGACGGAAAGATCGAGATCGATCCGATGATCACCCACACGATGCCGCTCAACGACATCAACAAGGGCTTTGATCTGATGCACCGGGGCGAATCGATCCGCTCGGTCGTGATCTTCTGAAGTTCCCTCGTATTGGGCAGCGGAACCGGGGTCAGGCCCCGCTGGTTATCGCCATGGAGTCATTCATGGAGGTGACGATGTCCGACCCCAACCTGAACAGGCCGCGCCCGGGCGAACCGCTGCCCGGACGGGCGTCGATCGACCCGAACGATCCGATTCCCATGGAACCCGTGCCGAGGCGCGATACAAGCGGCAGCGGCATGATGTGGGGCTGGATCGCCGGTATCGCGGTTGTCGTGCTGATCCTCGCCTTCATGTTCGGCGGCACCAACTCACAACAGACGGCCGATACCGCGCCGCCGGCGGCGACCCCTTCGCGGACGACACCGGCGCCCTCACCGCCAACGGCGCAGCGGCCCACGCCACAGGCGCCGAGCACCACCGGCTCTGGTTCATCGAACCAGTAACGGCGGCAAGAAATAACGATGGCAATCCCGGCTCTGCCGGGATTGTTGTCGCTCGTCAGCGGCTTGATTATTTCGCCGGCTGCGCCAATGGTTTTCCTTTCTCGACAATATAAGTCGCGATTACCTTGGCGCCCTTGGCTCCGGCCTGCGCGTCGTGGATCGCGGCATGGGAGATCTGATAGGAATCGCCCGGCTTGAGCGACTTCGACGGCTGGCCGTCAACCAGCAGCACCAATTCACCGTCGAGCACATAACCGGATTCATAACCGGGATGCGTGTGCCGGCCGATCTTCACGCCGGGCGCCAGCTCGGCGATGCCGATCACAGCCTCATAACCGCTGCCCTGCACGTCAAACTTCTGCAGCGGAATACGCTTAATCGGCGCATCCTGCGCAAGCCCCGGCACGGCCCAGGCCGTGGCGGCAACAATGAAAGCGGCTCCCGCGACAATCCGTTTCAGCATGCTGCGTTCTCCCCCTTGAAAGAGAGAACTATAGCGCCGCACCAGCGTCGGCGTCACGTTTGACTTGCAGCGGTCGAGCGAAGCGGAAACCGGTTCGCGTCGGGAAAACGCAACAGATCAAAGGACTCTAGGCGCGAGCCGCTTGCGGTGTGTCCGCGCTTTTCATGGTGTCCGCCGCAACCGTATAGAGCGCGATCCACGCATCCCGTAACGGTGGCGTAAAATCCGCGCCGAGAGCTTTCTGCAGCGACCAGATCAGCGCCTCGCCGACGATGGCATAGTGCTGGTCCTGAACACCGTAACCCACATGGCGGCGGCCCAGACCTTCCAGCATCACGGACAGACCGGTCGGATTTTTCAAATGGCCGATCGCCAGCGCCAGCATGTCCATCAGTTTCTGTGCCTGCTGATCGATATCGTTCTTGAACAGCGGCCGCAGGTCCGGCGCGATGGCGAAAAGCCGGTCGTAGAAAATGCGGCCGACATCCTGCTTTCGGTCCATGACCTGCACGAACGACAGGCGAACGAGTTGGCCTTGCTCTGGGGTCATTGCGGTCTCCTTGATGGATATCTCAGGCACGCATCCGTTCGATGTCGCCAGTGAACAGCTTCACGCGCGCGCGGATAGTTTGTGTCTGCTTGACCAGCGCATCGGCGGCGACGTTGAGATCGCCCACCGCGCTGCGATTCTCGCCGATCAACGTTTCGATGGTAGCGACCGCCTCTTCCACGTGCCCAACACCGGCTGCCGCAGAGATCACATTGCCGGCGATGTCGCGGGTGGCCGCGGCCTGCTCCTCGACCGCGACGGCAATGGTTGCCGTAACGCCGTCGAGTTCGTTGATCCGCGACGAGATCGTCTGGATCGCGCTGACCGAACGCTCGCTGGTATCCTGCATCGCCGCGATCCGGATCGCGATATCTTGCGTCGCGCGTGCGGTCTGATTGGCGAGCGCTTTCACTTCCTGCGCCACCACGCTGAATCCCCGCCCCGCATCGCCTGCGCGTGCCGCCTCGATGGTGGCGTTGAGCGCCAGCAGATTGGTCTGCGCGGCGATGCCGGAGATCAGCCCGGTGACGTCGCCAATCTCGCGCACCACCGTCGCCATCTCATCGACGGTGGCCGACGTTTTCTGCGCCTCGGCAACCGCCGAGGCCGCAAGCTGCGAGGATTGCGCGGCGCTGGCGCCGACCTCGTCAATGGTGCGAGTCAGTTCCTCGCCGGCCTGCGCCACCTGCTCGACGCGACGCGCCGTACTCTCCGAGACGCTGGACACGGCGATGATTTGTGCGGTGGACTTCGCCGCCGAAACCCCGAGGCGATCGGCGCTCCCGAGCAATGCGCTCGCGGTCGCATGCAGCGCCTCGAGCGAGGTTGCCATTTCCGCTTCAAACCGCTGCAGCAATTCGCCGGTCTGATCGGCGCGCGAGGTGATGTCGGACAGCACGCTTTCGCGCGATTTCGCCACCTGCTGCAATTCCGCCGCGGTTGCCTCGGCGACTTCCCGCGTCTGTTCCGCTTGCGCGAAAGCCTCGCGGATCGCGAAACCGATATAGCACAGCATCGCCGTCTCGATCACGACAATGACGGCATGCACCATCACGCGCATGAAATCGCTGCCACCGGGATAGATCGCCTCCGGAATCAGCCAGTTGAACACCACATGCTGCACAGCGATCAGCCCGGCCGCGAACACGACGGTGCGCCACCCGCAGAATCCCCCGAGCAGCGCCAGCACCGCGAAATAATAGAAATGCATCTCGATCTGCCACGGGTGCCCCGTCATCAGATAAACGAGTTGCGCCGTCTGGCCGACCAGCGCGACGGCCAGCGCCATCGCCACGGAGATCAGCGGCCGCTTCAACAGCATCAGCAACACCGGTGCGGCAGCAAACAGAATGGCGATCGCGGCCGTGGCCATCACGTTCATGCCACGTAGCCAGGCGATGAGGACCAAGACCGGCACATGCAGCGCGGCAAGCCCGATGAGCATCCGCGCCACGCTTTCCTGGAACGCCGCCAGACTGGTGGGTGGTTTTTGCATGATCAATTCGTCCTCGGCACGCCGCAACCGCCCACCCGCGCCGCATCGGCCACCAGCCATGCGCCGTTCGCCGCAACATCGCGCGCATAATCTGAATGATCGGGGGCAACGATGACGATGGATGTCAGCAAGCCGAACCCGACGATACGCCCACCCGCCTCGGCGGCATGCCGCATGGCCTGCTGCGCGGACGTCCATGGCGCAAACATCACCGCAACTGTTTGCGTCGTCGCTCGCGGTGTCAGCATGACAGATGCCGTCGCGACAGTGCCGATCAACGCCACGACGCCGATGACAGCAACGTCGAACCCGAATGTCCGAAGGAAATGCACGTGCGCCCTTTGCCCACGCCGTTCATAGGTCATTCGGGTTAACGAAGCGCCACGAATTTCACGCAAAATACGCGCGAAATAAATTCGCTACCTATGATTGTGAATTGGCCGATGCGGCAACCGCATACCATCAGCCGCAGCGCAATGATGCTTCGCCTGAAAAGCCTTTGTCAGACCCAGCCGCCGCGCGCCATCACGGCGGCGCACAACAGGATGACGACGATGCCCACGAGTTCGCAATGCAGGAACGCGGCGAGCTTGCGCAGCGTGCGCTCTTCGACCTGCGGTACCTGTCCTGCCCGCACCGCCTTGCGCCAGGTCAGGAATTCCACCGTCGGCGTAATCGACACCACGGCGATGCCGATGAAGACGCCGAACTTGGTGAGGAAGGCGCGGTTCGCCCAATAATAATCCGCGCCCTTCTCGAACCAGAACACGCGCGACAAGCCGACGATCAGCAGCAGCCCGGCGCAAACGCCGAGCATCGCATCGATGCGGATCAGCTTCCGGGCGGTAGCGAGAGTCAATTCCTGGCGTACCAAAACCAGCTCGATGGCGATGCACGCCACCAACGCGAACGCCAGCAGATGATGCAGGAAGGCAAACAGCGTCGTCATCGGTAGAATCCCCGGCTCAGTCAGTGCATCTCTTTATCGTAGACGAATTTCGGCATTTCCCAGCGATAGCGGATCGCCAGCAGGCGGAAGGTCAACCCTATGGCGACGGCGACGAGCGTCACCCAGTCGCGATCGAGGTCGAGCGAGCGGCCGGTGACATAGATCGCACCGGTGACCACCGAGACGCTGGCGTAAAGCTCGCTGCGGAACAGCAGCGGCACGTCGTTGCAGAGCACATCGCGCAACACACCGCCGACGCAGCCCGTCACCATGCCGGCGACGATGACGATCGGCAACGACTGGTCCATGGCCAACGCGATGGTACAGCCGATGATGGTGAACACGACGAGACCGATGGCGTCGAGCAGCAGAAACATCAAGCGCAGCCGATGCACCACCCGCGCAACAGCGATGGTGAGAAGCGCGGCGCCACCGGTGAGCGCCAGCAGCCATGGCTCCTTCACCCACCACAGCGGATAATGGCCGAGCAGCACATCGCGGGTCGTGCCGCCGCCGAGCGCGGTGATCGCGCCCAGCATCGCGACACCGAACCAGTCCATCTTGCGCCGCCCTGCCGCCAACGCCGCGGTCATGCCTTCGGCGATGAGCGCGACGATGGCGAGCACGAACAGGATGGTGTCGGTGGGCGGCATCGCGATCCCCGACGGCGGGGGATTACTTCACGCCAAGCAGTTCGACGTCGAACATCAGCACCGCGTTCGGCGGGATAACGCCGCCGGCACCGCGCGCGCCATAGCCGAGGCCGGGCGGAATGATCAGCGTGCGCTTGCCGCCGACTTTCATGGTCGAGACGCCCTCGTCCCAGCCCTTGATGACTTGGCCCATGCCGACCGGAAACGCGAATGGCTCGCCGCGATCGACCGAACTATCAAATTTCTTGCCCTTGATGCCGTTGTTGTAGAGCCAGCCGGTGTAATGCACCGTGGCGGTCTGCCCGCGCTTCGGCGAGACGCCGGTGCCGACCTTGGTGTCGGTGTATTGCAGGCCGGAGGATGTGGTTTGGGGAGCGGCTTCGGACATGGTGGGGATGCTCAGGGTGAGAGGGAGAATGAAGACGAAAGCAAGGGCGGCGTAACGGCGCGACAGTGGCATGGGCGGGTTCCTTGCGCGAGATGGCTGCGTCAGTGCCTACCTAAGGGAGATGGCCGGGACAAGTCCGGTGCGTCATAATCCTGCAAGCGCGAGCCGGATCAAAACAGCATGGCCAACACAAAACCAAACGTAAAAAGCGACATACCCGTCAAGTCGTTCCCGACGCAGCTGGCCTGGGAGACGTGGCTTGAGGCGCAGCCGGAAAACGCGAAAGGCCTGTGGCTCAAGCTCGCCAAGAAATCCGCGGGCGCTCCGAGCGTTTCACGGCAGGAGGCCATCGACAGCGCGCTCTGCCATGGCTGGATCGACGGCCAACTCGACAAATTCGACGCCGACTGGTGGCTGATCCGGTTTACCCCGCGCAAACCCGCCAGCAACTGGTCGGAGAAAAACAGGACGCGCGCACTGGAGTTGACCAAGGCCGGGCGCATGCGTGAGGCGGGGAAACGGCAAGTTGAACTGGCGAAGAAAGACGGACGTTGGGACGCTGCTTACGCCTCACAGAGCAAGGCGACGGTCCCGCGCGACCTCGAGGACGCGCTTTCGCAGAACAAGAAAGCGCAAAAATTCTTCGCCACCCTCGACAACGCAAATCGCTACGCCGTTCTCTATCGCGTTCACACCGCGAAAACGCCGGAGCTGCGCGCCCGCCGAATCGAAACCTTTATCGCTATGCTTGCCCGCGGAGAAACCTTTCATCCGCCAAAGCGAAAGCCCGCGAGATAAGCCGTCGGGGCCGATACGAAAATCATCGTCTGCGTTCGTACGGTCTTGCCCTAGGCCGCGTCATTCTGCCGCCGGGAAAACCCGCCGCACCCCGCGTCGAAAGCCCGCTCCGCGCCGGCGCCGTTACATGACCGTCACATAAACCGGCGACGGTCCTGCGCATCGCACAAGGAGCATTCGCATGATCTCATCGTTCGTTTCCCTGCGCCGGTCCGCGACCGTCGCCGTTCTGGCCGGGACAGCCGTTCTCGGCGCGCAAGCTGCCCTCGCCCAGTCGATCGACAACAGCGCGCTGAACGCCGCGACCTTCCGCGAGCACAAGCGCACCTTCGGTCTCGTCTTCACCCTGCCGAAAGAGGTGAACGACACGCTGAACGCGACCATCACCGGTCCACTGAAGGAGAAGCTGATCAATGCGGGCCTGCGCACCGAAGCGCAGATGTACAACATCCCGCACGTCACCGTCGTGCATGTGCACAACGCCGATCCGGCGACGCCGGAGCGCATGCTCAAGGCGCTGCCGAAGCTGCCCGCGCCACCGAGCATCACGCTCAAGCAGTTCTACACCACCGAAGCCGCCAAGGGCGCCGGCGCGCCGTGGTGGCTCGACCTCGGCATCGTCAAGGACGGCGCCGGCTACGAAACGCTGATGGCATTCAACACCGCCGCGACCGCGGCGCTGACGCCGCTGCGCGACGGCCCACTACCGCGCTGCACCGGCCCGGTGTTCGCGGCGATGAGCGATGCGGCCAAGGAACTGGTGCGCAACCAGGGCGTCAGTGGCGTCAATGTCGTGAAGGACGGCAAGGAACTGCGCGCGCACAATCCGCACAACACGCTGGTCTACAGCATGGCGAAGTTCACGCCCGAAGTGCAGGCAGCGATGAACCAGACCGCGCAGGAGTTCAACCAGATC
>JAHBZF010000016.1 GCA_019635575.1 Pseudolabrys sp. | reverse complement strand
TCGAGAATGCAGTAACCGTCTCCACAGATTTGGCATTTTCATTTCTCCCATTGAGATCGCGAGACGATCACGAGCGTCCGCCCGGCGTTGTGTTTCACCACATTCGCGCATGGGCGCCCGATGAATCATTCAGACGCATATGGCAGCATAGGAGTTCGTTTTGGCCGCGCCGACAGGATCGGACGTCATTCCACGTCCATCCCGCACGCCGCGTCATTCCTGCCGCAAGCCCGCCTGCTCGATGATCTTTTGCAGCTTGGCTCGTTCGTCGGCCACGATCTGCCTGAACTGCGCCGGCGTGTTGCCGATCACCGTGAAGCGCATCGCGTCGAGCTTCTGACGAATGCCCGGTTTGGCGAGCGCTTCGGCGACGGCTTTCTGCACCGTGTTGGTGATGCTGTCGGGCAGGTTGTGCGGCCCCACCAGCGCGATCCATCCGGTCATGCTGTATCCGGGAACGCCCGCCTCGGCGACTGTCGGCAGATTAGGCGCGGCCGGTGAGCGTTCTGATCCGGTTGTCGCCAGCGGCACAAGCTTGCCGGATTCGATGAACGGGGCGAGCACCGCGGCGGTCTCGACCACGAAATCGGTATGTTCTCCCGCGACCGATGTGCCGGCGGCGGCGCCGCCATTGTGCTTGATGATCTGATAATCAAGCTTGGCGTCCTGTTTCAGCATCTCCGCGGCGAGATGCGGAAAGCTGCCATTGGCGGTGGTGGCGCAGTTGATTTGCGCCGGTTTGCTCCGGATCAGCGCCAGCAATTCAGGAAGCGTCTTGACGCCGAGCGACGGACGAACCGACACCGTGAACGGAACGCTGCCAATCTGCGTGATCGGTGTCAGATTGGTCACGGCGGATTTCGGATAGAGCGACGGGTTGGCGGTCAATGTGCCGGCCGGTGTCATCAGCAGCGTGTAGCCGTCAGGATCGGCACGCGAGACTTCACCTGCGGCAAGGTTGCCGTTCGCGCCCGCCTTGTTCTCGACAATGATTGTCTGGCCGCCCCAGATTTCGGTGAGAGTCGGCCCGAGCAGGCGGGCGATGAGATCGGGCGCCGTGCCTGCCGGCGCGCTGACGATGATCTTGATCGGTTTGTCGGGATAAGCGGCCTGGCTCGGTGTGGCACACAGCGCGGACAAAACGGCACAGCAAAAGAGGCCCAGCAGTTTCATTGACGTTTCCCCAAGGTGATTATCCGTTGTTGTTGACGTCAATTTCACATAGTTGTTGTAAATTCGTCAATAGTGTCGAATAGTCGTCCTGCCGGTGCCGGGCGGACGGATATTGGCGGCGATGGCATCGGCCATCATCATGAACGCGGTCGCGGCATCGGGCCGCGCCATTCCGGGAGCGAAAAAGCGAGTTATTGTTGGAAGAGCGGGATCACAGCGGAGAGAACGTCATGGGTGAGCACGGCAATTCGGCCTACATGGATCCGAGCAAGCGGGCCTATCGCACCGCGGATGTGGACGTCAGCACGCTCAAGCGCGCGAAGAACGACAATGTCCAATTGCGTCTCGATGGTGTCGACCATACGGCGCGCCCGACGTGGAAGCTGCGCGAGACCGTGGAATTCTATCGCGATGTTCTCGGTCTTCCGCTGGTCCACACCATCAGCGCGCGCGGCTGGGGCGCGCCGGGACATCCGGATTTCCTGCATTTCTTTTTCGATGCGGGCAAAGGCGCGACCATCGCCTTTTTCTACTATCTCGGCACCGACCGTCCGGAGCGCTACATGCCGGAGGACCATCATTTCTACGCGGCTAACCACACGGCGTGGGGTGTCGAAAGCCCCGAAGAGCTGGTGAAGTGGAAAGAGACGCTTGAGGCGCGCGGGCTGAAGGTGTCGCCTTATACGCGCCACGAGATTCTCGAATCGATCTATTTCCGCGACCCCAACGGCTATCCGCTGGAAATCACATTACGGCTGCGCGATCTGCATCGTCTCGACGCCAAGGATGCGGAGTTGACGCTCGACGCCGCGATGCAGCTCGAGGACGAAAGGCGCGGTCAGCCGGAACGGCTCAAGGACATCGACACGGTCTGGCGGCGCAAGGGCAAGCTCGTCTCGGAATTCGTCGAGGGCTGAAGCATGGTCACGCTGTATGTTCTCGATGTGCCTGAATTCATGCCGATCGTCGAATGCGCGCGGGCGCGTGGCGGATGCGAGATCAAGAAGTTCGCGCAGGGATATTACCGTATCCAGGCGCCGAGCGAGATCGTGCTCAACCGCAAGGATATGAAGATGAAGCCGGCGGTCTGGTACGGACTGTTCACCGGCGGCTTGATCGGCGAAATCAAGGATTGGGGCCGCGACGAGGTGCGGGTGGTCGGGACCAACAAGCCGCTGTAACGGATATCGGTCAATCCAGCGGGAGTTGATCGAGCGCGCTCAACGCGTTCTTGAGATCGCGTCGTACCGCTTGAAGCGAGCGGGCGGTGGCATTGCCTCCGCTTCCGGTCAAGAGACCGCGGACGCCGAAATCCGCGATCACCTTGGCGATGTCTTCGGGGCTTTTCTTGCCATCGGGCGAGTACCACCAGGCCGTCCAGTTCGCCATGCCGATCACAGCGAACGCCGCCATTCGCACGTCAACGTCGCGAAATTCCCCGGCCTTGATGCCGTCGGCAATGATCCTGGTCCACAACTCCAGGACGGCGCGCTTGCTGCGGCGATGCTGCTCGGCCAGGGTTTCCGGCATCTCGAACTCGATCTGATCGAGCACGCGGAACCGGGCGCCGCCGGTCAGTTTGCGTTCGACGCTCATTTCCAGCGCGCGGCGCAATCGCTGTGTCGGCGTCAGCGAACGGTCGGCGATCAGCGCCTTCATGGACAGGGTCGGGACGACGGTTTGATCCTTGATCAGCGCCTCGAGGATTTCGTCCTTGTTGCGGAAATAGTGATAAAGCGCCGAGCGGCTCAACTCCAGTTCCTGGCCGATCTCGTTGAAGGTCGTTCGGGACAGGCCCCGCGTGGCGAAAAGCTCGGCGGCCTTGTTGATCAACTGGTCGCGCACCAGTTTTTTGCGACTGTTCTCGCTGTCGCCATTCGTCTTCACGCTGCTCGGCCCCCGTTGACGTCAGGCTGTTCTATCAGCGCCGCAAGCGCCGTCAAACCGCGCGGGTCCGGCCTTGACACTCGCCCGTCGTTGGTGTCGGATATTCGACACATATGGGGAAGCGGCATGGATTTTCGGCGGATCGGCCAGATCGTCCCGAGTTCGAACACGACGATGGAGACGGAAATCCCGGCCTTGTTTCGCGGCTGGGAGGGACATCATCGCGGCGGGCCTCGGTTTACCTTTCATTCCAGCCGCATGCGCATGAAGAAAGTGTCGAAGGCGGAGCTCGCGGCGATGGACCGCGACAGCCTGCGCTGCGCGGCGGAACTCGCGGATGCCCCGGTCGATGTGGTCGGCTACGCCTGCCTGGTGGCGATCATGTCCATGGGCCTCGGCTATCACCGCGAGTCGGAGCGCAACCTCGCCGCTGTGATGCGCGACAACGGCCGCGACGTGTCGGTGGTGACGTCGGCCGGCGCCTTGGTCGATGAACTCAAAGCGGCGGGCTTTCGCAAAATCTCGCTGATTGCGCCTTACACGCCGATGCTGACGGGGCTTGTCGTCGATTACATCAAGAATGAAGGCATCGACGTTCAGCACCACATCGCTCTGTCGATCGAGGACAATGTGGCGGTCGGTGCGCGCGATCCGCTGCTCCTGCTCGATGATATCGAGCGGCTGGATACGCGCGGCGTCGATGCCGTGGTTCTGTCCGCCTGCGTGCAGATGCAGTCGCTGGCGGCGATCCAGCGCGCCGAGGACAAGCTCGGATTGCCGGTCACCTCGACCTCGATCTGCACGACGCGCCGCATGATGCATGAGATCGGACTCGATCCGGTGGTGCCCGATGCCGGTTACATGCTGTCGGCCGACAACAAGAGCACAGCGCCGCGAGCTACCGCGCTTGCGGGCTGAACAAACAGAAAAAGCGGAACCAGGGAGGGATGTGATGGCGAAGGGTTTGCATTGCTTGGCCATTGCGCTGGCCACGCTGGCGCTGACGACCACGGGCCATGCCCAGGAGACGTTCAAGATCGGCGTTTTGACCGATTTCTCGGGCAACTTTTCCGCCCCGACCGGACAAGGCTCGCTGCTGGCCGCGCGGATGGCCGTGGAGGATTTCGGCAAGCCGATCGGCGGCAAGAAGATCGAAGTCGTCAGCGCCGATCATCAGAACAAGCCGGACACCGGCGCACAGATCGCCAATCGGTGGGTCGACGTGGAGCACGTCAATGCCATCATCGATCTTGCCAATTCGTCGGTGGCGATGGCGGTCAATTCGGTGACCAGGCGCGCGAACAAGGCGCTGCTGGTGTCGGGCGGCGCGACCACGGCGCTGACGGGCGAGCAGTGCGCGCCGACGACGGTGCACTGGACATTCGATAACTATGCAATCGCTCACGCCGTCGGCCTGTCCGCCGTTCGCTCGATCGGCAAGCGCTGGTTCTTCGTCACCGCCGATTTCGCCTTCGGCAAGGATCTCGAGCAGAACGTCGCGGGTGTCGTCAAAGCCAATGGCGGGCAGGTGCTGGGCTCCGTGCGCCATCCGCTCGGGTCGAACGACTTCTCGTCCTTCATCCTGCAGGCGCAATCGTCCAAAGCGGAGGTTGTCGCGCTGGCGAATGGCGGCGCGGACACCACCAACTCGATCAAGGCGGCTCACGAGTTCGGCCTCGATAAGTCAGGACAAAAGCTGGTTGCGCTGGCGGCGACGATTCTCGATGTGCGCGCCTTGGGTCTCGAAACCTCGCAAGGGCTTCTGATCTCCACCCCGTTCTACTGGAACCTGAATGAGGGAACGCGGACCTGGAGCCAGCGTTTCGAAAAAGCGCACGGTGCGATGCCGACCTTTATCCAGGCTGGCGTTTACGCGGCGACCCTGCATTATCTGAAGGCTGCGGCAACCGTGAAAGATCCGGGCGATGGCGCGGCGGTGGTCGCGGCGATGAAGAAGATGCAGACCGACGATCCGCTGTTCGGCAAGGGCAAAATTCGGGAAGACGGCCGCAAGCTGCACGACTTCTTCCTGTTCAAGGTCAAGAAGCCCTCGGAATCGAAAGAGCCCTGGGATTTCTATGAGCGCGTGGCGACGGCCTCCAAGGACGAAATCTTCCGGCCGCTGTCGGAGGGAAAGTGCTCCTTCCTGCAGGCCAAGCACTAAGACGACAGGCCGGATAGTCCGATGAGCAAGGTTCAGCAGCCGATCCCCGGCGTTGTTTATCCGCCGCAAAGCCGGACGCAACGCTATGTGGATGCCGGAATTTTGCGGGACGTCACGCTGGTCTCGGTATTTGCCGGGATCGTGGCCACGCACCCGGATCGGGTTGCGGTGTCAGACGTTCGTGGAACGCTGACCTATGCCGTGCTCGATGATGTCACCGACCGACTGGCCGGTGCGTTCCTGACGATCGGACTGAAACCGCTCGATCGCGTGGTGTTCCAGCTCAATAATTCGCGTGAGTTGATCATCGCCTATCTGGCATGCCTCAAGGCCGGCCTCATTCCGATGGCGACCCTGGCCGCGCACCGGCGGCATGAGATCGGCTATCTGGCCAGGCATGCGTCGGCGCGGGCGCACATCGTCGATGGCGATTCGTCCAAATTCGATTTCGTCGCCTTCGCCAAGACGATGCGCGACGAGATCGACAGTCTTCAGGAAATCATCGTCGTTCGCGGTGCGAACGACGATCCGGCCGTGCGCAGCTTCGAGGCGCTGAGTACTCTCGTCAGCCGCGATGAGGCACGGGCGCTGATCGCGGCGGTGCCGCGCGACCCGTGGCAGGTTTGCATCTTTCAGCTCTCGGGCGGAACCACCGGCATTCCGAAGATCATCCCACGCTTTCACAACGAATATATCCAGCAAATCCGCTCGGTGATCACGTGGCAGGGTCTCGACCACACGATGGTCTCGTACACGCCCAATCCCCTGCTGCATAACGCGCCGATGATCTGCTACTGGGGTCCTGCGCTGTTCGGCGGCGGCGAAATGGTGATCGGCGAGGACATGGAGCCGGCGACGATCCGGCGCATTCTCAAGGAACGCAAGGTCAACTGGGTCTGCATTCCGCCGGTGATCCTGATGCGGTTGAAGGCCGCTGGCGTGCTCGACGAACTCGATTTCAGTCACGTCAAAGGCTTCACGGTGCCTGGCGGCGCGAAGCGGATCGAGGACGCGACGCGCGGTGCGCCGGTGTTTCCGCTGTTCGGCATGACCGAGGGCATCATCTGCTATTGCCGCAAAGGCGACGGCCGGGAGGCGATCGAAACGACCTGCGGCCGGCCGACGTCGCCGCTCGACGAGATGCGGATCCTGGTGCCCGGCACGGAGACCGACTGTCCGCCGGGCGAGACCGGCGAGTTGGCGATCCGCGGACCGAGCAGCATTCTCGGCTATTTCGACGCGGAAGAACGCAATCGCGAAGCGTTCACCGCGGACGGGTTCTATCGGTCCGGCGACCTCTGCAGCATCAAGATGATCGGCGGCGAGCCGCATATCGTCTTTCAGGGCCGCTTGAAGGATGTCGTCAATCGCGGCGGCGAAAAGATCAACTGCCTCGAGGTCGAATTGATCGCTATCGGTCATTCGAAGGTGGCATCGATCTCGATCATCCCCGTTCCCGATCCGGGTTACGGTGAGCGCGCCTGCGCATTCGTGATTCCGGCGCCGGGCGTGACCGAACTGTCACCGAAGGAACTGGGTGTGTTTCTCGAGGAGCGTGGACTTGCCAAGTTCAAGTGGCCGGAGTTCGTCGAACTGATCTCCGAATTTCCGGTCACGTCGGCCGGAAAAATCTCCAAACCGCGTCTGCGCGAGATAGCGTTGGAGCGGGCCAAAGCGCGTGGTCAACACGCAACGGAAGGCGTATCGTGAAAATTGCCATCATCGGCGCCGGCCCGGCCGGACTTTATTTCGCGCGATTGATGAAGCGGCATCAGCCGGCCCATCAGATCGAGGTGATCGAGCAAAATCCGTTTGGCGCGACCTACGGATTTGGCGTGACCCTCGGCGGTCCGGCGCGCGAACGGATGAAGGCAACCGATCCGGAAGTTGCCGATGCGCTCGCCGCGCTCATGCACTTCAACAACAAGCAACGCATCTGTCTCGATGGCGAGGATGTGCTGGTCGAATATGCGAGCTATGGCGGGGCGATCGAGCGATTGAAATTGCTCGGGGTTTTACAGAAGGCGTGCCTCGACCTCGGGATCGCTCTGCACCACCAGCGCCGGGTCGATGATCTGAGCGCGTTCGCGGCGTACGATCTTATCGTCGGCGCCGACGGTCCCAATTCCGTCGTCCGTGGCACGGACCCTGCGGCATTCGGGACGCACAGCTATTCGCTGACGAATCCATTCGCCTGGTACGGTGTGGCCAAGGCGATGAAGCCGAATGCGCTGGTCTTCCGGCACACCAAGGATGGCGTCTTCGTCGGGCATTATTACGCTTACAAGTCGGATATGAGCACGTTTGTCGCGGAATGCGACGCGAAGACGTGGACGCAAAGCGGTTTCGACAGGCTGTCTGACCCTGAGCGCAAGAGTGCGATCGAAGCGATTTTTGCCGATCATCTCCAGGGCGAGCCCCTGGTTGAGAACAAGTCGATCTGGCGCACATTCAAGGTCGTGGTCAACGAGCGCTGGTTCTCCGGCAATCGGGTGCTGATCGGTGACGCGTTGCGATCGGCACATTTCTCCATCGGCTCCGGGACGCGGCTGGCCATGGAGGATGCTCTGGCCTTGTTCGAGGCATTCTCCGAGCATGGCGAGGACCTCGCGAAAGTGCTGCCGCGCTATGTTGAAATCCGCAAGCCGATCCGCGATCTGTTCGGCGTCGCGACCGAACGTAGCTTCAACTGGTACGAAAATGTGCGCCAGGCCATGGCTGGCGGCGATGTGTGGGACTTCACCCACGACTTCCTGACCCGGACCGGCCGCGTCGACGACAAGCGTCTGAAGGACTATGCGCCGAGCTTCTATGCGGACTATATGCGCCGCAAAAATGCCGATGCGCGCAGCGCGGCCGTCCAATGACGCCGGAGATCGTCGCCACCGAAGCCATGGTATCGGTCGCGCCGGTGACCGTGCGTCGCACCGTCCGCTGGTCGGAATGCGACCCGGCCGGCGTCGTCTATCTCGGCAATTATCCGGGCTACCTGTTATCGGCGATCCATTTTTTCCGCCGTCATCTCTTCGGCGGGGCATGGGTCGCGCAGACCGACAAGGGTGGCTTTCAGACGCCGGGGAAGGCCATCGCACAGGTCTTCAAGAGTTCGCTGTGGCCGGATGACGTTTTCGACATGCAGGTTTTTGCCGGTGACGTTCGCCGCAACACCTATGATGTTCTGGTGCGTGCCGTTCGCACCGATAACGGACGCGATGTGTTCTATGGCCGCGTGACCTCCATCGTGGTCGCAGCGACGGAACGCACCAGCAAGGTCGGCATTCCGCAGCCTGTCGCGGATGCGCTGCGCGCCTACCGGGCGGCGCATGCGCCGTCCGATGTCCTGCTCGATCCGAAAACATGGCTGCCCGATGCAGCCGTCAATCCCTGAGCGGTTTGGAGGCTCTATGTCCGACTCAAAAACCAAGCCCAAAGTCGCCGTCACCACGGCCGGATTGCGCGGCACCACCTGGAACGCCGAGCGGCTGCCCAAGGATGTGAAGATCTCGATCCATCCGCTCGCGACCAGCGATGGCGCGGCGGTTACCGGCTATCTGTTCAGCCGTGGCGGCGAAAAGACCGTCGTGTGCGCGATGCATCCGCGTGAACTGACGGTGACGCAGTATCTTGTTCCCGAAGTGCTGCAAGGCGGCTGCGCTGTCTGGGTGCAGGGCTCCCGGTCTCCGAACAACGATCTGCGGCTCGAGCACGAAACCGCGATCATCGATCTCGCCGCCGGGCAATGTTTCCTGCGAGACGTGGCTGGGTTTGAACGAACGGTGCTGCAGGGAACGTCGGGCGGCGGGCCGCTGGCGACATTCTATTGTCAGCAAGCGGGCCGCGCGGCGGGTGATCGGATCGCCCTTTCGCCGGCCGGGCGTCCGACCAAGCTCGCCGATGTTACAATGCCGATGCCTGACGGTGTCATCCTGGTGTCGTGCCATCTCGGCCAGGGTAAATTGCTGATCAACTGCATCGATCCGGCCGTCATCGACGAGCAGGATCCGACGCAGATCGACAAATCCCTGTTCGCGTTCAACCGTGACAACGGTTTCCGGCCGTCGCCGGAATCGGCAACCTATTCGCCGGAATTTCTCGCCCGCTACCGTGCCGCTCAACGCGAGCGCGTGGCGCGGATCGATGCGTTCGCGAAGGAAATCGTGGCGCGGCGTGCCGCCGCGCGTAAACGGCTGAAGGAAGCCCGCAACCAGACGGATGCGATCGCGGCCGCCTATTCACCGATCTTCCAGGTGTGGCGCACGGACGCCGATCCGCGCTGCTTCGACCTGTCGCTGGAGCCGTCCGACCGCGCCTATGGCACGCTCTGGGGCGCCAATCCCATCGGCTCGAACTTCGGCAGCGTCGGTTTTGCCCGTAACTGCACGGCCGAAAGCTGGCTGTCGAACTGGTCGGCGCTGTCGTCGAATGCCTCGATGGAGGCTTGCGCGCCGGACCTCAAGCTGCCGGTGCTGATGATCGAATACACCGGCGACAACAGCGTGTTTCCGAGCGAAGCCGATGCGATCTATGGCTTCATCGGTTCCACCGACAAGGTGCGCAAGAAAGTCCACGGTAATCATCACGGTCGCCCGATCGCGGATGGCGCGCCGAACGGTCAACTCATCGCCGGTGAAACGATCCGCGACTGGCTGACATCGAAATCGCTCGCCTAGCTGAACAGGCCATACCATGACCTATCCGGTTTTCGATTCGAACACGCATGCGCCGCGCAAGCCTTTGCCGCGGGGAAGCTGGGACTGCCAGGTCCATGTCTTCGGCGACCCGCAGCGCTATCCGCTTCGGGCTGGCCGCGCTTACGAACCGCCCGCGACGGCGACGATTCATGAGGCCGTGGCGATGCATCGCGCCATCGGCGTCGATTTCGGCGTGGTGACGCAATCGACCGCGCATGGCACCGATCATCGGATTCTGGTCGATGCCATTGCCGACCGGCCGAACTACTACGGCATCGCGCTGGTCGATGAAACCGTGTCCGATCGCGAGCTGCAAAGGCTGCATGACATCGGCGTGCGGGGCGCGCGGTTCAATTTCTGGCGCAAGCTGAATATCGCGCCGACGCCCGATCAGTTCCTCCGCGCCATCGACCGGATCGGTCCGATGGGGTGGCATCTGCGGATCCATTCGGCCGGCGACGAGTGGCTCGACATCAAGGACCTGATGGCGAAGGTGAAGATTCCCGCGGTCATCGATCATATGGGCCACATGGAGGCGCATGACGGGATCGATCAGCCGGGGTTCAAGTTCCTGCTCGAACTCCTCAAGCGCGAGAACTGGTGGGTGATGGTCTCCAACGGAGATCGTTGCGCGAGCGCCGGCATGCCGTGGGACGATATCGTCCCGTTCGGCCGGACGCTGGTGGCGGCGGCGCCGGATCGCGCGATCTGGTGCACCGACTGGCCGCATGTCTTCTATCTCAAGGACAAGATGTGCAACGACGGCGATCTGGTCGATCTCTTGGACCGCTACGTGCCGGACGAAGCCACGCGCCACAAGGTGATGGTCGACAATCCGGCGCGGCTTTTCGGCCTGAAAAGCTGAACATGATGATGAAGGTTTGTATTGTCGGCCCCGGCGCCGTCGGCGCCCAGATCGCGGCGGGGCTGGTGCAGGGCGGGGCGGCGGCTTCCGTGCTGGCGCGTGGCGTGCATCTTGATGCGATACGGGACAGAGGTCTCGTGATCGCGACCGCGGACCACGAAGAGCGCGTTTCGATTGCGGCCAGCGACGATGCCGGGCAACTCGGGCCGCAGGATGTCGTTGTCTTCACGGTGAAGGCGCCGGCGCTCGCGGCCGCCATGATGCAGGCGCGGCCGCTGCTCGGCAAAGACACGGAGATCGTTGCCGTGATGAACGGCGTGCCGTGGTGGTTCATGAGCGAAAAGGTCAAACCGCTGCTTGATCCGGATGGCGTGATCGCCGCGACGACAGATGGTGCTTCCGTGATCGGTGGCGTGGTCTACACGGCCGCTCATGTGGCAGCACCCGGCCGTATCGTGCTGACGGTGCCGCGCCGTCGTCTGACGCTGGGTCTTGTGCCGAGCGCGAAATCCATTCATCTCGAAAAGCTCGCAGGGCTTCTCGATCGTGGTGGGCTCCCGACCAAGATCAGCGCGTCGATCGGGATCGATGTCTGGACCAAGCTGATCGGCAATCTGAGCGGAAACCTGATTGCGACGGTTGTTGGTCTCCCGTTAAACGAGGCTTTCGCCGATCCAGTCAACCGAGAGGTCGCGCGACGCATCATCGATGAAGCGAAATCGCTGGCCGCGGCTCTCGGTTATCCGGTGAGGGTGGACACGGACCGGATGGTTGCGGACAGCACCGGCATTCCGCATCGTCCCAGTACCTTGCAGGACTTCGAGGCCGGCCGCGCGATTGAGATCGATGCGTTGTTCCGCGCACCGCTTGCTCTTGCGCGCTCCGCGAATGTCGCCACACCGACGCTGGATGACTGGTTCGGGCGTCTCACCGCGAAAATCGAAGACCGCACGTCATAAAGGATATCCGCATGCGCCGCGCCGCTATCGTCAGCCCCATCCGGACGCCGGTCGGAAAATTCGGCGGTGCTCTGCGGAGCATCCCGGCGGAAGAACTTGGCGGGTTCATTATCGCCGAGCTGATGAAGCGCACCGGGCTCGATCCAGAGCAGGTTGATGATGTGGTGTTCGGTCACGGATATCCGAGCGGTGAAAATCCGGCGATCGGGCGTTATGCGGCAATGAAGGCCGGGCTGCCGATCGCGACACCGGGCTATCAGCTCGACCGCCGCTGCGGATCGGGATTGCAAGCGGTGATCAACGCCGCACTGATCGTGCAGACCGGCAATGCCGATGTCGTCATCGCGGGCGGCGCGGAGAGCATGAGCAACGTGGAGTATTACACGCAGGGCGCGCGGTGGGGCACCCGCCTCGGTCCGGCGACGATGCACGACCGGCTTGCGCGTGCGCGCGAACGGGCGTCGCCGGAGGAACGGTTCGGCCATATCTCCGGCATGATCGAAACTGCGGAGAATCTGGCCCGCAAACACGAGATCTCGCGCGAAGCACAAGATGAGTTTGCGCTGCGCAGCCAGCATCGCGCTGTCGCCGCGCGGGATGGCGGCAAGTTTGACGACGAAACGGTGGCCGTCCCCGTACCAGGCAAGGGTGGCCAGACGGTATCGGTCTCGCAGGATGAAGGATTGCGCACGGGACTGACCATCGAGGATTTGCAGAAGCTCAAGCCGATCCAGAAGGGCGGCACGGTGACGGCCGGCAACGCCAGCCAGCAGAACGACGGTGCGGCAGCCTGTCTTGTTGTTGCTGAAGATGTTCTCGAAAAACTCGATCTCGCTCCCGATCTGTTTCTGAAGGGCTGGGCGGTCACCGGTTGCGAGCCGGCAACGATGGGGATCGGGCCGGTCCCGGCGGTGGCCAAGCTGTTTCAGAAGACCGGCCTTGGCTGGAACGATATCGACCTTGTCGAACTCAATGAAGCCTTTGCCGCGCAAGCACTGGCGGTGCTCAAGGAGTGGGGCTGGAACGATCCCGACAAGCTGAATGTCCACGGATCCGGGATCTCGCTCGGCCATCCGATCGCGGCGACCGGCATCCGTATCCTGGCGACGCTGTGCAACGAGATGAAGCGGCGCAAGGCGCGCTATGGCCTCGAAACCATGTGCATCGGCGGTGGACAGGGAATCGCGGCAGTTTTCGAGCGGCCAAAATAACCTGAGCCGCCGTGCGATCTCGCGGGTAAATGCACGCGTCGCATGTGCAAGCGCGCCCTTTGCGCAACCCGTTTTTCACGAGCTTCTCCTGGTGCTCAAACCACATATGTGAAATTTGTCTGGAGGCGCTCCCAACAGCTTCCGCATCGGTGTCGTGTGCCGCATGGTTTGCCGAAATCCAGGCAACGTGCGCGCGAGAAAACCGACCCATGGCCGACACGCTGAAGGAAAACCGGGTTCGTCCGCAGCCTGCGTCGCGGCCCTTCGGGGGATACGAGGTCGTCCGGTCCACCAATATCGATGAAGAACTGACGCTGACCGACAAGGGCACGCCGTGCGGCGAATATCTGCGGCGCTTCTGGCAGCCGCTGGCGCTATCGTCGCAGGTTTCCGATCTTCCCTTCGCCACCCGGTTGCTCGGCGAAGATTTAGTCGTCTTCCGCACCCGCGTCGGTCAACTCGGCGTCTTGCACAAGCAGTGCAGCCATCGCGGTGCTTCGCTGGAATTCGGCCTCATCAGCGACGAAGGGATCCGCTGCGGTTATCACGGCTGGCATTTTGCCACCGATGGCCGGATCCTCGATGTGCCTGCGGAGACCAAGCCGGGCAGCTACGCGCGGCGGATCTGCCACGGTGCTTACCCGGTGCTGGAGTATAAGGGCATCATCTTCGCTTATCTCGGCCCGCCTGACGAGAAGCCGGAGTTTCCCATTTACGATTTCATGGATGCGGTGGACGAGGACTGCGTCCCTTATTGCTGGCCGCTGGACTGCAACTGGCTGCAGGTTCGCGAGAACACGCAGGATCCGATCCATCTCACGTTCCTGCATTCGATGTTCGGTATCAAGCAGTTCGGGGCAAATCTTGCCAACGCCATTCCTTATATCCGCGCGCACGAGACGCCGATCGGGCAGGTGACGACGAGCGTCCGTCGTCTCGGCGACATCTACTATATCCGGATCAACGAGATGATCATGCCGAACGTCGCGCGTGTGCCGGACGCGCTGCGCGAAGGTCGTGCGATCCCGAACAACGAAGCAGATGCGGTCGGCACGGGCAGCGAGATCAGGGCGCTGAAATACAAGCGGCTGGTGCCGTCGAGCCACGGCATGGGCCTGTCGATGTGGGTCGTTCCGAATGACAACGAAAACAGCATGTTCTTCGGCTGGCATCATGTGCCGAAGGACGAGCCGCAGGCGGTGCGTGATGAGCGCATTCGTCAGGTCGAGCATGGCCAGACCCGAGACCGGCCTTATCACGAGCGGCAGCGCAATCCCGGCGACTACGATGTGATCGCCTCTCAGGGACGGATCGTCGCCCGCGACAACGACAAATTGACATCCGCGGATCTGGGTGTCGGCGTCTATCGTCACCAGTTGCGCGAGGGTATTCGCACGGTCGCGCAGAACGGAAAACCCAAAGGTCTGGACGTCGCGCGGCAAGCGCCGATCCCGACCTATGCCTATGCCCTGGTTCGGTCCGCGCCGCCGCTCGGGTCCGACGCGGAGGAAGCAGAACGGGTCGCGCGGTTGGAAAAGGAGATCGTGGCGGATCTGCTGGCGTTTCACCTCCCGCACACGCCACGCACACTGGAACCGGTGTGACATGTCCACCGTGCTGGAAGACGGACCTTATCGCTATCGTGTCGATACGACATGGGGGCGTCTGCCGGACGGCTGGCGCTACGGAGAGGTAGCGGCCGTCGGTGTGGACAGCAGGGACAATGTCTATGTCTTTTCGCGCGGCGATCATCCGATGATTGTGTTCGACCGCGATGGACATTTCCTTCGCTCCTGGGGTGAAGGAATTTTCCGGCAGCCGCATGGACTGCATGTCGGGCCTGACGACAGTCTCTATTGTACGGACGAGGGCGACCATACGGTCCGGCGGTTTACCCCCGAGGGGCGACTCGAACTGGAGATCGGCGTTCCGGGGGTCGCATCATCCTTCCTGAGTGGCGATCCGTTCCATCGATGCACGCATACTGCCTTGTCGCCGCAGCTCGATATCTTCGTCGCGGATGGATACGGCAATGCGCGCGTCCACAAATATTCTCCCGACGGCAAGTTGATCATGTCCTGGGGTGAGCCGGGCACGGGACCGGGCGAATTCAATATCGTCCACAATATCTGCTGTGACAGCGACGGCTGGGTTTACGTCGCCGATCGCGAGAACCACCGCATTCAGGTGTTCGACACGAATGGCCGTTATGCCGGACAGTGGAATAACCTGCATCGGCCCTGTGGGCTTTGCATGCACGGCGCGGCCAATCCGCGTTTCTACGTCGGCGAGCTTGGGCCGGGAGTCCAGTTCAGCAATCGTGACTGGCCGGGAATCGGTCCGCGGTTGTCGATCATGGACCGCACCGGAAAACTGCTGGCCCGCTTCGGTGACCGGCGAAGCCCGACGATCCGCGACAGTGCCTTTACATCTCCTCATGGTGTCGCCGTGGATTCGCGGGGCGCCATCTATGTCGGCGAAGTCTCGCGCACGACCTTGAAAGGCCGTGGCGTGGCGCTCGATCCCGATACCGACCCGATCTGCCTTCAAAAGCTCATTCCCGAGCATGGGGCCTTGCCATCATGACAGCACTTTCTCTCGCCCAGGCGTCGATGATCGTCGATGAAGCGATCCGCCATGGCCGCGCCAAGAAGATGAAGCCTCTGACGGTAACCGTGCTCGACGCCGGCGGTCACATGATCGCGTTCAAGCGCGAGGACAAGTCTGGAATCCTGCGGCGTGAAATCGCCGAGGGAAAAGCCTGGGGCGTTTTGGGCATGGGCTATGGCGGCCGCGAATTCGCGCGGCGCAACGCGATCCGGCCGACATTCTATACAGCGCTCGCGGTCGCCTCGGGCGGCCGCGTGATGCCCGTCATCGGCGGCGTGCTGGTTCGTGACAATGCCGGCGAGATCGTCGGTGCGGTCGGCGTGTCGGGCGACACCGAGGACAATGACGATGCCTGCGCGATCGCCGGGATCAAGGCAGCCCGGTTGACGGCAGACAACGGCGATCCGGCTTAGGGGAGGGAACAATGACAAGAAAATTTTATGCGGTTGTCTTGTGTGCACTGAGCTTGCTGTGCGTTTTACCTGTCGGCGCTTATGCGCAATATCCGAACCGGCCGATCCGCCTCATCGTGCCGTTCGCGGCTGGCGGCGGCGTCGATCTGATGGCCCGGCTGGCGGCGCAAGCCCTAAGCGAAGAGCTCAAGGAAAACGTCATCGTTGAAAACCAGCCGGGTGCGAGTGGCACGCTGGCGACCATGAACGTCGCCAAAGCCGATCCCGATGGATACACGCTGATGTTCCACACGACATCGTCGTCGGTCATCAACGCGGTGACGTTCACCAATCTGAAATACGATCCGCTGAAAGCCCTTGTCCCGGTGACGCTGGTCAGCCAGTTCCCGCTCGCGGTGTTCACCTATCCCGAGCTGCCGGCCAAGAACATGGCCGAGTTCGTTGCTTTGCTAAAAGCCAATCCGGGAAAATACAACTACGGCTCGTCGGGTTACGGCAGCATCGTCCATCTCGGCGCGGAGCTGTTCAAGTCGCTGGCGCATGTCGACATCAAGCATATTCCATACAAGGGCAATGCTCCGGCTTTGACCGATCTGCTCGCGCACCGGATCGAAATGATCATCGATGGCGTTCCGCCGCAGGTCGCCAATGTGGAGGCGGGGAAGATCCGCGCGCTGGCGGTGACGACGGCGAAGCGTTCGGACAAGTTGCCGAACGTGCCGACGATGATCGAGAGCGGGATTGCCGGCTATGAATTGTCATTCTGGACCGCGATCTTTGCGCCGGCCGGAACGCCGAAGCCGATCGTCGATCTGATCGCGTCGAAGCTCGGTGACGCCATGAAGAAGCAGAAACTGATTGCGCGGATGAAAGATCTCGGCGCCGACGGGGTCGGATCGTCGCCGGAAGCGCTGGATCGCTTCTGGCACCAGGAAATCGATCGCTATCGCAAGATTGTCGAAACGTCCGGAATTAGGCTGGAGGTCAACTGAGGCTGGCCTCACCGGCTCTGAGCTCGTGACCGTAACGCTCGATCCGCTCGCGCATGGCGCCGACGATGTCGTTGCGCTGCTCGACAAATCGTTCCCCGCTGCCGCTGACGGCGAGAACGATGGGCGGTTGATCGTCGGGGGATGGCAACGGCATGCCGATGGCGCCGACGCCGGGCGTGACCTGCCCGTAGCAGAAGGCAAATCCGTCCTCACGCACGGCGTGAATGTCCTCGATCAGTCGTGACGAGGGGACGCGCCGCTCGGGGCGTTCGGCAGCGTTGATGCGGGTGACGAGCTTGCTGATGTCTGGATCGGCGATCTTGCTCATCAGAACGAGCCCCACGGCCGTTCGGGTCAACGGTGCCAGCGTGCCGCGGCGGACCGGGCGGGAATGGCTGGCGCGGACGACCTGAATATATTGAGCGTTGAGCTGGCAGCGCGCACCGAGGACGACGAGCTGCCGCGTCTGATGTTTCAGATCTTCCAGGAGCGATCGCAACGATCCGCCTGTCCGGGCTCCGTCGCCAAGAAAGCCGACGCGAATGGTCGGCTGGTAGACGCGGCGGCGTGGGTCATAATGCAGGTAACCGAGATCGACCAGACTCCCGAGCAGCGCGCTCGTGCTCGATGCGGGAAGATCGAGATGGGTGCGGATTTCGACGGCGCTTGCCGGCCGCATGATCTCCGCGAAATATTCGAGAACGGCGAAGACGCGGCCGGCCGATTTCACGATTTTTCTGTGCCCGTCCATACGAAACCCCGGTGTGCGCGGATGCGGGACTGATCGGGCTCAGATTAAACGCCGGATCGACACAGGCCAACGACCATGCGTGAGATTTCGCCTGCGATTTGTGCGGTGCGATATCGTGCCGGTCGGCGGCCGTCTTCGCAGGCTCAGGAGTTATCGCTCCTGGCCGGTCGCATTCCGTCGGCATCCGCTTCAGGCTGCTGATGCACCGCCCCTAATGTCCGTCAGGATGCGTTCGGCGTCCGCGGCGATCTCGAGCAGCCGGCGATCCTGTCCGTGCTTGCCGATCAGCATCAGACCAACCGGCGCATCGCCGGGCGCATGACACGGCAGCGAGATCGCGCATTGGTCGAGCATGTTAGCGATGGTCGGGTTGCGCAGCATCAGCAGATTGATCCGGCCGAATGCCTCATCGGTTTTCAACGCGTCGAGCGTCGGCGCGATGCGAGGCACCGTCGGCATCGCCAGCGCGTCGATGTGGCCCAGCCGCGCGGTGGCGCGTTCGATCAGCGACGCGCGCTCCCTCTTGAGGATGGCATAGTCCGCATCGGTCTGCGCCTCGCCCTTGAGGATGCGGATCAGCACGCGCGGATCGTAGGCGTCGCGTTTCGCCGCGATCCAAGGCGCGTGAAACAGATAGGCTTCGCGCGCGGCAAAACCGCCCTTGCCGTTGATCGCCGGAATCTCGTGCAGTTCCGGCAGGTCGATATCGATGACATCGATGCCGGACGTTTCAAGCTGGGCAATGGCCCGTTCAAACGCGCGCGCCGTCGCGTCGTCGATATCATCGAACACATAGCTCGTCGGCACGCCGAGCGTCACGCGTCCGCCGGTCTTGGCGGATGGTTCGAATGGTTCACCGCTGATCACCGTATCGACGATGCCGCAGCAGGCCACCGAATGGCCGATGCTGCCGATGCTGTCGAGTGTCGGCGACAGCGGCATGACGCCGGCTTGTGATACGCGGCGCGCCGTCGGTTTGAAGCCGGTGAGGCCGCACAGCGCCGCTGGAATCCGGCACGAGCCACCGGTATCGGTTCCGAGCGCGATGTCGCACATGCCGTCCGTAACCGAGACGGCTGCGCCGGACGATGAGCCGCCGGGGATGCGGCCGGTGTTGCGGTCATAAGCGTTGAGCGGTGTTCCGTAGTGCGGGTTGAGGCCCAGGCCGGAGAACGCGAACTCCGTCATATTGGTGCGGCCGATGGCGATGAAGCCCGCCTGCTTAAGCCGACGCACCGCCTCGGCATCGCGCGTTGCCGGCGCGGTGTCTCGCAGCAGCACCGAGCCGGAGGTCGTGACATCGCCCGCCACGTCGAACAGATCCTTGATGCTGACGATCAGGCCCGCGGCCGGCGGCAGCGGCCGGCCTTGCCGCGCATCCCGGTCCATCCGGGCGGCGATTTCCTCGGCATCCGTGGCGATCTTCAGGACGGCGGTCGAGCCCTGTCCACCCGGCTGCGCGATCCGCGCGAGTGCCGCGCTGACGCCCGCTTGCCGGTTGAAATTGCTGGCGATTTCCACTGCCCGCGTCATTAGTGTCATGATATTTCATGCCTCAAGTAATCGTACGAAATACAAATATCTCTTTTTTCACTTGCTCTTACAAAAAAGATAGTAAAATATCACAGCCATTGTAAAGGACGGGTGATGCGCCTGGAATTGATGTCCCGCGACGGGTCGGAACTGGTGGATGTCACGCCGGGCGAACTGATCATCGCCGGCTGGACGGGCCGCGACGCGGCTGCGTTGGAAAAGCACATGGCCGAACTCGAGGAGCTTGGCGTGCGCCGCCCCTCGCAGGCGCCGATCTTCTACGCGAGCAGCGTATCCCGGCTGGTGGTCAGCGATCTCATCGAGGTGCTCGGCGACTCAACCAGCGGCGAGGCGGAGTTCGTGCTGCTTCAGCGTAACGGCGTGCTGTGGGTCGGGCTCGGTTCTGATCACACCGACCGCGAGCTGGAGGCGCACAGCGTCGCTGCCTCGAAACAGATTTGCGACAAGCCGATTGCACGGCAGTTCTGGCGTTATGATGATGTCGCGCCGCATTGGGATGCGCTGCTGTTGCGCTCCTATGCGACGAACGGCGGCCAGCGCGCGCTTTATCAGGACGGCGGCGTCGCGCAGATGCGTGGCCCCGCCGATCTCATTGCCCGCTATGCGTCCTCCGGACTGCCCGATAATGCGGTCATGTTCTGCGGCACCGTCGCGGTGATAGGGGGCATTCGTCCGGCCGAGCGGTTCGAGTGCGAGCTGGAAGACCCGAAGCTCGGCCGCAAGCTAAGCTTCGGCTATCGCGTTCGGTGTCTGCCGGTGAGGAACTGACATGGCCGAGCGGGGCAGGAAGCCGCGTATTCGCGACATCGCGCGGTCGCCGATGGCATCGGCACCGATCATTCCGGCACCGCCGGAGACATCCGCCTCGCTGCGTGAGGCGGCTTACGACGCGATCAAGCATCGCATCATCACCTGCGTGTTCAAGCCGGGTGACTATCTCAACGAAGCCTATGTGTCCGCAGCGATCGGCATCGGCCGCACGCCGGTGCATCAGGCGATCGATCGTTTGACGCAGGATGGTCTGCTCGAGGTCATTCCGCGCAAGGGTATCATCGTCCGCGCGGTGAGCCTTGCCGAGGCGATGCAGATCACCGAGATTCGTCTGTTGAACGAGCCGTACTGCGCGCGGCTAGCAGCCGAGCGTGCCGACAATATCGATCTGGCGACAATGCGCGATATTCTCAACCGTGCCGATGCGTGGACCGCGGTCCGCAATATCGAGCAGATGATGTTGCTCGACCGCGAATTCCACATCGCGATCGCCAAAGCCGCGCGCAACACAGTGCTGGCATCGATCCTGCAGAATCTGCACGAGCGCTCGCTGCGCTTCTGGTTCATCTCGCTGACGGCGCCGGAGCATCATCGCGAGGTCCAGAACGAGCACCGCGCGATCTTTGCGGCGATCGAGCAGCGTGACGTCGATGCGGCGGCCAAGGCGATGGCCGATCATATCGAATCCTTCCGCCGCACGATCAGCCGCTATTTGTGAAGGAGCCCACAATGCCAAAACCGCATCTCGAATTCTTCACGCTGGACATGGACACGGGCTGGCAGACGCCGCCTGGCTATCCGGCCGGCATCCAGCAGAAAATTCTCGCGAGCGATCTCGACGAAGTAAAAAAGACCGGCAGCCGCACGCGCCTGCTGCGCTTCGCGCCCGGCGAATACACAACCAAGCCGTTCGTGCACGACCACTGGGAGGAGGTCTATCTTCTCTCGGGCGATCTCACCGTGGGCAACGACGAGAAAGGAAATGGCGGCGAAACGTTCCACTCGCCGACTTATGCCTGCCGGCCGCCCGGTGCCTATCACGGGCCGTTCAAGTCCACGAACGGGTGCCTTCTCTACGAACAGCACTTCTACGAGAAAAGCGTGTCCTGACCGGGAGTCATTGTTATGGTTCGATTTGCCCTCAAGCTTGTATCCGCTGTTGCCGTCGCTCTCGTGAGTACCGCGCCTCACGCACTGGCGCAGGACTGGCCAGACAAGCCTGTGACGGTCGTCGTCCCCTTTGCTGCCGGCGGCAACACCGACGGTATCGCGCGGATGACCGCGCAGCATCTCAGCGATGCGTTCGGTAAGCAGTTCGTGGTTGAGAATCGGCCCGGTGCCGGCGGAGCGATTGCCGCTGATATCGTCGCCAAGGCGAAGCCGGACGGTTATACGCTATTCCTGACGGCGCTGCCGGTGATGGCGATTGTTCCGGTGATCAACAAGGTCCGCTACGACTCGCTCAAGGATTTCACGCCGATCTCCAACGTCGCCACCAATGCGTTCGTGCTGGTCGTCAACAAGGATCTGCCGATCAAGACGCTGGCGGAGTTCGTCGCCTACGTGAAGGCACGGCAAGGCCAACTATCCTACGGTTCCGCCGGCATCGGCAGCCTCAATCATCTGTCGATGGCGCTGTTCCTCAAACGCGCCGGGCTGGAGATGACGCATGTGCCGTACAAGGGCAATGCGCCGGCTCTGTCCGACGTGGTTGCCGGACACATTCCGGCGATGTTCTCCAATCTGTCCGACGCGTTGCCGCAGGCGAAGGGCGGCACCGTGCGCATGCTGGCGGTGTCGTCGAAGGATCGCTCGCCACAGGCGACCGATGTGCCGACCGTCGCGGAATCCGGCTATGCCGGGTTCAATGTGCTGACCTGGAATGGATTGATGGGGCCGGCCAATCTGCCGCAAGCGATCGTCGACAAGATCGCCGGCGAGATGGCCAAAGCGGTCAAGCAGCCGGACTTCTCGCAGCGTCTCGACAAGTTCGGTGTCGAGCCGCTCGGCAACACGCCCGCTCAATACAAGGCGATGCTCGCCGAGGATATCGACAACTGGGCCAAGGCGTTGAAACTCGCCGGCATCAGTCAGCAGTAAGAGGACGGCGCGCCATGAATGCTCCCGTGTTGATCGCCGGTGCCGGCCCGGTCGGCGTGCTCACTGCGCTGCTGCTGGCGCGCAAGGGAATCCCGGTTCGGGTGTTCGAAGCCGCGGCGGCGGTGGATGATTCCCCGCGCGCATCGACGCTGCATCCGGCGACGCTGGAGATGCTGGCCGATGCCGGGCTGCTCGATGCGGTGATCGAGCGAGGTCTCGTGGCGCGCACGTTCCAGTTCTGGGATCGCACCACGCATCAACTGGTCGCCGAGTTCGACCACGCGATCCTGGCGCAGGACACGGCTTATCCGTTCGTCGTGCAATGCGAGCAGCACAAGATCGCGAATCTGTGCCTGGAGCGGCTCAAAGCGTTTCCGCACGCCGAGGTGAGCTTTAAAACGCCGGTGTCCGGTCTCGAGCAAGATGATGCCGGCGTCGCGGTGACGCTGGAGAACGGCACGGTCGTGCGCGGGTCTTATCTGGTCGGCGCCGACGGCGGCCGTTCGACGGTGCGCAAGACGCTCGGAATCGACTTTGAGGGCTATACGTTTCCGGAGCGTTTTCTTGTGCTTACGGTGCCGTTCGATTTCGCCGGCGAGCACGGCGTCGCCCATCGTGCGTATTTCTCCGATCCCGACGAATGGGCCAATTTGTTCAAGGTCGCGGGCGACGACGGCAAGGGCCGCTGGCGCGCGGTGTTTCCCGCGCCGCCGGGTCAGAGCGACGAGGAAGTTCTCAGCGCGGCGGCGACCGAAGCGCGGCTGCAGAAATTCTTTCCCAAGCGCGGCGCCTATGAGGTGTTCCACCGTAACATCTATCGGGTGCATCAGCGCGTCGCGAAGCATTTCCGCGTAGGGCGGGTGCTCCTCGCCGGGGACTCCGCGCATGTCAACAATCCGATCGGTGGACTCGGCTTGAACTGCGGCATCCACGACGCTACCGATCTCGCCGGCAAGCTGGCTCTTGCGCTCGATGGCCCGACGGGCGCGGCCATCCTCGACCGCTACGAAGCGGTGCGCCGGCCGATGAACATCGAATACGTGCAGCAGCAGACCATCGCCAACAAGAAGCGGCTCGAAGAAAAAGACCCCGCGCAACGCGCCAAGAATTTCGACAATCTGCGACAGATGGCGGCCGATCCCGCCAAGCATCGCGCTTTCCTGATGCGGACATCGCTCTTGGAAAGCGTGCGCAAGATCGCGGCCAACGCCGCATAAGCTCCTTCCCGGTGATGTGATGAAAATTGTTGTTCCAGACCTGATTTCCAATTCCTACTTCCCGGCGATCGCCGCGGTCGAACTGGGAAAGTTTGCAGAGCTTGGGGTCGATGCGTCGGTCGAGCTGCTGTTTCCCGTCAACAAAGCCTACGAAGCGTTGCGCGACGGCGCGGTCGATTGCGTCGCGGGTTCCGCGCATTCGGCGCTTGCCGCGTTTCCTGACTGGCGCGGCGTGAAGCTGTTGTGCGCGCAAGGGCAGGGCATGTACTGGTTCCTGGTGATGCGCTCCGATCTTGCGCCGAAGCGCGGCGATATCGGCATCGTCAAGGGCAAGCGCATTGGCGCCGCGCCGTGGGTCGAGATGGGGCTGCGCCGGCTTCTGATCGAATCCGGCTTTGATCTTGTGCGCGACAACATCACCATCGCGCCGGTGCCGAACACTGGCAGTCCGAGCGCCAATTTTGGACTGATGGCTGCCGAGGCGCTACAGAAGGGGCTGATCGACGGCTTCTGGGCCAACGGCATGGGCGCGGAAGTGGCGGTGCGCAGCGGCGCCGGAACCGTCGTGCTGGATATCCGCCGCGGCGACGGGCCGCCGCAGGCATTCAACTTCACCATGGCGTCGCTGGCGGTGACCGACCGGTTCATCGCCGAGCACGGTGCGACCGCGAAGAAAGCCATTCAGGCGATCGACGCGACGCATCGCGCGCTCAAGACCGATGTCGGTCTGGCGACGCAGGTGGGACGCAAGGTCTTCCCCGAACGCGAGGCCGGACTGATCGCCGGCATCGTCGAGCGCGATCTGCCGTATTATTCCAGCGCGATCTCGCCGGAGTTCGTCTCGGGCATGACCGCGTTCGCGCGGCATGTCGGCATCCAGAGCAAGGATGTCGCCTATCGGGACATCGTTGCCGATCTTTAGCCTGTGACGGACGGTGATCGGTCGCCAAAGTAAAAGGCTCTTGCCACGGAGCGAGGCCGCACTTTACTGATACCCACTCGGGTTTCGACAGGTGCCGCCATGATCACGAAAGAACTGCTGGTCGATCTCGATCTCGACAAGCTCGATCCGGAGAAATGGATCGACTTTCCGGATTACGGCTTCCGGCAATACTTCCTGTGGCAGAATCCGGACACCGGCGGCAGCGTCGCGCTGCTGGACTTTGCCGAGGGCGCGCGTGTGCCGGTCAAACACACCCACGCCTCAAACCAGTTCATGTACTGCATCGAGGGCGAGTACGAGTATACGGATTCCAATCTCGTGCTGCGGCCGGGCAGTTTCTACATGAACCCGAAGGATCATCCGCACGGTCCGACGCTGGCGCGCAAGCGCAGCCTGCTGATCGAGATGTATGACGGGCCGCACTATTACGAGAAACCGGTCTATCACACCGAGAAGACGGTCGGCACACTCGGGCTCGACAAGTTGAAATAGCGTCAGCGCGGGTCGTCGATGAAAGCCAGGATCGCGCGGCCGAGCGCATCGTCGGCCGTGTTGAAATGGCCGATGGTGGAGGTGTGGTTGTGCCCCTTGAGCCACATCATCGGCGGCGTGCGCCGCTTGGCCTGGCCGAGCCGGAACACCAGCTCTGCGCAGTGAATGTCGAGCAGGGGATTTTCGTACTCGCCCCAGGCAACGAACGTTGCGACGCTGTCGGCATCCACATGCGACACCGGTGACAGCGCATCGAGAGCCGCCGGGTCGGCGGTTTCATAATAGGTCTCGACCCGCTTCGCGTTCGGATTGTCAGGGAACACGTCGGCGCGCACGCGGCCGCTAACAACGATAAAGCCGCGCAGTCCGTGGCCGTCCGCCGGTTGCAGCCGCTTGTCGTAAACATAACTGCCGGCGTGCGCGCAGCCCGCCGAATGACCCATCAGGAAGATGCGGTCGCGGTCGATGCCGAGTTCGTCGGCGTGGTCGCGCACATAACGCACGGCATTGCCGATATCGACGGTCGCGCCCGGATAAGTAGCGTCGCCGGCGAGGCGATAGCTGATATTGACGCCGACGATGCCGTGCCGGGCGAAATAATAAAGAACGTTGGAATAGATCTGCTCGGTCCGGTTGCGATTGCCGTCGAGGAACGCGCCGCCATGCACGAACAGCACCGCGGCGCGTTTCGTTGCATCGCCGGCCGGGGTGAAGATGTCGAGTTCATGGCGCTCATGTGTGCCATAGCGCACGTTGCGCGTTACCGTGACGCCGTCGCGCGGCGCATCGGCCAGCACCTTGCTGAATTCCTCGATCATCAGCTTGATGTGGCTGCGCACATCCTGCCCCCAACGCGGCCCGACCTCCGCCATCAGCTTGCGCAGCGCGGGCGGGATCTCCGGCATCGGTGACGGGGCGGCGCTCATCGTATCCTCATCGTCTGGCGGGGTGTCGTTGTCGCTACGCCGGTCCGGTGCGGGCGGTCAAGCGCTGGATCCGGCTGGCGGCGTTGCTTGCAGCGCAGATTCGCGCACCAGTTGTCGGATCCAGCGATGCGCCGGATCGCGGTGTGTCCGCTCGCTCCAGATCATCAGAATGGTCGGATCGTCGAGCGGGATCGGCAATTTATAAACGCGGATCGCGAGCGACGTGGCGAAATACCGGGCCAGCCGGTCGGGCACGGTGGCGATCATGTCAGTGGCAGCGACGATCGGTCCGGACAACATCAAGTCGGGGACGCGCATCCCGATCCGTCGGCTCATGCGCCGCGCGCGCATGGTCTGGTCGATGGTGTTCTCGATGGTCGACACCGGTGCCGGTCCGGAGCCGAGCACCACATGCGTAGCGTTGCCGTATTGCGAGAGCGACAGGCGATCGTGGATGTCGGGATGTTGCGCACCGGCGATGACGCTCAACTTCGATTTGAGCAACGGGCGCGAATGCAGGCCGGCGGACAGGCCCGGCGGATAGCCGACCACCAGATCGCACTCATTGTCTTCCAGCAGCGCAGTCGTGCGCCGCACGTCGGAGGGAATCAGGATCAGCCGCGTGTCCGGCGCCTCGGTGCGCAGCCGCCGCACCAGCGGCGGGATGACGAAATGCGCCAGCGAATTGAGGATGACGATACGGAAATCGCGCGGGGCGCGATGCGGCCCGGCCGCCGTAGTGTGGACCAGCGCGCCCTCGATCTCGGTCAGCGCGGTGCGTACGTGCTCGACGATCTCCAGCGCGCGCGGCGTCGGTGTCATGCCATGCCGGGTCTTGACCAGCAGCGGGTCGTTGAAAATCTGCCGCAAGCGGCCGAGGGCGATGCTCATGCTCGGCTGGCTGATGTTCATCCGGCTCGCGGCGCGGCTGACATGTGCCTCGGTGATCAGCGCGTTGAGGCAGGCGAGCAGATGCGTGTCTAGCCGCATGGTTGGTCCAGCGTTATTCGCCAATGACAATAATTGACATTTACAATATCAAATAGCATGGGCCCGTGCATTTGCCTATCTTGGTGCTGACCCTGGCTATGGCCGAACATCGCCGGCCGGGTATTTCGCCAGGAGATGAACCATGACAGCAAGCCAGTTCGGTATCGTCGGTGGCGCGGCGGTGCCGCATGCGCCGCAGCTTCTCAGCGTGCCGAAGAGCGAAGATGCGGAGCAGGTCGCGCGCGTGCGCGCCGCCATGGGCAGGATCGGCGAAGGTCTGCGCGCGCTCAAGCCCGATCTCGTGCTGCTGATCTCCAACGAGCACGGCGACCAGTTCATCCTCGATGCCGTGCCGGCCTTCATGGTCCATTGCGGCGCCCGCGCCATGGGGCATGACGGCCACAAGGGCTGGTGGTCGGTGGACGGCAGCAGCGGTTACGATCTGGTGCGCGCGCTGCAGGACGAGAATTTCGATCCGGCGTTCACGCTCGATGCGGAGCTTGGCACCTCGTTCACCATTCCATGGGCGTTCATGGGCTGGGAGCAGAGCTTCCCGGTGCTGCCGCTGTTCGTGAATGCCTATGTGCCGCCGCAGCCGTCGCCGGAGCGCTGCTTCGCGTTCGGCAAGGCGCTGCATCGCGCGGTGACGCGCATGGGACGGCGCGCAGTGCTGATCGCCAGTGGTGGCCTGTCGCATTATCCCGGCACGGCACGTTATGCCAATCCGGGTCCCGACCTCGCCTTCGACCGGGTCGCCTATAAGGCGATCGAGGCGGGCAATTTCCGCATGTTGCTCGGCTCGGATGCCGAGGCGCTGGACCGCACCGGCAATGTCGAGGCACGCGCCTGGCTGATGCTCGCCGGCGCGCTCGGCGAGCGTCGCCCGGATCAGGCGATCTATGAGGAGAACTGGCACCACACCTATGCGGTGTTCGGCTGGACGAAGGAGCAGGCGGCGACGGAAAACCGTCCATGGTACGACGCGACGCCGGTGGAGCGGGTCGAACTGTCGCGCGCGCTACATACATTGCGCACGGATGCTGACGCCTGTCGGAAGTTCATCAAGGATGCGGCGGCCTTCAGCCGGGATTTCGAGCTGAACGACAACGAGCGGCTGGCGCTGGTGGCGCTCGATCAGGAACTGCTGCGCGACACGCTGAAGGTGCATCCGCTGCTGGTCGCCGGCGCGGCGCGGCGGATCGGCATCGTCCGGAATCAGCAATCGGCCTGATCCGAGCAAAGATCATTTCCATAAAAAGGCCGCCGATTTCCGGCGGCCTTTTTGTTGAGTGCGGCTTCTCGCGCGGTCAGCCGAGATGCTTTCGCAAAAATGCCAGTGTCCGCGTCTTCGCCAGTGCCGCCGATGGCTCGTGATACGAACCGCGCAGATTGCAGTTGAAGCCGTGATCGGCCGGGTAGGTGTGATGCTCGATCTTCGGGTGGCTGGCGATGAAGTCACGCGCTTTATCGATCGGGATGATAGTGTCCAGCTCGGCCCAATAGATCATCACCGGGCAACGCGGTGTCAACGCGCCGTTGGCGATGATGCCGCCGCCATAGTAGCAGACAGCGGCGGCGAGGCCATTCGCCTGCGCCGCGCAGGTCCAGCTCGTTGTGCCGCCCCAGCAATAGCCGACCATGCCGGTAGGGCCGGTCTTGCGGGCGTGATCGATGGCCGCCTGCGCGTCCATCACCGTCTGCGCGACATCGAGCTGTTTCGTTAGCGCGAGCCCGCGCTCCACGTCCGGCCGCTCGTAGCCGAGCGCGATGCCACGCTCGATGCGGTCGAAGAATGACGGCGCGATCGCGAGAAAGCCGTCGCGGGCATAGCCGTTGACGACGTCCTGGATATGGCTGTTCACGCCGAACACTTCCTGCGCGATCACCACAGCACCGGCGGGCTTGGCCGTAGGGCGTGCGACATAGGCGCTGACACGATGACCGTCGGATGCGGTCAGGTCGATCCACTCACTCATGGCGTCTCATACTCGTTGGGGATGAAAGGAAGATGCGATCAGGCGCGCAAATGACGCGCGGCGAAGTCCGCCATCACCGGCTTGAACAGATGCGCGAGGTCGTGGGCGCAATGGCCGCTCTGCTCGTAGCAGATGATCTCGGGCGCCTGCGGCATCGCGCGCTGCAGCAGCGCGAGCGACTCCGGCGGCGCGATCGGATCCCTGCCGCCTTGCACCACCATTAGCGGACAGCGGATTTTCTCCGCGTAGCCGGTGAGGTCGTAGCCGTGGAAGAAGGTGCGCGCCTCATCCATGGTGTCGATGCTGGCGGCGCGCATGAAGCGCTTGTGTAGCGACGGCGACAGATTGTCGAAATCGCGCAGATGGAAGATCAGCCCCCAGGCGATGGCGACCTTGACGCGCGGATCGGTGGCGGCGGTCTTGACCGACCAGTGGCCGCCGGTGCTGCGGCCGATCACGCCGATGCGGTTGTGGTCGATCTCCGGCCGCATGCAGGCGTAGTCGATCACCGCCGACACGGCGGCTTCATAGTCGAGCCGCATCTTCTGCGTCGCGAACATCTCACCCTGACCCGGTCCGTCAAACGTCAGCGTGGAGACGCCGCGGGCGACGAAATAGTTGGTCAGCTCCAGCGCATCTTCCTTCGTAGTGTCGAGGCCGCCGAACACCACCACGCACGGGCCGGGTTTGCTGCCCGGCGCGAGGCGCAGATAGCCGGGCAGGCTTTTGCCCTCGAACGGGATCGTGATGCGCTCCAGCGCCGGCTGCAGCAGCGTCGCCGCGCGGCGGAATAACTGCTGCTTGCGCACATCGGCTGCGGCCTTCTCCGCCGGCGTGACGTTCATCAGGATGCCCTGGCCGAAATGACAGCACAGCGCGGCGCGCCAGAGCTGTTCGCCGGCGGTGAGCGTGCCGCCGTTGGCTTCGGCGCGCCCGGCTTCCGCTTCATAGACCTGCGACAGTGCGACCCAGCGCGCGCACCACTGGTCGATGTCGGCAATGTCGCGCTTGAGAAAATCAAGATCGCGATAGGGGATGCCGTCGGACACCATGCGCATTGCATTAGCGTCGACGGCGCTGACGACGTCGGCGTTCATTGGACTGATTTGCTTTCGTGGATCAGGTTGAAGATCGTCATCGGCGGCATCATCGGCTTGCGGATGACGATCTTGCCGTCGAGCGCATCGGTGATCGCACCCGCGATGGCGGCCGCGACCGGGCCGACATTTCCTTCGCCGACGCCGCGCACGCCGAGCGGGTTTCCAGTGGCCGGAAACTCGAAATGCTTCATGACGATCTCAGGAATGTCCTCGGCACGCGGCATGACGTAGTCCATCAGTGTGCCGGTCAGGACCTGACCCTCGGGCGAGTAGACGATCTCCTCGCCCATGGCGATGCCGAGGCCCTGCACCATCGAGCCCATCACCTGACCGTCGACCAGCATCGGATTGATCTGCCGGCCGCAGTCATGGCCGATGGCGTATTTCAGGATCTTCCAGATGCCGGTGTCGAGATCGACTTCGACTGCGGCGGCATGGGTGCCGCTCGCCCAGGTGACGGTCGGCGGATAGTAATATTGCGTCGAGCACAAGCCCGGCGTCTTTTCGTCGGCCAAGATGCGCGAGAACGCGGCGGTCGGCACCAGCCGCGACCACGGCAGCATGGCGTCCGGCATGCCGGCGGCGAAGACGCGACCATTCTCGACGCGAACGTCGTCGGCATCGCATGCCAGCAGGCTCGCGGCGACGAGCTTGATGCGGCGCTTCACATCTTCGGCGGCGAGCGCCACTGCGTTGCCGGTGTTGACCGTGACACGGCTGCCGCCGGTGCCGAAGCCATAGGGCAGGAGATTGGAATCTCCGCCGCGCACATGCACGGTCTCATACGGCACGCCGAGATATTCGGCGCAGATCTGTGCGAATACCGTCTCGTGGCCCTGGCCGGACTGCGAGACGCCGATCAGCACTTCGACCTGGCCGGTCTCCTCGATCCGCACTGTCGCGCCTTCGCATGGCCAGCCGATGCCGCTGGCCTCGACATAGTTGGCGACGCCGATGCCGACGCGCGTGCGCGCCCCTTTCGGCGTCTCGCGCTGGCGGGCTTTCCAGATATCGGGATCGATGGCGGCAAGTGTCTCCTCGAACACTTTCGGAAAATCGCCGGTGTCGTAAGTCACTTCGACGCCATCGCGATAGACGTTGCCGGGCTTGAACGGCATTTCTCTAGCGGTCACCAGATTGCGGCGGCGCACGTCGATCGGATCGAGGCCGAGCTTGTAGGCGAGCAGGTCGAGGCTGCGCTCGATCGCCCAGGTGGCCTCCGGCCGTCCAGTGCCGCGATACGGCGCCGACGGCACCTTGTTGGTGAGGACCGAATGCGCTTCGGCACGGAATGCGCCGAGCCGGTATTGTGACGGCAGGTGATTGATGGTGTTGCTCGGCTCGATCACCGCCCAGCACAGATAGGCGCCGGTGTCTTTCATGATCTTGACGTCGCAGCCGAGCAGGGTGCCATCGGATTTGGCGGCGAGCCGCACATGCAGCACCTGATCGCGGGCGTGCTGCGAACTCAGCATGAATTCGGAGCGGGTCTGAATCCATTTCACCGGCCGGTCGACGGTGCGCGACAGCAGCGGGATCAGGATATCTTCCGCATAGACACTCGACTTCGGGCCGAATGCGCCGCCGGTATCAGGGCAAAGCACCGTGACATTGGATTCGCGCAGACCCGTGAAGCGGGCGGCTGCTGCGCGCAGCGAATAGGGGAGCTGATGGCCGGCGCGGATGACGAGCTTTTCGCCGGCGGCGTCGAATTCAGCGCTGACGCCGCGGGTCTCGATCGGCACCGAGGTGATGCGCGGATAGACGTAGGTCTCCTCGATCACCACGTCGGCTTTGGCGAACGCAGCGTCCACGTCGCCGATATTGGCGATGAGATGCGCGACGGTGTTGGACTGGCCATCGTGGACCAGTTGCTGGTCCTTGCGAGCCTCGTTCGGATCGATGATCGCGGGGATCGCTTCATATTCGATGTTGAGGGCTTCCGCGGCGTCGCAGGCTTTCTCCGGCGAATCCGCTAGCACCACCGCGACCGGCTCGCCGACATAACGCACCACGCGGTCCGCCAGCGCGTATTGCGGCGGCGGCTGCATCATGTCGCAATAGGGATTGGTGGCCGGTTCGAGGAACAGCGGCATGGATTGCTTCAGCGACGGCAGGTCGTCGAACAGCCAGACCGAATGCGCGCCGGCGGCGATGGCGTCGTCCTTCTCGGTACGATTCGAGACGATGCGCGCGGCGGGATGCGGCGAGCGCAGGATCACGGCATAGAGCGTGCCGCGCGCGCGATGGTCGTCGACGAACTTTCCCTTGCCGCGCAGGAGACGGTCGTCCTCCTTGCGCTGCCGCGATTGTCCGATCATGGCAACTCCGGCAGCGCACTCAGACGATCCGGATCCTGTGTCTCGAGGTGCAGATGGTTCGTCAGTTGCGGCTTGCTCACCTTATAGGCATCGTCGAGCTCGACGATGTGCTCGCGCATCAGGCTCTCGGCGGCGTTCAGATTGCGCTTGGCAATCGCCTCGTAGATCTTCTCGTGCCAGATACGGTTCGCCGTGATGATGTCGCGCTGCTGCGGGCTTTCGCGCGAGCGGACGATGTGGCGGATCGTGCGGTTGATGAATTTGCAGTGGATGCACAGCATCGGATTGGTCGCGCCGTCGGCGAGCAGATCGTGAAATTCGATATGAATCTGCTGCTGGCGCTGCCAGTCCTCGCGCGTCTGGACCGCGCCCTGTGACGCCTGCACATTGTCGGCGAGCTTGCGCAACAGCGGCGCGTCGGCGATCTCGGCGATGTGGCGGGCCAGCGTCGGCTCGACCGAGCGGCGCACCTCGTAAACCTGCGTCGCGGTCACGTCCTTGAAGAAGAAGTAGCTCTGCAGGTGATTGAGGATGCGCGCCTCGGTCACTTCGGCGATGAACGAGCCGCCGGTGGGACCGGTTGTGGTGCGGATCAGGCCCTGCACCTCAAGCGATTTCAGCGCCTCGCGCACCGACGCCTTGCCGACCTGATATTTTTCCGTGAGCTGCTTTTCCGACGGCAGACGGTCGCCGGGGCGCATCTTGTCGCGCACGATCCATTGCTTGATCGAGTCCGCGATCAGATCGCCCCGTTTCGGGAAGCGCATCGTTGCCTTGTTCATGTCCACACACCCCGGCCTTCGACTCAAGAATTCCTGATGTCTAGCAAACGAGCCTGCTTGACACGAACTGATGATAGTTTAATCTGAATATCGGATCAATCGATATATAGCTGTCGTCTCGAATTTTCCCAAGCTCGATCAAGGGTTTCTGGAGTAGCGCATGCAGATCAACCAAACGGCGCCGTTCAACGCTTACAATCAGCCGGAGGTCACCACCCGCGATGACAACGGGCTGACCAGCGTCGGTCCGGGCACGCCGGGTGGCGAATATCTTCGCCGGTTCTGGCATCCGGTCGCGTTTTCCGACGAGCTCAAGGATCTGCCCAAGCGCATCAAGATCCTGTCGGAAGACCTGGTGATCTTCCGCGACAAGTCCGGAAATGTCGGTCTGGTGCGTCCGCACTGCCCGCATCGCGGCGCGTCGCTCGAATTCGGCATTCCGGACGAGCGCGGCCTGCGCTGCTGCTATCACGGCTGGCTGATCGGCTGCGACGGCCGCATCCTGGAAATGCCGGCGGAGCCGGCGAACTCGCCGTACAAGGACAAGCTCGCCCACGGTGCTTTTCCGGTGAAGGAATACAAGGGTCTGGTGTTCGCCTATATGGGCCCGCCCGAGAAGATGCCGCCGCTGCCGGTCTACGACGTGATCGAGAATCTGCGTCCCGGCGAGCGCCTGATCCCGAGCGGCTGGACGCCCGGCCGCAAATATGTGTGGCCGTGCAACTGGGTGCAGGTGAAAGAAAATGCGATGGACCCGGTCCATACGTTTTACCTGCACACCATTGCCAGCGGTACGCAGTTCACGCCGGAATTCGGCATCATCCCCGAGCTCGACTATCTCGAAACGCCGATCGGCATGGTCTATGTCGCCAGCCGCCGCGTCGGCGACAATGTCTGGGTGCGCCAGCATGACCTGATCATGCCGAACATCCATCTCGTTGCCTCGGTCAACGAGGACGGCAAGAAGCCGAAGCGTTACGGCGGGCCGTATCTGTTCCACTGGGCGGTGCCGATTGACGATACCAGCTTCATGGAGATCGGCTGGCTGATCGAGACCGACGAGATGAAGTTCGACGCGGAGATGATTGAGAAGCTGCACTTCGGCATGATGGACGACCGTCCGTTCGACGAACGCCAGCGTGCGCCGGGCGACTATGACGCCCAGGTGTCGCAGGGTGCGGTGCATCTGCACGGCCGCGAGCATCTCGGCACCAGCGATCGCGGTGTGACCATGTTCCGCCGCATGCTGCGCGCTGGCATCGAGGATGTCCGTGGCGGCAAGGACCCGAAAGGTCTGTCGCGGGAGCAGAGCGTCATTCGCACCTACACGCAGAACGCGGTGGTGCCGTTGCCGAAGGCGGCCGATGCTGCCCAGGACAAGAAGCAGGTCCGGGAGGTCGGCAAGCGCGTTGCTGCCGGCGAATTCCGGGACTGATCCGAACCGTCACGCGGTGCGCCGCTCCTCCTGCTGCATGTGATTCATGAGTCCGACGCCAAAAGTCTCCTTGCGCGGCATCACCAAGACCTACGGTGATCTGCGGGTCAACGATGGCATCGACCTCGATATCCTCGAGGGAGAATTCCTGACTCTGCTCGGCAGCAGCGGCTCGGGCAAAACCACGCTGATGCGGATCGTCGCCGGGCTCGAAACCTGCGACAGCGGCACGATCGTGCTGGACGGCAAGGACGTCACGCACGAGCCGCCGCGCCGGCGCAATCTGGGAATGGTGTTTCAGCAGTATTCGCTGTTCCCGCATATGACCATCGCCGAGAACATCCGCTACGGCCTGCGCGTCAAGGGCTGGAACCGGGCGGATGCCGATCGGCGGGTGACCGAGATGCTGGCGATGATCCAGCTTCCGGCGATCGTCGATCGCTATCCGCACCAGTTGTCGGGTGGTCAGCAGCAGCGCGTGGCGCTGGCGCGCGCGCTGGCGACGTCGCCGAAACTGCTGATGCTCGACGAACCGCTCGGCGCGCTCGATCTCAAGCTGCGCAAGCAATTGCAAATCGAGCTCAAGCGCATCCATGAGCAGACCGGCACCACGTTCCTGTTCGTGACCCACGATCAGGACGAGGCGTTGTCCATGTCGGACCGTGTCGCGGTGTTGCGCAACGGGCGGATCGAGCAACTCGGCCTCACCCGCACGATCTATGAAAATCCGCAGACTGCGTTCGTCGCCGATTTTATCGGCGAGGTCAGCCTGCTGGAATGCGAGCGCGACGGCGCCACGCCGGGGATGGCGCGGATTTCCGGCACGTCGCACCGGATCGCGCTACCGCCGAATGCGTCGGCGCAAGGTGATTCATCCGGCCGGTTCAATCTCGTGGTCCGTCCCGAGCATGTGCGGCTCCGCAGCGAAACCTCGGCGCAGGCGCTGCCGGCGCGGGTGGTCGATATTCGTTTCGAGGGTGGCTCGTCGGTGGTGCGTGTCGAACTTGACGGCGGGCCGACGCTCAAGGCACGCGTGCTCGGCCTCACGGAAAACTCGACCCAGGCAGGCAGCCGCGTCTGGGTGGATATCGCCGGCGCCACCGTATGCCTTCCGGTGAGTTGATGACGATGGCCGCGGCATCCACGCAGCAGACAGCACGCCGCCGGCGGCTGCTGACGGCTGCGTTGCTGCTGTGTCCGGCGCTGGCGCTGGTGCTGGCGATCCTGATCGTGCCGCTGGTCGAGCTTATTCAAGCGAGCTTCCATCGCGCGGAAATGGGCGTAATCAAGCCCGGCTTCACCGTCGAGAATTACGAGACGGTGCTGCTGTCGCCGCTGTATTGGGAAATCTACGCCAAGACCATGGGCGCAGCGGCTTTGGTGACGGCGTTGTGCGCGATCCTCGGCTATCCGGTGGCGGCGCATCTGGCGCGGGCGCGCAAATCGCTGCAGCCGATCCTGTTCTTCCTGATTGCCGCGCCGCTGCTGATCAACACCGTGGTGCGCAGCTATGGCTGGCTGCTGATGCTGGGCCGCAAGGGCGTGGTCAACACGATCCTCGAACAGCTCGGCATCATCGACCAGCCGCTGGCGCTGTCGGCCAACTATATCGGACTGATCGTCGGCAGCACGCAGGTGTTCCTGCCGTTCATGATCTTGTCCGTCGCAGCGTCGCTGCAGGGGATCGACCGGCGCTATCTTGAATCCGCCGATATTCTCGGCGCGTCGCCGGTGTATCGTTTCATCACGGTGGAATTGCCGCTTGCCGCGCCCGGCCTGGTCGCTGGCAGCGTGCTGGTGTTCAGCCTGATGCTCGGCGCATTCGTGACGCCGCTGATGCTTGGCGGCACCGCGGTGAAGTATCTGTCGATCTCGGTCTATACCGATGCGCTGGTGCTGTTCAACCTGCCGCGTGCCATCGCGCTGTCGATGATCCTGCTGGTCGTTGTCGCCGGTGTCTATGCCGTGCAGGCGCGCGCTTCGCGCAAGGTTGGGATCGGGCAACCATGAACAGCCGCAGTTCGCCGATCATGCTGACGGTGGTGTCGCTAATCTATGCGTTTCTGCTGGCGCCTCTGATTGTCGTTATTCTGTTCAGCTTCAGCAATCGCTCCTATTTCACCTTCCCACCGACGGAATTCTCGCTGCGCTGGTATAAGGCAGCGTGGGAACTGGGAACGTTCGGCGGGCCGATGTTGCGCAGCGTGCTGCTGGCCATCGGGTCGACCATTCTTGCAGGCGCGTTCGCGGTGCCGGCGGCGCTGGCGATCCGCCGGATTCGCGGCACGCGCCTGGCGCGCGTGATCGAGTTCGTATTGCTGACGCCGCTCGTCGTGCCGGCGCTGATCATCGGTATCGCGCTGCTCTACTACTTCCTGCATTTCAACCTGATCGACACGCTGTCGGCATTGGTTGTCTCACACACGCTGCTGGTTTTCCCATTCATGTTCCGCGCGATCCTCGTCAGCGCGATGGAAATCAAGCCGCACCTGGAAGAAGCGTCGGAAATTCTCGGCGCGCCGCCGCTGCGCACCTTCTTTAGCGTCGTGCTGCCGTCTCTTGCGCCGGGCATTACCTCGGGTGCGATCTTCGCATTCATCGTCTCGTTCGACCAGTTCACCATCAGCCTGTTCGTGACCCAGTCGGAACAGGTGACGCTGCCGGTCGCGCTCTATCGCTATGTCTATGACGTCAACGATCCGGTGGCAGCGGCGGTGTCCAGTTCGCTGGTGCTGTTCGGGCTCGTCTTCGCCATCGTTTTGCAGAAAGCTGGTCTTCTCAAGCACGTGGGTGGCCGCGGCGCCGGATGACGCTCCGTCATCGGGATGTCGCAGCCGCTATCAAACTGACAACAGAAGGGGTGGAACATGGAAATGAAGTTTTCTCATCGCTTGCTTGCGGCGGCAGCTCTTGTCTCCGCGATCGGCGCCGCGGGTCCGGTCGCGGCGCAGCAACAGCTGGTGTTCAGCGGGTTCCCAGGCGTGATCGGAAATACGATCAAGAAGTCATTCATCGAGACCTATGATCGCGCCAACACCATCCGCTATCTCGAATCCTGGGACAGCGCGCGCTTCACGCAGATGCAGGCGAACCGCGCCAATCCCAAGGAAGACGTGGTGACCTTCACCGACCTGACGCTGCCGCTCGCGGCGTCCGCCGGTCTGCTCGATCCGCTCGATCTCAAAAGCGTGCCGCAGCTTGCTGAGGTCGACCCGGACGTGCGTGTCCCGTCGGATGTCGGCGTGCCTTACACCTATGGCTGTTTCGGCATCGCCTACAATTCCAAATACGTGAAAAAGCCGATCACCTCCTGGACCGATCTGCTGCGTGACGATCTCAAGGGTCACGTCTCGGCGCCGAACGTCACCTATACCGGCGCGTTCAACACCCTCGACGGCCTGTCGAAAACCAAAGGCAAGAGCCTGAAGGAGCCGGAAGAGGGCATGAAACTCTACCGGACCATCCGCACCTCCGGTCCCGGCTTGTGGGATCAGGAGAGCATCGCGGTCGGCTGGCTCAAGACCGGCGAAATCTGGGTCACCCCGTATTTCAGCGGCAACGTCCTCGTCATGATGAACGATCCTGACCTGAAGGATCTGCGCTTCGTCGTTCCGTCGGAAGGCGCCTACTACGTGCCGCTGACCGTGGCCCGCGTGAAGAACGGCCCGAACGGCGCCGACAATGCCGCGCGCTTCATCAACCATGTGTTGAGCGTTCCGCAGCAGGAGCGTTCAGCAGAACTCGGCAAGACCCGCCCGGTAAACACCAAGGCGAAGGTGCCGGCCGATGTCGCGGCGTCTTGCCCGCTCGCCGGCAAGCTCAACAAGGTCGACATCAACTACCTCAACCAGAACCGCGGCAAGATCGTCGATCTGTGGAATCAGACCGTCAATCGGTAAGCCGCGCGTCGTGCGCTCCGACAACACCCAACACGGATAGTAGAACATGGTTACACGAGAGATCGTCCCGATTCCCAACGCCCACAAGGTGCTCGCGCCCTTGTCTCACGCTGTCCGGGTCGGCGACCTGCTGTTCGTGTCGGGTGTGCCCGGCTATTTCGGCGACCGCCAGCTCGCGCAGGGCGACTTCGAGGCTCAATGCCGTCAGGCGCTCGACAACCTCGATATCATCCTCAAGGCTGCCGGCACGTCGTTCGACCGGATCGTCAAGAGCAACGTGATCATCACGCGGCAGGGCGACTTCGCCAAGATGAACGAATTGTACCGGGCGCGCTTCACGCCCGGGAACTTCCCGGCACGCACCACCGTGGTCTGTGAACTGGCGGTGCCGGGCATGATGATCGAAATCGAGTGCGTCGTCGCGCTGTGATGCGCCGGCAAATGATCGGGCCGATGCGTCTGCGTCGGCCCTTTTTCCGATGATCCGCGAGTTGCGCATTTGACTGGTATGGACCGCATCGCTGTCCGGGTCGCCGCCGTCCGCGAGGAGGCACGCGATATCCGCGCTTATGATCTCGCGACGGCGAGTGGCGCGGCGCTGCCGGCGTTCGACGCCGGCTCGCATGTCTCGGTGTTCCTGCCGAACGGGCTGGCGCGCTCGTATTCGCTAGTCGGAGCCGCCGACGACCGGCGTGCCTACACCATCGCCGTGAAATGCGAGCGGAACGGCCGCGGCGGCAGCGCGTTCATTCATGATCATGTTCAGGTTGGCGCCGAATTCGAGATCGGCACGCCGCTCAACAATTTCCGGCTCGACGAGCACGCCCCGCACAGCGTGCTGGTGGCGGGCGGCATCGGCATCACGCCGATCTATGCGATGGCGAAGCGGCTGACCGAGTTGGGCCGGAGCTGGGAAATGCTCTATGCGGCGCGCTCGCCCGAGGACGCCGCGTTTTATCGGACCCTGACGACGATGGAGGGCGGGAAGGTCCGCTTCTTTTTTTTTGAAGCGGCGGGCGATAAGCTCGACCTCGCCGATGCGTTTCGGGGCCGACCGCATGGCACGCATTTCTATTGTTGCGGGCCGACGCCGATGCTGGACGAATTCGTGGCGTCGGCCACCACCGCGCCCGCCTTCGTTCACACCGAGCGGTTCACCGGCCGCGCCGACGAAGGCCCTGGCGCCGGGTTCACCGTGAAGCTGGCCCGCGACGGACGCACCTTCTTCATTCCGCCGGATCGCTCCATTCTCGACGTGCTGGGCGAGAACGGCATCACCGTCGAATCCTCCTGTCGCGAAGGGCTGTGCGGCGCGTGCGAGACAAGGGTGCTCGACGGCGTTCCCGATCACAAGGATTTCGTGCTCGACGAGGATCAGCACGAGTCGAACAAGGTAATGATGATCTGCTGCTCGCGCGCCATGGGCGAGACGCTGACGCTCGACCTCTAGCCTTTCGACTTGCATGAGACAGAGATGACCGCAGTTCCGCTTTCGATGGTCGTGAACGGCAAACCGGTGACCGCCGAGGTCGAGCCGCGCACCTTGCTGGTAGCGTTTATCCGCGAGCATCTCCGCCTGACCGGGACGCATATCGGCTGCGACACCGCGCAGTGCGGAGCCTGCACGATCCATATGAATGGACAAGCCATCAAGTCGTGCTCGATCGTCGCGCTGCAGGCGGCGGATGCGGAGATCCTGACCATCGAGGGTTTGAGCGCGGAGGGCGCGCCGCTGCACCCGATGCAGCAAGCCTTCAGCAAGCATCATGCCTTGCAGTGTGGCTATTGCACGCCCGGCATGGTGATGACGGCGCTCGACATCGTGAAAGAGTATCCGGCGCCGACGCGCGAAGAGGTCGCGCATGGGTTGCACGGCAATCTCTGTCGCTGCACCGGCTATCGCAACATCATCGACGCGGTGATGTCCGGAGCGAAAGCGATGAGCGAGCCCGGACACGAATCCATGAACAAGGAGCCGTAGCGCCATGTTCATGTACGACTATCAATACCATTGCCCGCGCAGCATCGCGCAGGCGGTGGCGCTCGCCAGCGACTATCCGGAAGGAAAGTTTCTCGCCGGCGGGCAGACGCTGATCCAGACCATGAAGCTGCGGATGGCGGCGCCGACCGATCTGATCGATCTCGGCTTCGTCCCGGAGCTCAAAGGGATCGCTGCCGACGCGCACCGCGTGACCATCGGCGCGACGACCCAGCATGCGCAGGTCAGCCGCGCGCCGGATATCCGGCAGCATATTCCGGCGCTTGCGCACCTCGCCTCCGAAATCGGCGACCGTCAGGTGCGCAATCGCGGCACGCTCGGCGGTTCGGTGGCCAACAGCGACCCCGCTGCCGACTATCCAGCCGCGGTGCTCGGTCTCGGCGCGACGATCCATACGTCGGAGCGGGCGATTCCCGCGGACGATTTCTTCGTGGCGCTGTACGAAACCGCGCTGGCGCCGAACGAATTGCTCACCCGGATCGAATTTCCCGTGCCGCGCCGTGCCGGCTACGTGAAATTCAAGAGCCCGGCGTCGGGCTTTGCGCTGGTCGGCGTGTTCGTCGCGGATTTCGGCGACGCCGTGCGCGTCGCGGTGACCGGCGCCGGGCCGATGGTTTTCCGCATTCCCGAAGCCGAGGAGGCGCTGCGAGATCATTTTGCCGCCGACACCATCGATGCCGGAAGCTGTCTGGTGCGGGAAGACGAGTTGAACTCGGATATCCAGGCGAGCGCGGCCTATCGCGCACATCTGATTCCGGTTCTGGTGCGGCGCGCAGTCGAGCAGGCGCTGCAGCGCCAGCCGTAGCGGCGCCGATGTTATGCGATCGCCGTGATCGGATGCAGGTGCTCGATAACGCGCTTCTGTACCGCGACGAGATGCAGCCGCATCGCCTGCTCGGCGCCGTCCGCGTCGCGCGCGGCGATGGCGGTGGCGATCGCGCGATGCTCGGCATCGCGCTGCTGGATTCGCTTCGGGCAGGATGGCTGATTGCGGCCGAGGCGCATCCGCGCATCGCTCGCCACTTGCCGCAACATTCCGTAGAACGTCTCGGCAAGATGATTGCCTGACGCGGCGGCAATCGCTTTATGGAAGCGCAAGTCCGCGGCGCCGGAATCGGTGCCGATCAGCGTGGTCGCGGCGCGCTCGATCCGCGCCATGTCCAGCGGTGACGCGCGTAGCGCGGCGAGCCGGGCGAGGAACGGCTCGATGGCGAGGCGCATCTCGACCACTTCCAGCGGATTGGTGTCCTGAACCAGACTCTCGCCGTTGCGCGCGTCCAGCGCCTTGCGCTTCGGTTCGGCCGGCGCGATCTCGCCGTTGTTGCGCAGCACCTTCAGCGCGCGGCGCAACTGGTGCCGCTTGACGTTGAGCTTGTCGGCGAGCGCGCGCTCGGAGCCAAGCCCGGTGGTGGCGGCCAGTCCGCGGACGCTGTCGACAAGCGATGTCAGGTCCGAGGCTTTGTCCGTCGATCGGGGGATGTCGACCCGTTTGTCCATGATGTCGTCCGGCTCAAAAAGTAACGAGAGGGCACATCTGCCATGACCCGTCAGCGCGATGGCTTCATTATAGGCGAAATAGCCAACCAATCAAAGTATGGTTGAGCTATTGCTCCAAATTTAGCCTCGCCCTTTTTGCCTTTGTTCCCAGGTTATCCCGCTCTATCAGTGCCTTGCGGCGTATCTGCCCATATCCCAACCATTATAACCACAACTTTACCATTGAGCATTGGTTGTCATTGTGGTTGGATTTCGCAACATTATTCCCGCCGCGCGCCGGCGCACCCATCCGATCGGAGATCTGCGATGAGCAAATCCAACGTTCACCACCTGCCGAACCGCGATGCCGCGCTGAAGGGTCTCTATTCCGACGTGGCGTCGAAGCACATGTTTCCGTTCTGGGCGACGTCCACCGACGTCGATCATGACGAGGTGAAGCAACTGCTGGCAACGCCGAAGGCCATTCCGTTCGTCTGGAGCTGCGAGAATGATATCGAGCCGATCCTGCATCGTGCCGTCGAGCTGGTGACGATGGAGGATTCCGAGCGGCGTTCGCTCGTTCTGGTCAATCCGGGCCTCTCGCCGCGCCGCGCGACGGTGAGCACGATGTACACCGCCTACCGGCTCAACGAT
>JAHBZF010000159.1 GCA_019635575.1 Pseudolabrys sp. | reverse complement strand
TCACCGGCTATCACTGGGGCCTGACGCGCAAGCGCGCCATGCTCGGCTGGGAAGCGGGGAAGATCGCAAGTTAGTCTGCAGGCCAGACCGGTGCGTCGGTGCCGAGCGGCACCGACGGCCGCGCCCAATGCGGCGATGTCAGCGACAATTCCGCCGGGTGCCGGACCACCGACAGCAACCCGAAGCCCGACGGCATCTCCACCAGCATGTCGCTCACATCCTTGCGCGACGGATCGGGACAGGCGAGACCGTCGATCCGGCCGAGACCGCGCAGCCAGCGCCCGGTCTGCGCCAGCGATAACCGCACCTGCCAGCTTCCGCCCTCGCGCGCACGGCGCAGCAACGCCGCCATGGTGGCAAACGCCATCAGATAGCCGGTTGCATGATCGAGGATCTGCGCGGGCAACGGCTTCGGCGCATCGCTGCCGGCGGCTTTCGCCTCCGCATCATTGAAACCCGTCGCGGTCTGTACCAGCGAATCGAAGCCACGACGCGACGCCCACGGACCCGTATGGCCATAGGCCGACAACGACACCGACACGATGCCCGGTCGCAGGCGCGCGAGATCGTCGGCGCCATAGCCCAGCGCGGCAAGTCCGCCGGGGCGATAACCTTGCACCACCACGTCTGCATCGCGCAGCAGTTTCTCGAAGATCGCGCGATCGCTTTTCTGCGTGAGGTCGAGCGATACGGACAGCTTGCCGCGGCCGGTGTCGATGACCAGCGGCGCGATCGACGGCAGGTTCGGCGACGTCACCAGCATCACGTCGGCACCGTGCGCCGCGAGCGTCAGCCCGCACACCGGCCCGGCGATGATCCGCGTAAGATCGAGCACGCGAATGCCAGCGAGCGGGCGTTCTCCCGCTGGCCACCGGGCGGGCGGCGCATCGCCGATCCGCGCGATATCGAACAGCGGCAACGCCGCAATGGCCTCGCCCTGCGGATGTGCGTCCCATTCCGCGAAGCTGCGCATCGCCGCGACCACAAGACCGGCGTCGGCGCAAGCGGATTCGAAATCGAACGCGGCCCAGCGTTGCAGCGCGTCAGCGACCGCCGCCTTGTCATAGGCGCAACCGAGAATGTTCAGCACGCCATCGCGATGATGCGGAAAATTGGTGTGCAGCCGTACCCAGCGCCCATCGCCGCAGCGATAGGCGCCGGCGATTGTGTCCCAGAGTTCCGGCGCGGGGCCGCCATCGACGGTGAGATAGCGCTCGCTGCGCGCGGCCATGGCTGCGGCGCGCATGTCGACCGTGACTTGTTGCGTTTCACCACGTCGCTCGCGCCAGCACTCCGCCGCCGCGAGCGCCGAGGCGGCAACGCTCGCCTGCATCGCCGTGCCGACGGCGAAGGACGATGGCAGTACTGGCTCCGCGCCGGTCAACGTCAGGTGATCGAGCGCGGCCGGATCGAGACGCGCCACGCGCCACAGCTTTTCGACCGTGGCGCGTGCGCAGGTCACGTCGTCTGTCACGCCGCCAGTTCTTTGAGGTCCGCCACGGTTGCGTCGGCGTTGAGCCGATAGACCAGCGGCACGCCGGTCGCCAGTTCGCGCTTGAGGATCTGCTCCGGCGACAGCCGGTCGAGCACCATCACCAATGCGCGTAGCGAATTGCCATGCGCGGCGACGATCACCCGTTCTCCGCGCAGCACCCGCGGCAGGATGTTCTGCACGTAATAAGGCAGCGTGCGCGCCAGCGTATCGCGCAGGCTTTCGCCGCCCGGCGGCGCGATATCATAGGAGCGGCGCCAGATATGCACCTGCTCCTCGCCCCACTTCTTGCGTGCGTCGTCCTTGTTCAACCCCGACAGATCGCCGTAGTCGCGCTCGTTGAGCGCAGAATCGCGGGTGATCGGCAAATTGCCCTGGCCAAGTTCAGCGAGGATGAGATCGAGCGTGCGCTGCGCCCGCGACAGCGACGAGGTGAAGCCGACGTCGAACTGCAGGCCGAGCGCCTTGAGTCGTTGGCCGGCGGCTTTCGCTTCGGCGACACCCTTCTCGGTCAGGCCGGGGTCCTTCCAGCCCGTGAACAGGTTCTGTAGATTCCATTCGCTCTGGCCGTGACGCACCAGAACCAGCAACCGATCGCTCATCGTCAGAAATCCTTCAGGTCGAGAACATCCAGCATGGAATAGACGCCGGGCTTCTGCCCATGCCTCTTTCCTTGCGCCCACAGCGCGGCTTTGAGCGCGCCGCGCGCAAAAATCATCCGGTCGTCGGCCTTATGCGCAAGCTCGATGCGTTCGGTCGGGCCGGCGAAGATCACATTGTGCTCGCCGACCACCGTGCCGCCGCGCAACGAGGCGAAGCCGATGGCGCCGCGTTCACGCGCGCCGGTATGGCCATCGCGGCCGCGCTCGGAATGCTGCTTGAGCGTGATGCCGCGGCCTTCCGCCGCCGCCTCACCGAGCAGCAGCGCGGTACCGGACGGCGCATCGACCTTCTTGTTGTGGTGCATCTCAACCACTTCGATGTCGAAGTCCTCATCCAGCGTGCGCGCGACGCGCTTGACCACCGCCGCCAGCAGATTGACGCCAAGGCTCATATTGCCGGACTTGACGATAATCGCTTTTTTCCCGGCCTCGACGATGCGCGCCTCGTCGTCGCTGGACAGACCCGTGGTGCCGATGATGTGAACGAGGCCGCGCTGCGCGGCAAGCGCGGCATAAGCCACCGTCGCCGCCGGCGCGGTGAAATCGACAAGGCCATCAGCCTTGTCCATCAGCACCGCCGCGTCGCTGGTCAGCTTGATCCCGTTGGCCGGCAGACCCGCGAGCATGCCAGAATCCTGACCAATCAGCGGCGAGCGCGGATCGTCAAGCGCGCCGGCCAGCACCAGCTTGTCGTTCTCGGAAATGGCCTTGACCAGAGCGCGGCCCATCCGTCCGCCGGCGCCGGTCACGATCAGCCGCATCTGTGCCATGACTCTCTCGCTCTATATTCCCTTGCCGTGCCTATAGCCGGAGCAGGATGCCGCGCAAAGTCGTTCACGCGCCGTCGTAACCTTCGATGATGATCAGGTCGACCTCGGCGCCACGTTTCAGATTCTTGGAGATCGTCTGATACGCCTCGGAGTGGAAACAGGTCTTCGCCGCCTCGTAGCTCGGGAATTCCAGCACCACATTATGTTTGCGGGCGTCGCCGAATGCGACCTCGAACGGGCCGCCGCGCACCAGGAAACGGCCGCCATGCGCGGCGAACACCGCGCCGTTGCGGTCGCGGTAAGCATCGTACGCAGCCTGATCGTGAATACTCAGCCGCGCGATCCAGTAACCCTTCTTCGCCATCCGTCTCTCCCTGTCGTTTTGTTGCTTCAGCCAGCGTCGCGGATTTCGGCAACGATGGCGGCGGCAGCGGCGCGCGGATCGGCCGCCTCGACGATCGGCCGGCCGACCACGAGATGATCGGCGCCGGCCGCGATCGCCTTCCGCGGCGTCATGATGCGCTTCTGATCGCCACTCGCAGCGCCGGCGGGACGGATGCCCGGCGTCACCAGCGCGATGTCGGCACCAATTACCGGGCGCAAAGCCGCCGCCTCTTCCGCCGAGCAGACGAGACCATGGATGCCGAGATCGCGCGCCTGCTTCGCGCGCAGCAACACCGTCTCGCGCACGCCACTCTTGTACCCGGCAGCAGCGAGATCGTTGTCGTCGTAGGACGTGAGCACGGTTACGGCGAGGATCTTCAGGCTCGAGCCGCGCGCGGCCTCGACCGCCGCCTGCATGGTTTGCGGATAGGCATGCACGGTGAGGAACGTCGCGCCGAGCTTGGCGATGTTCTCGACGCCCTTCGCCACGGTGTTGCCGATGTCGTGCAGCTTGAGATCGATAAAGACCTTATGCCGTGCCGCGATCAGAGCGCGCGCGAAATCGAGCCCGCCGGCAAAGGCGAGCTGATAGCCGACCTTGTAGAAGCACGCGGCGTCGCCGATGCGCGCAACGGTCGCTTCGGCCTGTGCCACCGTCGGCACATCGAGTGCAATGATCAGCCGGTCTCTCGCATCCACGTCGTCTGTCTCCTTACGTCAGAGCGCGCGCGACGGCGATCAGCCGCTGCACGGCGGTTTTCAGCGCCTTCGTGGCGCGCGGATCGGTGAGTTCGTCCATGTCGTTGAACGCTTTGTCGGCATGCGGCACGGAAATATGCTCCGGCAGCACCAGCGCGCCGCAGCCGGCCGCCAGCACCTGGCGCAATGCAAGCAGCGAGCGCTGCCCGCCGTAAGGCCCCGGCGAGGCCGAGCCGAAGGCAAACACGCGATCGCGATAGGCGGCGAGCGGCGCCTCGTCGCGCTCGCGCACCCGCGACACCCAGTCGATGGCGTTCTTCAGGAGCGGCGTCACCGAGGCGTTGTATTCCGGGCTGACGATGAAGATGCCCTGATGCGCCATGAACATGCGCTTGAGCTTCACGGCGTTCTCGGGAAAGCCGGAATTGACCTCAAGGTCGTTGTCGTAGATGGGCAGCGGATAATCCTGCAGCGAGATGTGGGTCACATCCACTTCCGCCAGCGCGAATTCCTTCACCGCCAACGCCGCCAGCCGTGCATTGAAAGAGCCGGTGCGGATCGAGCCGGCAAACACCAGGATTTTCGGTTCGGGCATGGTCACCTCGCGCGTGCTCCTAGCATACTGCACGCGATAACCCAGCCCGTCATGCCCGGCTTTTTTCCAACCGGCATCGTGTCGGCAAGGCGGAAGAAAAACCGATCAACGGCCGCGATAGACCCAGACGCGGGCGGGCGGCACATTGGCCCAGACCAGGTCGGACGCATGCACGGTGATGCTGCTGGTCGCCTTCGGGATCGGCGTCACCATCGCGTAGGTGAACTGCACGAATGGCGCATGCGGTGCCATCAGATGCAGCGCGTCGGAGATCAGCCGCACGCGGGTGCGCAGCGGCTTGGTCATCAGCGGCAGGCTCGACACTAGCGCGGCCGCCGGCTCCTTCATCAGCGACGAGAGCAGCGGGCGCAGCCGATAGGCGTCGCCCTGCACCACGGTCGCTTCCGGATAGCGCGTGCGCAGCAGGCGGCAGAAAGTCGGATTGAATTCGACGAGCACCAGACGGCGCGGCTCGACGCCATGGCGCACCAAGGCTTCGGTCACCGGACCGGTGCCGGGCCCGAGCTCGATCACCGGACCGTCCTGGGTCGGATCGACATAACGCGCCATCGTCCGCGCCAGGATGCGGCCGGACGGCATCACCGCGCCGGTGGCAAGCGGCTTCTCGATCCAGGATTTGAGGAAATGCACCTCGTCGTCGAAGCGCAGCACCTTATCCAAGAGGCCCTTTTTCGCGACGCGGGCGGCAACGGGGTGCAACGGCATCGGATTGGGCATCGAACTGACTGGTACGAGGGACGCGGCGGAGCGTGCCGCTGACGCTTCAGGCGTACTGCGGCGTCCTGACAGGGTCAAGGCCGTGCTGTCACTTGTCCGCCGCGCGCTGCCCGAGGCCATCCAGGAACTCCTTGACCTTGCTCAGGAATCCGGTGGATTCGGGTTGCGTCGTGTCGGATGATAATTGGTCGAATTCGGCGAGCAGTTCACGCTGGCGCTTGGTCAGGTTCTGCGGCGTCTCGACCACGATCTGGACATAAAGGTCGCCGTTGCGCTTGGAGCGCAGCACCGGCATGCCGCGACCGGACAGGCGCAACCGCACACCGCTCTGGCTGCCCGCGGCAACCTTCACCGTCGCATCGCTGCCGTCGATCGCCGGCACCTCGATGGAGCCACCGAGCGCCGCCGTCACCATGGAGATCGGTACGCGACAATGCAGATCGGCGCCGTCGCGCTGGAAGAACGGATGCGCCGCGACCGACAGGAAAATATAGAGATCGCCCGCCGGCCCGCCGCGCGTGCCGGCCTCACCTTCGCTGGCGAGGCGGATACGTGTGCCATCCTCGACGCCCGCCGGAATGTTCACCGACAGCGTGCGCTCGCGCGTCACGCGACCCGCGCCGGAGCAGTTCGGGCAAGGGTTTTCGATCACCTGGCCACGGCCCTGACACGCCGTGCAGGTGCGCTCCAGCGTGAAGAAGCCTTGCGCATGACGGACCGCGCCCTGACCGTTGCAATGCGGACAGGTGCGCGGCTTGGTACCCGCCTTCGCGCCGGTGCCGGAGCAGGTCTCGCAGGTCACCGAGGTCGGGATGCGCACTTGCGCGGTCTTGCCCGTGAAAGCATCGTCGAGCGTGATCTCCATGTTGTAACGGAGATCGGAGCCGCGCTCGCGGCCGGAGGAACGGCCGCCGCGTCGGCCGCCGCCCATGCCGAACAGATCTTCAAAGATGTCGGAGAAGGTCGAACCGAAATCGGCGCCGAAGCCCGCGCCCATTCCCCCGCCCATGCCGCCCTGCTCGAACGCCGCATGGCCGAACCGGTCGTAAGCCGCGCGCTTGTCCGAATCCTTCAGGACTTCGTAGGCTTCATTGCATTCCTTGAAACGGATCTCGCATTCCTTGTCGCCGGGATTGCGATCGGGATGATGCTGCATCGCCGCCTTGCGGAAGGCGGTTTTCAATTCGATTTCGGTGCAGGTGCGCGTGACACCCAGCACCTCATAGTAATCGCGCTTCGACATCAGCTTTTATCGCCGCAAAAACAAAATCTCGTCCCAAGGACGGATGAGGTTTTGTTCGCCCCCTGAAAACGAAAGCCCTCATCCTTCGAGACGCATTGCTTCGCAATGCTCCTCAGGATGAGGGCCATCATCATTCTCCGGCTCTTACGCCGATTTCTTGTCGTTCTTGTCGTCGACCTCGGTGAACTCCGCGTCGACAACATCGTCCTTCGGCTGACCGGCCGCGGCGTCGCCGCCGGCGGCACCCGCTTCGGTCTGCTGCTTGTACATCGCTTCGCCGAGCTTCATCGACGCCTGCGCCAGCGTGTTGGTCTTCTGCGCGATGGCATCCGCGTCGTCGCCCTTGAGCGCTTCCTTCAGGTCGGCGATGGCATTCTCGATCGCGGAGCGATCGCCGTCGCCGATCTTGGAGCCGTGCTCGGAGAGTGCCTTCTCGGTCGAGTGGATCAGCGCCTCGCCGTGGTTCTTGGCTTCCACCGCGGCCTTGCGCTTCTTGTCCTCGTCGGCATGCGCCTCCGCGTCCTTGACCATCTTCTCGATGTCGGCTTCCGACAGACCGCCGGACGCCTGGATGCGGATTTGCTGTTCCTTGCCGGTGCCCTTGTCCTTGGCATGGACGTTGACGATGCCGTTGGCGTCGATGTCGAACGCGACCTCGAT
>JAHBZF010000158.1 GCA_019635575.1 Pseudolabrys sp. | reverse complement strand
ACAAGTCGCCGATCGTCGGCGAGGGTGTGGTCGAGGTCGACGCGCCGGACGGCGCGATCCGCGTCGGCATCGAGCGGGTGCATCTCGAACAGGACGCCGGCAAGTCGCTGCATGGCCAGCAGTCGGGCGTGTCGCTGGTCGACCTCAACCGTTCCGGCGTCGCGCTGATGGAGATCGTCTCCAAACCCGATCTGCGTTCGAGCGAGGATGCGAAGGCTTATGTCAGCAAGTTGCGGACGATCCTGCGTTATCTCGGTACCTGCGACGGCGACATGGAGAAGGGCAATCTGCGGGCCGACGTGAACGTGTCGGTGCGGCGGCCGGGCGAGCCGTTCGGAACCCGCTGCGAGATCAAGAACGTCAACTCGATCCGCTTCATCGGTCAGGCGGTCGAGGTCGAGGCGCGCCGGCAGATCGAGATCATCGAGGACGGCGGCACGATCGATCAGGAGACGCGGCTGTTCGATCCCGATCGCGGCGAGACGCGATCGATGCGCAGCAAGGAAGAGGCGCACGACTACCGCTACTTCCCGGACCCGGATCTGCTGCCGGTCGAGGTCACTCAGGCGGAGGTCGACGAGCTCGCGCGGCACCTGCCGGAACTTCCGGACGAGAAGACCGCGCGGTTCGTGCGCGACTACGGTTTGACCATCTACGATGCCGGTCAGCTTGTCGCCGAGCGCGAGACCGCGGACTTCTTCGAGGCGGTGGTGAAGGGCGGGGGACGCCCACGCGACGCCAAGATGACCGCGAACTGGATCATCAACGATCTGTTCGGCCGGCTGAACAAGGAGGGGACGCCGCTCGCGTCGTCGCCGGTGTCGGCCGATCAGCTCGGCGCGATCCTCGATCTGATGTCGGCGGGAACCATTTCCGGCAAAATCGCCAAGGAATTGTTCGATCTGGTGTGGACCGAGGGCGGCGACCCGCATCGTCTGGTCGAGGAGCGCGGCCTCAAGCAGGTCACCGACACCGGCGCGATCGAAAAGCTGGTCGATGAGATCGTCGCCAAGAACCCGGACAAGGTCGCGCAGGCGAAAGAGAAGCCGGCGGTGGTCGGCTGGTTCGTCGGACAGGTGATGAAGAGTTCGGGCGGCAAGGCGAACCCACAGGCCGTCAACGATCTGCTCAAGGCCAAGCTCGGTCTGTGACGCGGCGCACGCGTCGTCTGCCGACGCGTCGCGCGGCCGTCTTCACCGGTCGTTGTCACCCGTTATTCCACCCGACGTGACGCGCGCAACGCGGTGCAAGACGCGAATCACTTTGCACCGATTCGCACCGTTTTGATCGAATCCGGCCGCTCCGGCACTTCGCGCGGCAAGTTTTCAGAAAAAATTTTCAACAGGCTGATCGTTACGCGCGCGGCCGTCGTCGCGCGACGTTGCAAGCCGAAAATTTGTCGCGGACGCGAAAAAATATTGTCGTGGATTGTCGTGAGCGTGTTGCAAATAAGCATTGTGCGACGCTGCTTTTTTTCATTTGCCGATGCGATGCGATGAAAACGCGATGGATCGCGGCGTGATGCGTCGTGCGTGCGCTTTGAAATCGAAAAACACGTCGTGTCGCGATGACGAGATGCGCGCGTATACGTGTTGTTAAGCGAAGTCGCTGATTTTTGCTCCGCTCTGGTGTAATCCCATTGTAGTGCGCGTCGATCCCCGACCGCACTGAAGTTACCGCCAACCCACTATGCTAGGAGGGCAGCACATGGCGAAACGTAAGAAGGCTAAGGCCAAGAAGACCGCGAAGAAGAAGACTGCGAAGCGCCGCAAGGCCAAGAAGTAGTTTTGTGTTTTCTGCACGACCGTCGGCTTGAGTGTCGATGGTCGCGTCCCAAATACCGAGTTGCGCCGAGGCTGACCGCGTAAGCGGTTGTGCAGGTGCACCGGGTCTGGAGACGGAGAGGGCGTCGGCGAGACCCTAGGGCTCACCGACGCCCTCTCTGCTTTTACGGGGCGGTTATATCGCTCGCGGCGCGATCAGGCGCCCAACATCACGCGCCCTTCAGCCGCTTGTTGCAGGCGCTCCAGAACTTCGGCCAGGTCTGGCCTTTCTCCACCTTGCCGGCGGCCTTGGCGTCGCGCCATTCGGCGCCGCACTTCTTCTGCCGTTCGCGCATCGCCGCCTGACCCGGCGACACCGCGCGTTTCGGCTTGGCCGATTTGTCGGGCTGGGTCGCGGCCGGCTTTGCTGCCGGCGCGGCGGTCTGAGCCGTGGCGGCGACGGGCAGCGCGACGAGAGCGGCACTCGTGAGTGCCGCGGCAATCACTTTGAGCATTCAAGTCTCCCCAGAGTTCGTACTGTGACGGCAGCCGGTCCTGTCGCCGCGCGCTTGCGGCGCCTCCGGTCCCGATCGCGTCCACGATAGTCCGCGAGCGCTTCGCCCGTCCACCAGGCGCTCAACGCCTGGTGCATTGCAACGGGCGGCGGGGGGCCTAAATTCGCAGGACATGTATCTGCAGGCAGGGCCGGTCATCGCCGGCGACGAGGAGTGACACCGATGGCGCGTCGATCGCGGAAAACATCAACCCGCAAGTCCAGCAAACCCGCAGCGAAGGCGCGGCCGGCGGCGAAACGGGCGGGCAGCCGCACCGCCAAAGCCAAAACGCCGGTCAAGCGCGCGGCGAAGCCGTCATCGCGGCAGCGCCCTGCGAAGCCGATCGATCTCTATTACTGGCCGACGCCGAACGGCTGGAAGGTGTCGATCATGCTGGAGGAATGCCGGCTCCCGTACCGCATGATCCCGGTCAACATTTCCGCCGGCGAGCAATTCAAGCCGGAGTTTCTGGCGATCTCGCCGAACAACCGGATGCCGGCGATCGTCGATCCGGACGGGCCGGGCGGCAAACCGATCTCGGTGTTCGAGTCCGGCGCGATCCTGCAATATCTCGGCCGCAAGACCGGCAAGTTCTATCCGCGCGACGAGCGGCGGCGCGTCGAGGTGGAGCAATGGCTGTTCTGGCAGATGGGCGGGCTCGGGCCGATGGCGGGGCAGACGCACCACTTCCGCCATTACGCGCCCGAGCAGATCCCCTATGCGATCGAGCGCTACACCAACGAGTGCAACCGGCTCTACGGCGTGATGAACAAGCGGCTCGCCGACCGCGACTTCCTTGCGGGCGATTATTCCATCGCCGACATGGCCTGCGTCGGCTGGGCGAAATACTGGGAGCGGCAAGGCCAGGACATCGAGCAGTTTCCGCATGTGAAGCGCTGGCTCGCGGCCATCATGGCGCGCCCGGCCGCGAGCCGCGGCCTCAAGCTGCGCGTCGAGGAAGCGTCCAAGGTCGATATGCGCGATCCGGCGGTGCAGGCGGTGCTGTTCAAACAGCGCGCGCGTTCGTAGCGCGAGGATCGGGACAACGAAAACGGCCGTGGCATGCCACGGCCGTTTTTGATGGGATCGAAATCGACGTCAGTCGACGCGCGTCCAGGTCTCGCCCTTGCAGAACACCAGCACGCAACCCTCGACCTTGGCCTTGGTCGAGGAGATGAGCGTCAGCCGGCTGCGATAGGTTTTGCCATCGTCGGCGTTGTAGATCTGGCCAGCATATTTGTTGTCGCCGTCGGGTCGCATCCCGGAGATCACCTGCAGACCGAGCATCGGCCGTTTCCGGCGCGCTTCGTCGGGATTGTGCTTGTCGGTCTTGGGCCGTCCCGTGGATTTATCGATCGGCTCGCGCAGCCAGATGATATTGCCGCAGACGCCGCCGCCGCACGGCGCAATCTTCACGCGAGCGCCGCCATCGGCAGAGACCCATGTGCCGGCAAGCTTGCCGGTGGTTTGACCGATCGCCGCGCCGGCGCCCAAGACGGTGCCGGCAATGGCGAGGGCACCGATCGTTCTCCACATCGTCATCATTGCTCTCTCGTTCCGGGGTGTGTCGTTCTCTCCGGCGCTTTCGCGCCATCCGGCTGGTCCAGCGGTCTCGATGGCAACGTGATGGCCCCGGCCGCTGTTCCGAACAATGTTAGCGCAAGCTGAACCGTGAGCGTTAGCAAACGCTTGATGACGCAACGTCATTCACGAAAAAGCCCGTAAAATCGCATGATTTCGGCATGTTTAGTCCGCCGGGGGCGGGGTGTTTTGACGGTTTGTTCATTGCATTGCTTAAACTGCCATTCAAATTTTTTGCCCAGCATCGCCCCTGTCCACGACGCCAGCTTTCGTTGCGATGTGGACGACAGGGATAACGTCCGGCAATGCCCGGACATCGGGATCATGCCGCGTGGGGACGTGGCGGGACAGCGATCATGGAGGCGATCATGGCGCGTATGGAAATGGCGGAGAGCGGGTTTTGCGCGGTGCCGGCGGGACCGGACGCGTTCTTCGCGCTGGGGATGATGCACGCGGGTGGCCGCGACACCGCGGTCGATCTCGTTGCCGCGCATCAGTGGTTCAACATCGCCGCGGCGCGGGGCCATGCGGAGGCGGCGCAGTTGCGCCGCGAGGTGGCCGAGCAGATGTCGGACGAGCAGATCGGGCGGGCGCAGCGCGCCGCGCGCGATTGGCTGCGGCAGAATCCGGTCGCAATGCCGGTGCCGATGCCGGTTGCGCACGCGGCCTGAGCCCGTTTGCGCGAGACCGATGCCGCACCGGACATGGGTGCGGTCGATGACGCGGGCTGCGGACGGGATTCGCTCGAAGGATGGCGGAAACGGAGGGATTCGAACCCTCGATACGCCTTTACAAGCGTATAACGGTTTAGCAAACCGCCGCCTTCAGCCACTCGGCCACGTTTCCTTGCCGCGAGCATATGCCCCAAGCCGCCCGGCCTGGCAAGAAAGCCGGGCAAGAAAGTCGCGCAAGAAACCGCGCAGGAAAGCCGTACAAGAAAAGCGAGCACGAAACGGCACGGTATCGCGGCGTGACCGGATGTTCCGCCAGGCGGCGATCAGCGTTTCTGCACCCAGAACTGGTACATGGTGATGAACAGGTCGGGCTGCATCTGTTCCAGCTCATGCCAGCGGTCGAGATCGGTGAGCGGCCAGCGCGCCGCGGAAAATCGTTCCCGCACCCCGGCCGCGATCGGCGGCGGCAGGTCGAAGCCGAGAAACGCTAGCCCCTCGCGATCGAGAAAGTCCTTGATCTGCGGAATGGTCATGCGCTGCTCCTGCACATGAAACAGCAGATCCCGGCAATCGCTGGTGCCGTAGAAATCCCCCGAATGCGTCACCGATCGGAGCGGTGAGGTGGCAAGCGCCTCGCGTGCTTCTCTGATGCCGGACGGCGTCGCGGCAAATCCGCGATCGGCGATAAACTGTCGCGCGGCGACGATGTCGCGCCGCGCCAGTTCGCTGTAAAGCCCGATATACATGACGCCGGACGGTCGCAGCAGGCCCGTGAGCAGCCGCCACGCGGCAAACGGATCGGCCATGTGGTGCAGCACGCCGCTGGCGTTGATCAGGTCGAACCTGCGGTCCAGCGTGTCGAGCTTGAGGATATCTGCCTGCACGAAGTCGATACGCGGCGCGAGAGTGGCCGGCGTTTTGCGTATCGCATAGCTCAAGCTCGCGCCGCTGAGATCGGCGGCGAGGAGTTTCGCGTCGGGGAAATGCTGTGCGAACTCGATGGCGGAGCGGCCGGTGCCGCAGCCGGCGATGAGGATCGCGGGCGCTGCCTCGACATTCAGCGGCCGGATCGGCGCACCCGGAAACCGCTGCTGCAGATAGGTGTCGATGGTGGCGGGCGGTGGCGGCGCGCCGGCGCGGACCCAGCGGGGATAAGGATTTTCCTCGTATTGCTGTTGCACCCGCAGCGACACCGCGTCGTCGATGGCGGTGACGCGCGAAATCGTCGCGCGCAACTCACGCTCGCGTCTGGGCTCGATCACCTGTTGCGTCAGCACGTCGCGGATGGCTTTCGGCCAGGGCTTGTCAACGATCGCATCGACGCCGGCAAGCGCGTGGAGCGGACGATACATTGCCGCGGCGAGAAGCTGCGCCGCGTGAACCGGCTCGCGGTTTTGTAGCCGCTGTTCGATGGTTGCCGTCAGCGCGTTGGCGTCTGCCGTTTCCGCGTCGGTCTGGGAGAAGACGTATTCGTTGATGAAGCACTGCCGGGCCAGCGCGCCGATCAGATCGAGCGCGCGTGCGTAAACCGTCGTGTTACCGGGTTCGGCGCGGACGTCTGATAACAGTCCGGCGCGCATCGCGGTGAAGACGCGTTCCAGCGGCAGATGCCGCAGCGTGGTCGATGTCAGAACGGTGAGCAGCAGCGGGTCGCGCGACAGCGCATCGAGTCCGCCGTCGAAAATCTCGTGAAGGGCCGGCCGCCGGGGCCACGCTGCTTCAACACGGCCGATGGCGGTCGAAAGCGCGGGAACGACCTTGAGCAAGACTTCGATGATCGGGCCGAGATCGTCGAGGAGTTCCGGCGCGGCATCGATCGCCTGCGCGAAATGCTCCGAGGCATCGTCGCGCCGTCCCTGAGCGAGCCGGACCTGCGCGAGGTTATTGTGAGTTCCACCATGGGCGGGGACGACACCGAGCACGCGCTTGTAGAGACGGGCCGCATCGTCAAACTCGCCGCGCTCCTGATGGGCGACCGCGCGCTGGAATAAATCCCCCGCGGCGGCGAGGGCGGTGGTCGCCGCGCCGCCGGTCTCCTGCGCGGCGCGACGTTGCTTACGGTTCATGAGAGATTGCCGGCTGAAGACGGGACATTTCTCCGGGTGGTAGCCGGGGGGCGGCCGAAGAACAATGGCAGCGACCAAAGGCCGGGATTGATTCTCCGAATCTCCCGACCCCCAGGCAGGTTGCCGCGCAACCACTCTTTATGCGTGTATTCTTCTGAAATGCAGCCGGTCCCGCAGGTTCGTCACCGGTACGCTGCCGCTTTTGCGCCGTGAATAATATAAGGCATTGAAATTGTTGATTTTTATTTCCCGGCGACTGTGGCGAAATCGTCGCCGGGGTAAGACAAAATTGCGTGTTTTTTCAGCAACAGTCGGTCGAAAAGCAGCTTTTAGCCCTGTGGGATAGGCTGTTCTTGATTGCCTGGAGGGGGGCAACGGGTAAGGTGCACCTGCGGCGGAGGGGGGCGTCCCCAGTCGCGCAATTCAGCTTTGCGAATAGCATCATCTGATGTGTCCGCAATGCCGAAGAGCGGGGTCGGGGAAGTTGCCAAACAGTGTGGAAGCACTGAGCGGAAACGGACCCCCTCAAAAACAAAACCACTGTTTGGAGGTTCAAGATGAAGATGGTGAAAAGCCTTCTCCTGGGTAGCGCAGCGGGTCTCGTTGCGATCGCCTCGGCGCAGGCAGCCGATCTTCCCGTTAAGGCC
>JAHBZF010000157.1 GCA_019635575.1 Pseudolabrys sp. | reverse complement strand
GTTGAGCGGCAGTTCCTTGTAGGAGCGCACATAAGCGCGGAAGATGTCGGTGATCATCTCCTCGTTGGTCGGACCGTACAGCACCTCGCGCTCGTGCCGGTCCTCGATCCGCAGCATCTCCTTGCCGTAGGCGTCGTAGCGTCCGCTCTCGCGCCACAGATCGGCCGACTGAATCGTCGGCATCAACAGTTCGATAGCGCCGGCGCGGTTCTGCTCCTCGCGCACGATCTGCACGACCTTCTGCAGCACGCGCCAGCCGAGCGGCAGGAACGCGTAGATGCCGGCGGCCTCCTGCCGCATCATCCCCGCGCGCAGCATCAGGCGATGCGAGACGATCTCCGCCTCGCGGGGGGCTTCACGCAGAATCGGCAGGAAAAAGCGGGACAGGCGCATGGGCTTGGATCGATTCGTTCCGGGAGGGGTCCGGGGGCGAGTGAAACCGGATCGCTCCGCAAAACACAAGGCCGCAGCGAAAATCGGGCTTTTTGCGGGATCAGGGGTCGCGCATGGGATGAAAAGGCCCATTCCCAGGGTTAGACCAGCGTGGTAACGCTGCCACCCGGTTGAGGGCTTGCGATGCGCGATCTGCGGCAGGGGCTTGTGGCTTTGGTGGCGATTTTCGCCATCACGCTGCATGGCCTGCTGGCGACGCTCTCCCCGGTCAGCGCCGCTGTTTCCGGTTTCGATCCGCTGGCGATCACCTGCCTCACCGGTGGTCACGATGCGGCGCCCCAGGACGGCAGCACGCCAGCCCCGACGCACAATTGCGACCATTGCGTGCTGTGTCTGGCGACGGCCCTGCCGGCGCCCGCGATCGCCACAACGGCTTGGGCGCCCACGCCTGCAGGCGTGGTCACGCAACCGCCGGTCATCCGCCTCGCCGTCACCAGCGAGGCTCGTCCGCATTTCCCCCGAGGTCCACCGCAGGTCGGCTGATCGCCGCGGCGCAAGCCGCATCGTCATCCGTCTTGTCAGGTTGGACAGAATGTCACGTCTGGTTACGCTGGGCAGCGCCGTGCTGCTCGGGTCTGTCGCGGTCGAGGGCCACGCACAGGCGCAAACGCCTCCGGTCCAGGTGCCGGAAATCGTCGTCAACGCACCGGGAAGCGGCACGCTCACCGCCGCGACCGCCGAACAGATCCGCGCGATCATGAACCGCAATGCCGGTTCGGTCGGCTTTATCGACAGCGAAACGCTGAAGACCCGCTACACCAACAATCTCCGCGATGTGCTCAAGGACAGTCCCGGCGTGCTGACGCAGGAGCGCTACGGGCAGGAGTTGCGCGTCTCCGTGCGTGGCTCCGGCATCTCCCGCGCGTTCCATACGCGCGGCGTCGAGATTTTACAGGACGGCATGCCGTTCAACTTCGCCGACGGCAGCGGCGACTACTATCAGGTCGATCCGCTCGCGCTGCGCGCGACGGAAATCTACAAAGGCGGCAACGGGCTTGCCTATGGCAGTTCCTACCTCGGCGGTGCCATCAATTTCATCACGCCGACGGCCCATACCGCGGTCGCGCCGCACATGCTGCGCATCGACGGCGGCAGCTTTGGCACCTGGCGGGCCAATGCGCAGACCTCCGGCATCTGGGACAAGGTCGATGCGCTGGCCAACCTCACCGTCTCGCATTCCGACGGCTACCGCGATCATGCGCGGCAGCAATACGAGCATTTCAACGGCAATATCGGCTACCGCCTCTCGCCCGATGTGGAGACGCGGTTTTTTCTCGGCGCTTACCGCACCGACCAGAAGCTGCCGGGAGCCCTGACGCTCTCGGATGCGCTGAACAATCCGCGCATGGCGTCGGCGGCCGCGATCGCCGGCGATCAGGCGCGCAACGTCCGCGCCGAACGGGTCGCCAATCGTACCACCTTCAATCTCGGCACCGGCAGGCTCGATGTCGATAGCTGGTTCATGCACAAGAACCTTTACCATCCGATCTTCCAGGTGCTCGATCAGGACGGGTTCACCTATGGCATCGCACCGCGCTACACCGCCGACTGGTCGCTCGCCGGTTTCCGCAACGAGACGATTGTCGGCACGCGCTTCTTCGGCGGCAACAACAATGCACGCCAGTTCGTCAACATCGCCGGCGGACGCGGCGCGCAGACGCTCAATGCGCGGCAGGACGCGTACAACTACGAAGCCTATGTCGAGAACCGCTTCTACTTTCTCGACGACGTTGCGCTGATGACCGGGGCCAAGGCGCTGCGCAACGAGCGACGCTACAAGGACTTCGGCGGGCTGCCGGCGAACCCGCTGGCGAAGACCGACAGTGCCGTTTACGACGGCTTCAATCCCAAGCTCGGTCTCTTATGGACGCCGAAGCCGGACGTGCAGGTGTTCGCCGACATCACCCGCAGTCTCGACACGCCGGACTTCACCGATCTGGCACAGACCGTGGCGGCGACCACCCGCTTCGTCCCGCTCTCGGCACAGAAAGCGTGGACCGCGGAGATCGGCTCACGCGGACGGACCGAGCGCGTGTCGTGGGACGTGACGCTCTATCGCTCGCAGGTGCGCGACGAATTGCTCCAGTTCACCGTCGATCCCAGCACGCCCGCCTCGACGTTCAACGCCGGCCGGACGATCCATCAGGGCGTCGAGCTCGGTATCTCCGTGGAGCTGGCGCGAAATCTGTTCACGTCGGCGGGCGACACGCTGAAAGTCTCGCAACTGTGGAACTACAGCGACTTCCGCTTCGACGGCGACCGGCAATACGGCAACAACCGCATCGCCGGCGTGCCGGAACATGTGCTGCGCACGACCGTCACCTACCGCCATCCGAGCGGGTTCTACATCGCGCCGTCGCTCGACTGGGTGCCGACCGGCGCTTTCGTCGATTACGCCAACACGCTGCGCAGTCCAGGCTATACGCTGCTCGGCCTGCAGACCGGCATCGACATGGACAATGGCTGGCTGTTCTATGTGGAGGGCCGCAACCTCACCGACCGCCGCGCCATTGCCGATTTCGGCACCGTCACCGATGCCCGCACGGCGAACACCGCCGTGTTCTATCCCGTCAATGGGCGCGGCATTTACGCCGGCTTGCGCTATGCCTTCGACGCGCCGCGCCGAACCTCATCTCGTTGACTTTGCCCGTTCACGTTTCGACCAAGGAGACCAACCATGAAGACATCGACCCTTGCGCTGCTGTGTGCCCTCGCCATCCCGGCAATGACCTTGCCTGTGTCGGCACAGCAGGTCGGAGACATCAAGATCGAGAAGCCGTGGAGCCGCGCGACGCCAGGCAATTCGAAGATTGGCGCCGGCTATCTCACCGTGACCAACACCGGCAGCGCACCGGACACACTCGTCTCGGCAACGACGAGCGCATCCGATCACGTCGAGATTCACGAGATGGCGATGAAGGACGGCGTGATGACCATGCGGCCGATGGCGAAGGGCGTGACCGTCGCGCCGGGCAAATCGGTCAACTTCGCACCCGGCGGATTCCACATGATGTTGATGGGCCTCAAGGCGCCGCTCAAGCAGGGTGACAAGGTGCCGTTGACGCTGACTTTCGCCAAGGCGGGCAAAGTCGACGTAACCCTCGACGTGCAGGGCATCGGCGCACAGGCGCCCGGCAAGCAAGCTCCGGCTGGCGCGGCGCCCGCCGGCCACATGCACAAGATGTGAGACCGATCATGACGTTCAGAATGCAATATCCGCTACCCGCCGCGGCTCTGGCGGTATCGTTGTTTGCGGCCATCCCCGCGCAGGCGCATGTCACCCTGGAAACGCGCACCGCGACACTCGGCGCGCCATACAAGGCCGTGTTCAAGGTCGGGCACGGCTGCAACGGCTCGCCGACCACGAAACTGCGGATCCGGCTGCCGGACGGCGTGATCGCGGCAAAGCCGATGCCGAAACCCGGCTGGCAGATCGAGATCGAGAGCGGGCCTTACGACAAGGCTTACAGCTTCTTCCATGGCGCGACGCTCAAGGAAGGCGTGAAGACCATCACCTGGACCGGGAAGCTGGACGACAAGTTCTACGACGAGTTCGTGGTGTCGGTGTTCATTGCGGACAGTCTCAAGGCCGGCGACACGATCTATTTCCCGGTGGTGCAGGAATGCGAGACCGGCGTGCATCGCTGGATCGAAATTCCGAAAGCCGGCGGCTCGAGCCACGACCTGAAGGAGCCGGCACCCGGCATCCTGCTGCAGCCCAAAACCTGATCAAGACATGATGCCGCGTCAGCATCGCTGGCCAACCATTGCGGTCGCGCTCATCCTCTGGATGGTGAGCGCGACCGCGGCGTTCAGCCATGCGACGCTGGTGTCCTCACAGCCGGCCGACGGCGCGGTGCTCGACCGCGCCCCGGCGATGCTCGCCCTCACCTTCAACGAAGCAGTGGCGCCGCTGGTGTTCAAGCTGCTCGGGCCGGACGGAGCGCCGATCAGCATCGCGCCGCCGGCCGATGGCGGCGTCAGCCTGCGCATCCCCGTCAAGAACCTCGCGCGTGGAACGCATGTGTTGAGCTGGCGCGTCGTCTCCGCCGACGGCCATCCGGTCGGCGGCGCGCTGCTGTTTTCCATCGGCGCGCCCACGGCCAACGCCTTCAAGATCGCCGATGGCGATCCCGTGCGCGGCGCGCTGTTCGTGATCGCGCGCGTGCTGCTGTTTGTCGGCCTCTTCGGCGGCATCGGCGGCAGCCTGTTCCTGACGCTATATCGGCGGCCGATCCCCGGCGCGGCCCATGCCGCGCGGCTTTGCACGGGTATCGGACTGATCGCGCTACCGCTGATCCTGGCGCTGCAGGCGCTCGACAGTCTCGGTGCGCCGGTCGTGGCCCTGCTCGACGCCGCAAGCTGGCGTGTTGCCTTCGCATCCAGCGTGGCCTCGATGGCACTCACGGCGCTGGCCGGATTCATCCTCGGCCTGATCGCCCTCTCCGGCTGCGTCGCGCCGCGCCTCTGCGCCGTGCTGGCGACGCTGTGCGCCGGGGCCGCGCTGGCGATGACCGGCCACGCCAGCAGCGCGCCACCACAGTGGCTCTCGCGACCGGCCGTGTTCCTGCACATCGCCGGGCTCTGCGTCTGGCTCGGCTCGCTCTGGCCGCTCGCGCTGGCGCTGATCCGCACGCCGGACCCGCAGGCGCCGCTGGCGCGGTTCAGCCGGCTCATTCCGCTGCCTCTTGCCATTCTGATCGCTGCCGGCGGCGTGCTGATCTGGGTCCAGGTGCCGGACCTGCGCCTGCTGCCGGAGACCGGCTATGGCCGTTTGCTGATCGCCAAGCTCGCTTTGGTCGCGGCGCTGCTGGCGCTCGCGCTGCGCAACCGCTTGAATCTCGCACCGGCGGTGATGGCGGGTGCTCCGGGCGCCCGACGCCGCCTGTTCCGCGCCGTGGTCGCGGAGATTGCCGTGACGCTGGCGATCCTCGGCCTTGTCGCCGGCTGGCGACTGACGCCGCCGCCCCGCGCGCTGGCCGCCGCCGAGCCGGCACTGGTTCACCTGCACGACGGCGAGACCATGGCTGACATCACCGTCGCGCCGGGCCGGCCCGGACCGGTCGTCATCACGGTGCGGCTGACGCGCGAGGACGGCGCGCCGATCGTCGCAAAGGAACTCAGCCTCAGTCTGGAACAGGCCGGGCTCGGGATCGAACCGCTCACCCGACGCGGGACGCTGGCGGAACCGGGCACCTGGCAGGTATCCGGCCTGATCGTTCCCGCCCCCGGCACCTGGACCGTCACGGTGACCGCCCTGATCGACGACTTCGACAAGATCGTGCTCGACGGCCCGCTTTTGGTGCAACCTTAGTTCGTGACAACCCTGTTCAGGGTGATAAGGTTGCTCAATCGTCACGCACGTGGCGACTAAAAAAGGGCCATCAGGGCTTTGAGTCTGGGGAGATCGACGGGCTCGCGACGCTTCCGGCGTCCGCAGGACCCCAACGTGACGGCCGCAAAGACGTCACGATAAGCAGCAACAGCGCAGAAAACAGTGGTTATGGCAGGGCTTCGGCCCTGCTTTTTTTTGGAATTTCGTCGGCCGCTAGCGAAACCCGAGCAGCGCGGCGACCTGATCGAGCGTGATCCACTGCTTCTCATAGATCAGCGCGAGAATGCCGAAGATCACGCTGGCGACGAGGGTGGTCCAGAGGAGCTTCCACAGGAGCCGCGCCGCGACCGGCGCGCCCGGATCGGTTCCGGCGGCGAACTCGCCCTGCTCCTCCTGGCTGCGCACGCCGAACGGCAGCACCGCGAACAGCGTCACCCACCAGATCAGGAAATAGATGGCGATCGCCGTCGTCGTGGACATCTCAGGCCTGTTCCAGTTCGACCAGCGTGCCGGCGAAATCCTTGGGATGCAGGAACAGCACCGGCTTGCCATGCGCGCCGATCTTCGGCTCGCCGTCACCGATCACGCGCGCGCCCGCCGCCTTGAGCCGGTCGCGCGCGGCGATGATGTCGTCAACCTCGTAGCAAACATGGTGGATGCCGCCGTCCGGGCTCTTTTCCAGGAATTTGTTGATCGGCGAATTGTCGCCGAGCGGCTCCAGCAGCTCGATCTTGGTGTTCGGCAGATTGACGAACACGGTGCTGACGCCATGCGCCGGCTGCGCCACCTTCTCCGACACCTGCGCGCCCAGCGTATCGCGATAAACGGCCGTGGCCTTGGCGATATCCCGCACGGCGATGGCAACGTGGTTCAGGCGTCCGATCATCTGTTCGTACCTCTCGCCGCGATTATACCGCAAAACCTTATACGGGAAGGACGTGAACGTGGCACATGGGCTTCTTGCCCCACCGCTCCGCGACCGCGGAGCGCACCGCGCGGCGCACGCTTTCGCCGACGCTGTCCGGATCGCGGCGGCGCTGACGCGGCAGCGACTGGATGGTCTGGTCGATCACCGTGGCGATCACGTCGGCCATCGCCTTGCCCTCGGCATCGCGCTCCGGCAGGCCGATCAGATCATATTCCGGATCGGCCACAAGCTCGCCGCGCTCGTCAAGCGCCAGCGCGATGGAAACGACACCGGCGAACGACAGCCGGCGCCGGTCCGCGACCGTGCGCGACTGCGAGTCCACCAGCAGCTTGCCGTCCTTGTAGAACCGCCCGGCCGGGATTTCGTCGATCACACCGGCAACGCCGGACAGTTTCACCACGTCGCCGTTACGGCAGGAGATCACCTCCGGCACGCCGAGACTGCGCGCGAGCGCCGCGTGCTCGGAGAGATGCAAGGCTTCGCCATGCACCGGGATCAATATCTTCGGCTTCACCCACGAGATCATGTCGGTGAGTTCGTCGCGGCGCGGATGGCCCGACACATGCACCAGATGCGTGCGGTCGGTGATCACCTCGATACCCTGCTCGATCAACCCATTGAGCACGCGGCCGACGGCCTTCTCGTTGCCCGGAATGGTGCGCGCCGAGACGATCACGCGATCACCGCGCGACAGCGTCACCTCCGGATGCTGATCGGC
>JAHBZF010000156.1 GCA_019635575.1 Pseudolabrys sp. | reverse complement strand
CCTTGCGCTCCTCGTCGTCCATGCCGTGGACGATGACGCCGGTGGTCAGGCCGAGGAAGTTGTAGATCTGCCCCATCCATTCGCTGTCGCGCTTGGCGAGGTAGTCGTTGACCGTCACCACATGCACGCCGCGCCCGGCGAGCGCATTGAGATAGACCGGCAGGGTCGCGACCAGGGTCTTGCCTTCGCCGGTCCGCATCTCGGCGATGCGGCCCTCATGCAGCACCATGCCGCCGATCAACTGCACGTCGAAGTGCCGCTGGCCCAGCGTCCGCTTGGCCGCCTCGCGGACGGTGGCGAAGGCCGGGACCAGCAGGTCGTCGAGGCTCTTGCCGGCCTCGAGCTGCTGGCGGAACTCGGCGGTCCGCGCCCGCAGCGCCTCGTCGGACAGCGCCGCGATTTCCGGCTCCAGCGCGTTGATCGCAGCAACGCGGGGGTTATAGGTGCGAATCCGGCGGTCGTTTGCCGAACCGAAAAGCTTGCGGGCCACTGCGCCGAGCATGAATGTCCTTAACCTTTGCCGCTAATCTGATGCCGCCAACCCTGAACGAGCCTCCGCCGCCCGACCGGTTTTCGCCGGGAGCGACCGGAAATGCGGCATTTTCAACGCCATAAACGTGCGCGGAGGCACGCGGAGGCAGGTCCCGGCGAGAGATAGGAGTGGGTCAAACCCTTGTCAATCTGCCGGTTTCGCGCGGCCTGACCGATTGTCGGGCTCCTGGTTAAGCCCCGGCTCAGCCGCGCGACCCCATCGCGCTCCCTTCGGCCATTGCAAAGCCACGATCGTTAGGCGAGTGTCCCGCGCCGTCCGCGTGGCCGGCCGTCACCGGACCGACTTTTACAGCCGTCCCTTACCGCCCAAAACCCTGACCGACAGGTCGAACCCTATGGATCGCGTCATGCTCTCGCGCACGCTGCCCGCCGCCGCTGCGGCCCTTGTCCTGCTCGCCTCCGCGCTGCCCGCGCTGGCCCAGGACGACCCCGTTCTGGCCAAGGTCAACGGCGTCGAAATCCGCCAGAGCGATGTCGCGCTCGCCGAGGAAGAGGCCGGCGGCCAGCTTCCGGCGATGGCGCCGGACGCCAAGCGCGATTACCTCGTCGCCTTCCTGAGCGACATGATCGTCGTCGCCCAGGCGGCCGAGAAGCAGAAGATCGCCGACACCGCCGAGTTCAAGCGTCGGCTCGCCTTCAACCGCAACCGTCTGCTGATGGACGAGATGCTGCAGAAGGAAGGCAAGGCCGCCGTCACCGACGCCGCGCTGCGCAAGGTCTATGAAGAGGCCGTCAAGCAGATGGGCGACGAGCAGGAAGTGCGCGCCCGCCACATCCTGGTGGAGACCGAGGATCAGGCCAAGGAAATCGTCGCCGAACTCAAGAAGGGCGCGAATTTCGAGGAGCTGGCCAAGACCAAGTCGAAGGATCCGGGCGCGGCCGCACAGGGCGGCGATCTCGGTTACTTCACCAAGGAACAGATGGTGCCGGAATTCGCCGATGCCGCGTTCAAGATGGAGAAGGGTCAGGTGTCAGACCCGGTGAAGAGCCAGTTTGGCTGGCACATCATCCGCGTCGAGGACAAGCGCAAGAAGCCGGCGCCGGAGTTCGCGGCCGTCAAGGCGCAGCTCGAAACCTACGTCACCCGCAAGGCGCAGGCCGATCTGGTGACCAAGCTGCGCGACAGCGCCAAGATCGAGCGGCTCGACAAGAAGGACGATGCGAAACCGGCGGATGCCAAACCGGATGCAAAGCCGGCGGACAAGAAGTAAGCGCGACACGCGCAACAAATCGATGCGGAATGTCATGGCCGGGCTTGTCCCGGCCATGTCGCTTATGGAATGACGGTAGCGAGCCGCGGACGCCGATCCCGCTGCGTCCGGCTGCATACGGAAGACCGTCATGGCTGCCTCCTCGCCCGTTTCCCCGCTCGCGCCCACCTCCGTCCCCGACATGCCGGCGATCGCCGGCGTCAGGCTCGCCACCGCCGCGGCCGGCATCCGCTACAAGGGCCGCACCGACGTGCTGCTGGTGCTGATGGACAAGGGCACGACCGCGGCCGGCGTCTACACCCGCTCGAAATGCCCGTCGGCACCGGTCGAGTGGTGCCGCAAGATGCTCAAGGGCGGCAAGGCACGCGCGCTGGTGGTCAATTCCGGCAACGCCAATGCCTTCACCGGCAAGAGCGGCCGCGATGCGACCAAGCTCACCGCCGACATCGCCGCGAAGGCGACCGGCTGTAAACCCTCTGAAATCTTCCTCGCCTCGACCGGCGTGATCGGCGAGCCGCTCGATGCGCGCAAGTTTCAAGGCGTGATGGGCGATCTCGTGGCGCAGGCCGCACCGGGCGCGTTCCTCGACGCGGCGAAAGCGATCATGACCACCGATACGTTTCCAAAGGTAGCGACCGCCAGGGTGAAGCTCGGCAGCGCCACCGTCACCATCGGCGGCATCGCCAAGGGCGCCGGCATGATCGCGCCGGACATGGCGACGATGCTGTCGTTCGTGTTCACCGATGCGCCGATCGCCGCGCCGGCGTTGCAGAAGATTTTGAGCGAGACCGTCACCGACACGTTCAACGCCGTGACTATCGACGGCGACACCTCGACCTCCGACACACTGATGACATTCGCCACCGGCGCCGCCGCCGCAAAAGGCGCGCCGCGCATCAGCAAGGCGTCGGATAAACGCCTGACCGCGTTCCGCAAGGCGTTCGCCAAAGTGCTGGCCAACCTGTCCGAGCAGGTGGCCCGCGACGGCGAAGGCGCGCGCAAGCTGATCGAGATCACCGTCGAGGGAGCGAAGTCGAAGGCATCGGCGCGACGGATCGCCATGTCGATCGGCAATTCGCCGCTGGTCAAAACCGCCATCGCCGGCGAGGACGCCAACTGGGGCCGCGTCGTCATGGCGGTCGGCAAGGCCGGCGAGCCGGCCGACCGCGACAAACTGTCGATCTGGTTCGGCGGCATCCGCGTCGCACACAAGGGCGCGCGCGATCCGAACTATGACGAGGCGGCGGTCTCGGCGCGGATGAAGGAGCCGAAGATCATGCTGAAGGTCAATCTCGGCCTCGGCAGCGGCCGCGACCGTGTGCTGACCTGCGATCTCACCAAGGAATATGTGGCGATCAACGGCGACTACCGGTCGTGACCGCACGGTTAAGCGCGCGTTAACGGCGCGCGCGTTGCAATTGTGAAAATCGTCAAAACCTCCTTAAGTCCTGCTGCCTAGTGTCGGAGTCACGGCCGTGAGCATGAAAACTGTTCTTGTCGCGGCCTGCGCCCTCGTCGATGCGGATGGCCGCGTGCTGCTGGCACAGCGTCCACCCGGAAAGTCGATGGCGGGACTGTGGGAGTTTCCCGGCGGCAAGGTCGAGCCTGGCGAGCGGCCGGAGGAAACGCTCATTCGCGAATTGCGGGAGGAGCTTGGAATCGCCGTCAGTGAGCCATGCCTCGCGCCGCTGACCTTCGCCAGTCACGTCTATCCGGACTTCCATCTGCTGATGCCGCTTTATGTGTGCCGGCGCTGGGAGGGCATCGCGCGCCCGCTGGAAGGACAGGAACTGACCTGGGTCAAGCCGAGCCGGCTTCGGGATTATCCGATGCCGCCAGCCGACGAACCGCTGGTGGCGCATCTGGTGACGCTTCTCTGATCCACCGACGAACCATGAGGATCGCCATGAGGATCGCGCCGATGGATACTCGTCTTCGCTCCGCCGTCTTGCGCTTTGCCGGCGACACGCGCGGCGCGACCGCGATCGAATATTCCTTGGTTGCCGGCGGCGTGGCCTGCGCCATCGCCACCACCATCACGATGCTCGGCGGTTCGGTGCAGGCGATGTGGACGGCGGTGAAGGACGCGCTGCCGTAACCTTCAAGAACCTCGGCGGCCGCCCGGATCGCCGCTGCGGTCGCCCAGCACATCGGCGAGCCGCACCGTTGCCGAACCGGGCTTGAGCGGCTGCTGCTGGCTCGCATGCGGCGCCCAGCCCGACAGCCAGACGATCTCGAAGGTCGCGTGCACGCGCCGATCCGAATCCGAGAAATTATCGGAATAGACCTGCAGCACCTGCGCCAATGTCTCGCGCCGTAGCGGCGCGCGGCGACGCTCGCGCAGAACATTTGTCGCGCCCATGCGCCGCAAATCGCGCATCAGGTCGTAGGCACTGTCGTAGCGCACGGTGAGACGATCGGAATCCGCCACCGGCAGCGCGAAGCCAGCACGCTGCAGTAATCCGCCGAGACTGCGCACATCGACGAACGGCGCGACGCGCGGCGACACGCCGCCCTCGACCACGCTCTCCGCTTCGGCGAACGCTTCGCGCAATTCGGTGAGCGTGTCGCCGCCGATCAGCGCGGCGAGGAATAATCCATCCGGCTTGAGCGCGCGCCGCACCTGCGCCAGCGTGCCGGGCAGATCATTGACGAACTGCAGCGACAGCAGCGACACGACGAGATCGAGCGAGCCGTCGGCGAACGGCAGCGCCTCCTCGTCGGCCAATACCTGCAAACCGCCATCGCGCACGACGTGATGCGCCGCATGCACCGTCAACGCGCCACGCGCCGCGATCACGCGCCGCGCGTGATCGCCCGGCGTGCCGAGATCGACCGCGCGCTCGAACCGCCGCGTCACCACCGACAAGCGCGATTCCAGATCGTCGGCGGCGCGCGCGAGCAGGAAATCTGCCGTCCCGTGCGTTCCCGTCTGCCGGGCGGCACGGCGGCGGCGCAGGTCGAGCAGCCTGCGGTCGAACAATTGCGGAGCGGTGGCCATCCGCGGACCATGCCACGGCGGCGGCGGCAATGACACCGGCTCGATGGCGGTGCTAGCATCGCCTTTATGCCGAAGGCGGATGCGATGGAGCATGCGGTCCCGCGATGGCGCACGCTGTGGCGCGGCGGCGCCCGCACGCTGGCGATGTTGCGCGATCTCGCTCTGCCGCCGGTCTGCGCCTCCTGTCGCGATCCGCTCGGCGCCGGCGAGGGACTGTGCCCGGCCTGCTGGTCGCGGATGTCGTTCATCGCCCCGCCTTATTGCCCGCGTCTCGGCATCCCGTTCGTCTACGATCCCGGCCCCGGCCTTCTCTCGATGGAGGCGATCGCGTCGCCGCCGACCTATGGCCGCGCCCGCGCCGCCGTGCGCTACGACGACGTGGCGCGCGACCTCGTGCACGCCCTGAAATATGCCGACCGGCTCGACCTCGCGCCGATCATGGGCGGCTGGATGGCGCGCGCCGGCCACGAACTGCTCGCCGACGCCGACGCGCTCGTGCCGGTGCCGCTGCACTGGCGGCGGCAATGGTCGCGGCGGACCAACCAGTCGGCGGCGCTCGCGGCCGGCATTGCCCGGATCGCCCAATCCCACAGAACCGTGCCGGTGCTGCATGGCGCGCTGCGGCGCGCCCGCGCCACGCCGCAGCAGGTGGGCCTATCGAAGAACGAGCGGGCGGTGAACGTCCAGGGCGCATTCCGGGTGCCGCCGGAGCGCAAGGCCGAGATCGCCGGCCGGCGGCTTGTTCTGGTCGACGACGTGCTGACCTCGGGCGCCACGGTCGAAGCCTGCGCCAAGGCGCTGTCGCGGGCCGGCGCCGCCCATGTGGATGTCCTGGTGTTCGCGCGGGTTGTGAGCCCTGCCCGGACGCCCATATAAAGCGGTACAGGGCGACGGCCTGCCGCCGCCCGCACATTCTGCAAATTCGCCCCACAGGTCCGTGATGGCTCCCGTCGAGATCTACACCACCCGCTACTGCCCTTATTGCGTCGCCGCCAAGGCGCTGCTGACGCGCAAGAACGTGCCGTTCACCGAGATCGATATCGCCGGCAACTACGAGCGCCGCGACGAGATGATCGAGCGCGCTAACGGCCGGACCACGGTGCCGCAGATTTTCATCGGCACGACCCATGTGGGCGGCAGCGACGACCTGCATGCGCTCGAGCGCGCCGGCAAGCTCGATCCGCTGCTGGCCAACGGCTGACTGGCGCAAATGACACCATGAGCACGTGACCCCATGAGCAGCAGCGGCACTTTCAAGGCCGGCCTGATCCAGATGCGCTCGGGCCTGACGCCCAGAGCGAACATCGACGCGGCCGCGACATTGATCGCGCAGGCCAAAGCCGCCGGCGCCGATTACGTGCAGACGCCGGAGATGACCAACATCCTGGCGCTCAAACGCGAGGATCTGCTGGCGCAGATCGCCAGCGAGGAGAACGATGCTTCGCTCGCCACGCTGCGCGAGATCGCGCGCCAGCACAAAATCCATCTGCATGTCGGCTCGCTCGCCATCAAGAGTAGCGACGAGCGCGCCAGCAACCGTTCGTTCCTGATCGACCCGGCGGGCGAGATCGTCGCGCGCTACGACAAGATCCATATGTTCGATGTCGATCTCGACAACGGCGAGAGCTATCGCGAGTCGCGCAACTTCGCGCCGGGCGATCTCGGCGTCGCCGCCGATCTGCCGTGGGGCCGGCTCGGCCTGACGATCTGCTACGACCTGCGCTTCCCGGCACTGTTCCGCGCGCTGGCCGATGCCGGCTCGATCTTCCTCAGCGTTCCCGCCGCCTTCACCAAGCCGACCGGCGAAGCGCACTGGCATATCCTGCTGCGCGCCCGCGCGATCGAGAACGGCGCGTTCGTGCTTGCCGCCGCGCAGGGCGGCAAACATGAGAATGGCCGCGAGACCTATGGCCACTCGCTCGTCGTCGATCCGTGGGGCCGCGTCATCGCCGAGGGCGGCCTCGAGCCCGACGTGATCATGGCCGAGATCGATCCCGCCGCCGTGACCGCCGCGCGCTCGCGTGTGCCGTCGCTGCAACACGGCCGCCGCTTCGAGATCGAAGCGCCGATGAGCGAGCCGGCGCATCTCCACGCCGTCAAGAGACCCGCATGATCCGCTATTCCCTGAGCTGCAAGAACCGGCACACATTCGAAAGCTGGTTTCAGGATTCGTCCGCGTTCGACCGGCAGGTGAAGCGCAAGCTGGTCGCGTGTCCGCAGTGCGGCGACACCAAGATCGAAAAGACGATCATGGCGCCACAAGTGTCGGATTCGAAGCGCGCGACGCGCCGCAAGGCGGTGGAGACGATGCTCGACCGGCCCGCGTCGAAACCCGCTGACGCCACGGCGACCGCGCCGGAGTCGACGTCGTCCGACGCCATGACCATCGCGTCGCCGCAGGAACGCGAGCTGCGCGCCAAGCTCAAGGAGTTGCGCGAGCACATCGTCAAGAACTCCGACCATGTCGGCGCGCGGTTTCCCGAGGAAGCGCGCAAGATGCACTACGGCGAAACCGAGCATCGCTCGATTCATGGCGAAGCGTCGATGGACGAAGCGCGCGAACTCGCGGAAGAGGGAATCGAGTTCTATCCGGTGCCGGTGCTGCCCGACGAACGGAATTGAGCGGCGTTTTCTCTATCAGCCTCATGGTGAGGGCATCGCCATTGGCGCGTCGAAGACGCGCGTAAACGCGCTGATGGCAATGCTCCTCAGGATGAGGCGGATTGAAAACCGTGCTGGCTCTCGTCGTCCGATGCGATTGTCAAACAGCCGATGACGCATAGGCATGGGCATGCGTCATCTTTTCTGGCCCGCATGCAGGCATGCGGGTTCG
>JAHBZF010000155.1 GCA_019635575.1 Pseudolabrys sp. | reverse complement strand
GAGCGATTGCTCGGCGCCGGATGGACAAGATTCGAGAAATAACGCGGCGTCAGCCGCGCACGAAATCCACCAGCAGCTTGACGTTGAGCGCGATCACGACGAGCGCGGTCAACACCGCCAGCGCCGTCACCCAGCGCGGCGCCGTCAGTTCGCCAAGCTTGCGGCGGTCGGCCGTGAACATGACCAGCGGAACGATCGCGAACGGCAATTGCAGACTGAGCACCACCTGGCTCAGGATCAGCAGTTGCGCGGAGCCTTTCTCGCCATAAAGGATGGTGACGATTGCCGCCGGCACGATGGCGATGCCGCGCGTGATCAGCCGCCGCAGCCAGCCCGGCAGTTTGATGTCGAGGAAGCCCTCCATCACGATCTGCCCGGACAGCGTCGCCGTCACCGTCGAGTTCAGCCCGCAGCACAGCAGCGCGATGCCGAACAACGTCGGCGCGATGGCGGAGCCGAGCAACGGCGCGAGGAACGAATGCGCCTGATCGAGTTCGGCGACGTCGAACTGCCCGGTTTTGTGGAACGTCGCTGCCGCGAGAATGAGGATCGACGCGTTGATCAGCAGCGCGAACATCAGCGCGATGGTGGAATCGAGGGTGGCGAGCGTGATCGCCTCGCGGCGTTCCGGCAGGCTTTCTCCCACATGGCGCGTCTGCACGATGCCGGAATGCAGATAGAGATTGTGCGGCATCACCGTCGCGCCGAGGATGCCCAGCGCGAGATACAGCATGTCGGGATTGCGCACGATCTCGACGGTCGGCGCGAAGCCGCGGATCACCGCGCCCCAATCCGGATCGGCCATGGCGATCTGCACGCCGAAGCAGAGCGCGATCACGCCCATCAGCGTGACGATGAACGCCTCGACCCAGCGGAAGCCGAGATTCTGCAGCCACAGCACCACGAACACATCGAGCGCGGTGATGAGGACGCCGATCTCCAGCGGAATGCCGAACAGGAGATTGAGACCGATGGCGGTGCCGATCACCTCGGCGAGGTCGGTGGCGCAGATGGCGATCTCGGCCAAGAGCCACAGCGGCCACGACACCCAGCGCGGAAACGCATCGCGGCACGCCTGCGCCAGATCCCGCCCCGCGCCGATGCCGAGCCGCGCACACAGCGCCTGCAGCAGGATCGCCATCAGATTGGAGAGCAGCGCGACGGTGAGCAGCGTGTAGCCGAACTTCGAGCCACCGGCGAGCGAGGTCGCCCAGTTGCCGGGGTCCATATAGCCGACCGCGACCAGATAGCCCGGCCCGAGGAACGCCAGCAGCTTCTGCCACAGCGTGCCGCCGCTGCGGGTGCGGATGCTGCCGAACACCTCCTCCAGCGCCGGTTTCCCGCGCGCGCGCCGCCAGCCGGGCTCGGTCAGGGCGTCGGGGCGAACGGGGGCTTCCATCAGGGCGGTTTCCGGGCGGTGGCGGCGCGAAGCAGGTTCCGGCTAAATTACCTTAGTGCGAATAATTTGCAATTGCAGATTGGCACGCCACACTTGGGGCACGGCCGCTTATGGAACTTGCGTCGCCAGCGGCGGTTGACGCTCGCACAGCGCCGGGACGGGAACTCACGGCGCGCCCGCCTGACGACCCGAAAGAGCCAAGCATGCCCGTTTTGCCGCTGCCAAGCCGCCCCGCCCGGCGGTTTGCCGTGATCGCCCTGGTGCTGTCGCTGTCGCTCGGGGGCGCCATGACCGCCCAGGCCATGGCGGCGCAAGGGAGTGGCGGCAGCACCGGCCCGTCCGAGACCGTGCTGATCCTGCAGATCATCGCCCTGCTGGTGGTCGGCCGGCTGCTCGGCGAAGCGATGATCCGGGTCGGCCAGCCGGCGGTGATGGGCCAGTTGATCGCCGGCATCCTGCTCGGCCCCTCGGTGCTCGGCGCCCTCGCTCCGGACCTGCAGCACGCTTTGTTCCCCGCCGCCAAGGAGCAGAAGGCGATGCTCGACGGCCTGTCGCAGGTCGGCGTGCTGTTCCTGCTGCTGCTGACCGGCATGGAGACCGACCTCAAGCTGGTGCGCCAGACCGGGCGCGCCTCGTTCCTCGCCTCCGCCTTCGGCATCGTCGTGCCGTTCGCCTGCGGCTTCGCGCTCGGCGAATACCTGCCGGACAGCATGCTGCCCGACCCGGAGAAGCGGCTGATCACGTCGCTGTTCCTCGGCACCGCGCTGTCGATCGCCTCGGTCAAGATCGTGGCGATGGTGGTGCGGGAGATGAACTTCATGCGCCGCGTCGTCGGCCAGGTGATCCTCGCCTCGGCGATCATCGACGACAGCATCGGCTGGATCATCGTCTCGATCATCTTCGGCATCGCGCTCTACGGCGCGGTCGAGCCCGTGCATCTGGCGCAGAGCGTGATCGGCACGCTGGTGTTTCTCGGCCTCAGCCTCACGCTCGGCCGCCGCGCGGTGTTCTTCATCATCCGCTGGGTCAACGATACCTTTGTCAGCGACTTCGCGGTCATCACCGCGATCATCGTCATCATGGCGATCATGGCGACGATCACGCATCTGATCGGCGTGCACTCCGTGCTCGGCGCCTTCGTCGCCGGCATCCTGATCGGCGAATCCCCGATCCTGACCAAGCATATCGACGAACAGTTGCGCGGGCTGATCACCGCATTCTTCATGCCGATCTTCTTCGGCGCTGCCGGCCTGACCGCCGACCTGACGATCCTCGCCGATCCGTCGCTCGCGCTACTCACCGCCGGACTGATCGTCATCGCCAGCGTCGGCAAGTTCGGCGGCGCGTTCATCGGCGCCGAACTCGGCGGGCTGACGCGGCGCGAGGGCTTCGCGCTGGCCTGCGGCATGAATGCGCGCGGCTCGACCGAAGTGATCATCGCCACCGTCGGCCTGTCGATGGGCGCGCTCAGCCAGAACCTGTTCACGATGATCGTCACCATGGCGATCCTCACCACGCTGGCGATGCCGCCGACGTTGCGCTGGGCGCTGTCGCGCATCCCGATGCGGCGCGAGGAGAAATCGCGGCTGGAGCGCGAGGCGCTGGAGGAGAAGGGTTTCGTGCCCAATCTGGAGCGGCTGCTGCTCGCGGTCGACGACAGCGTCAACGGCAAATTCGCCGCGCGGCTTGCCGGCATGATCGCCGGCACCCACGGCATGCCGACCACGGTGATGCAGATCAAGGAAGACGGCAAAGAACCCGCCAAGGCCGGACGCATCGCCAGCGACGAGCAGGAACCGAAGGAACACAAGACCAAGTCAAAGGCGGCGGCGGTGAAGGACGACGCCAAGACCCGCAAGGCCGAGAAGGACGCCGAAGACGCGGGCGACCACGTGCGCGCGGCCGCGGAGGAAACCAAGAGCAAGCAGAAGGCGACCGAAAAGAGCGACATGCCGGTCGACGTCATTACCACCGTACACGAGGCTCCGACCACCGAGATCGTCGCCAACGAAGCGCGAAAGGGCTACGACTTCCTGATCATCGGCCTGGAACAGACCAAATCGCGCAACAACGAATTCCACGAGCATGTGTCACAGCTCGCCGCCGGATTCGTCGGCCCGCTGGCGGTCGTAGAGATGCGCGAGGACGCGGACCACAAACCGCCACGGGCTCGCGAGCTCAACATCCTCGTGCCGGTCAACGGCACCGAACCCTCGCGCCGCGCCGCGGAGATCGCCATCACCATGGCGCGAGCGACCAAGACGCCGATCACGGTGCTTTACGTCACGGGCCGCACCGGCGGCAAGACGAACCCGCAGCGTTCGACCAAAGCGCGCCGCGCCGAGGAAGGCATCCTCAAGGATATCGTCAAACTCGGCGAGAGCTACAACACCGAGGTACGCACAGCGGTTGTCGCCAATCTCGATCCCGACGAGGCGATCCTGAAACAGGTCGCCAAGGGCAAGCACAACATGATCGTCATGGGTGTCGGCCGACGCCCCGGCGAGACGCTGTTCTTCGGCGACACCGCGACGACGCTGCTGGAGAAATCCAACAGCTCGATCATCTTCGTGGCGAGTTAGCGCATGATCCGGAAAAGTGTGCAGCGGTTTTCCGAAAAGATCATGCGCCGATAATCAACCACCGCCATTATTGCCGTTGCCGACCTCGCCCGGCGGCGCTTCCGGCGGACGGCCGAACTTGTTGCTGCGCGGGAATCCGTCCGGCGCGATGCGGCCGGCCTGCGCACGCTCGCCGCGCCAGTTGGCGAGCTCCTTGAGCGTCGAGACGAACGCGCGCCCGGCCTTGTCGTACCAGGTGAGACCTTCCTTGGCCGGGAACGTCACCACGTCGGACAGGCCCTTCTCCGCATATTTCTGCAGGCGCACACCACGGCCGCGCGTCATCTCCGGAATCTGGTCGAGCGGGAAAACGATCATCTTGCGCTTCTCGCCGACCACCGCGACGGTGTCGCCGTCAACCGGCGCGATCGCCACGGCGCGATCCGCGCCCTTGAGATTGAGCACCACCTTGCCCTTGCGGGTGGTGCCGAGGCACTCGTCCTCCGGCACGACGAAACCGTTGCCCTCGCGGCTGGCGATCAGGAATTTGCGGCCGCCGCGATACAGGAACGCGGCAACGACATCGGCATCCTGCTCCATGTCGGCATAGAGCCGCACCGGCTCGCCGTGGCCGCGCCCGCCCGGCAACTTGCCGGCGTCGAGCGTGTAGAAGCGACCGTTGGTGGCGAACAGCAAAATCTTCGAGGTGGTTTCGGCCGGGAACGCGAATTTGAGTTCGTCGCCCGCCTTGAACTGCACCGCAGAGAGGTCCGTGGCGTGGCCGCGCAGCGCGCGAATCCAGCCGCGGTCGGAGACGATCACCGTCACCGGCTCGCGGATCACCATCGCCTCCTCGATCGCGGCGAGGTCGTGCGCCGGCGCCTCGGCGAAGGCGGTGCGGCGGCGGCCAAGCTCCGTCTTCGGCCCAAACTTGGCGCGGACTTCCTTGATCTCGGCGGCAATCGTCTTCCACTGCTCGTCGGTCGAGCCGAGCAGCGACTTCAGCGACTTCATCTCCCCGCGCAGCGCCTTGTCCTCGCTGCGGATCTCCATCTCCTCGAGCTTGCGCAAGTTGCGCAGCCGCATGTTGAGGATGGCGTCGGCCTGCACGTCGGTCAGCTTGAAGGTCCTGATCAGGACCGGCTTCGGCTCATCCTCGTTGCGGATGATCTTGATTACCTTGTCGAGGTTCAGATAGGCGACGAGGAAGCCGCCGAGCACGTCGAGCCGATGTTCGATCTGGCCGAGCCGATGCTTGGAGCGGCGCACCAGCACGTCCTGGCGATGATCGAGCCATTCGAGCAGCGCTTCCGGCAGGCTGACCACCTTCGGGATGCGGCCCTTGACCAGCACGTTCATGTTGAGGCCGATGCGGCTTTCCAGCTCGGTGAGCTTGAACAGCGACTCCATCAGCAGTTCGGCATCGACGGTGCGCGCGCGCGGCTCGATCACCAGCCGCACGTCCTCCGCCGATTCATCGCGCACGTCGGCGACCAGCGGCAGCTTCTTCTCGTTGATCAGTTCGGCGATGCGCTCGATCAGCCGCGACTTCTGCACCAGCCACGGAATTTCCGTGATGACGATCTGGTAGCTGCCGCGGCTGCCGTCTTCCTTCGACCAGCGCGCGCGCACGCGGAACGAGCCACGCCCGGTCGCATAGGCTTCGGCGATCACGTCCGGCGGGTCGACGATCACGCCGCCGGTCGGGAAATCCGGACCCGGCACGAATTTCATCAGCGTCTTCGGCCGCGCATTGCGGTTGTCGATCAGGAACAGCGCCGCGTCGCACAGTTCGGCGGCGTTATGCGGCGGGATCGCCGTCGCCATGCCGACCGCAATGCCCTGCGAACCGTTCGCCAGCAGGTTCGGGAACGCCGCCGGCAAGACGATCGGCTCGTCCTCGCTGCCGTCGTAGTTCGGGCGGAAATCAACCGCGTCGGCGTCGATGCCGTCGATCAGCAGCCGCGCCACTTCGGTAAGGCGCGATTCCGTGTAGCGCATCGCCGCGGCGTTATCGCCGTCGATATTGCCGAAGTTGCCCTGCCCGTCGATCAGCGGATAACGCTGCGCGAAATCCTGCGCGAGCCGCACCAGCGCGTCATAGACCGACTGGTCGCCATGCGGATGGAATTTGCCGATGACGTCGCCGACCACACGGGCGGATTTCTTGAACGCGGTGCCGGGATCGAGCCGCAGTTGCCGCATCGCATGCAGGATGCGGCGGTGAACCGGCTTCAGCCCGTCCCGGGCGTCCGGCAGCGCGCGGCCCATGATGGTCGAGAGCGCGTAGGCGAGATAGCGCTCTTCGAGCGCTTCCTTGAGTTCGACCGGCTCGATATTGCCGCCGCCGCCACCCGATGCGGGCGGAGTGATTCGCTTGGTCATGATCTAGCGGTACCCAGTCACGGGGTGAGGTTCAACTTTCACGCGGCCCGGTCGCGCCCCGCCGCCGCGAGGAAGGCTTCCCGGGCTTCGGGGAGAGCCATTCCGCGCGGTTCCAGCACATGCACCCGCAGGAAGTGCCCGGTGAGCGCGAAGGCGGCGTTCAGGTCGCCGGCCGAAACCGTGACCGCCTCCCCGTGGAGAAAAGATGGCAACGGCAATAGCCGGTCGTGCCATGGCTCGCCCGCCTCGCGGCTGACCGCGCGTCCGGTCTTGGGCGAGACATAAAGCAGGTCTTCCGTCGCGCCGGTTGCCGCGCAGGAACCGAGATCGAGACCGAAGCCAAGTTCCGCAAGCAGCAAGAGTTCAAAGCGCGCCAGCAGCGGCCCCGCGTCCGCGGAGTCGAGCCGATCCGCGATGAAGTCCAGCATCGCGAACAGTTCGGCATGAGGATCGCGCTCCGGCAGCAGGCGCAACAGTGCGGCAAGCGTCTGCAGGCCGAAGCTGGCGCAGGCCGACACCATCAGCCGGTCGGCGCGCGAGCGCGTGATTTCGAGCGTGTAGTTGCCGAGTTGCTCGTCGAGCCGCGCGCGCCATACCGCGCGCACCGTATTTCCGGGCTGGAGCGAAGGCATCTTCTTCCGCGAGCTGCCGCCATAGACGAGGCCGAGATGGCGCCCGTGATGCAACGTCATCAATTCGGCGACGGCGTGCCCCTCGCCATGGCGGCGCAGGCCGAGGATGATGCCGTCGTCGGTCCACTCCATCTCAGGTCTCTGCGAGCGCTGTCTTCAATTTTGCAGCGACCTTCTCAAGCCTGTCCGGAGACATCACGTCAGGGTCCCGGAAAGTCACTGCCTCTTCCACGATATAGCGACGCGAGGTGATGTCGGTATCTTCTACCATCGGCACGACATGTGCGTGCGCATGCGCGATATGAACGCCGGTGAACATGAAACCGACCCGCGCCACGTTGTAGGTTCGCTTGGCGACGCCGGCAAAGCGCTGGGCGAGAGACATGATCCGGCCCGCAATCCCGGCGGGAATGTCCTCGAAATAATCGTAGTGGGCCTTGGGCACGATCAGGAGATGGCCCTCGCGGATCGGACGAATGTCGAGAAAAGCAATGACGTCGTCGTCTTCATGAATACGCGCAACCGGAATTTCACCGCGCGCAATACGGCAGAACAGACAACCTTCCTGCGCAGCCCCGTTCATTCCCGCGGAAACTCCAGCCCCATGCCCCGATACCGCTCGGGATCGTCGCCCCAA
>JAHBZF010000154.1 GCA_019635575.1 Pseudolabrys sp. | reverse complement strand
TTCCTTCTCGTTGTTCGACGTGATGATGACGATCGGGCGCTTTGCCGCCTTGATGGTTTCGCCGGTCTCGTAGACATGGAATTCCATGCGGTCGAGTTCGAGCAGCAGGTCGTTGGGGAATTCGATGTCGGCCTTGTCGATCTCGTCGATCAGCAGCACCGGCCGCTCCGGCGCCGCGAACGCGTCCCACAATTTGCCGCGGCGGATATAATTGCGGATGTCCTTGACCCGCTCGTCGCCGAGCTGGCTGTCGCGCAGCCGCGATACCGCGTCGTATTCGTAGAGGCCCTGCAGTGCCTTGGTGGTGGATTTGACGTGCCACTCGATCAGCGGCGCGCCGAGCGCGCGGGCGACTTCCAGCGCCAGCACGGTCTTGCCGGTTCCGGGTTCCCCTTTGACCAGCAGCGGCCGCTCCAGCGCGACGGCGGCGTTGACCGCGACCTTGAGATCGTCGGTGGCGACATACTGTTCCGTACCTTCAAACCGGGCCATGATTCCTCGCTTGCTGGTCGGGAAACTATTCGGCTTGCGTGCTCGCATCAATGTGAAGCGGCGTGACCGCCAGTTGACGCCATGACCATCCGATCTGCGCTAGAACAGGGGCGGAGAGGAGACCCCGCATGCTCAACCGCCGCACCTTGCTGACCGGGACCGCCGGCGCCGCCGCCGTGCTGATCGGCGCCCAGCGCTTCACCCAAGGATCTGCCATGGCCGCTCCCGAGATCGTCAAAACCGATGCCGAATGGCGCAAGCAGCTCTCGCCGCAGCAATACGCGATCCTACGCAAGCACGATACCGAGCGGCCGGGCTCGAGCCCGCTCAATCACGAGAAGCGCAAGGGTACCTTTGCCTGCGCCGGCTGCGACCTGCCGCTGTTTTCGTCCGACACGAAGTTCGAGAGCGGCACCGGCTGGCCGAGCTTCTGGCAGCCGCTGCCGAACGCGATCGGCACCACGGTCGACAAGTCGATGTTCATGACCCGCACCGAAGTCCATTGCCGCCGCTGCGAGGGGCACCTCGGCCACGTCTTCGACGACGGCCCGAAGCCGACCGGCCTGCGCTACTGCATGAACGGCCTGTCGCTGACCTTCAAGCCGGCGACCGGCGGGGCGGCCTGATTTTGCCGGACCTGGCCGGCCTCTTGGCCTGATTGGGGGCTGACACGGCAGGATTGCCCGGCAAAACCTGCCGCGGACGGCAAGAAACGACCCGGCTCCGGCCGGGTCTTTTTATTTAAGCCATTGAAATAATTGATATTTTTATCTGGCATGCGGTTTGCTGTTCTGCCATCGGATGGCGTGCGCCTTCAGGGGAAGGCGGGCGCGCCAATGTGGAGAACGGGTCATGGGTATTTTCGGGGCGCTCACCACCGCGGTGACGGGGCTGCGGGCACAGGCTTACGCGCTGGAAAACGTATCGGGCAACATCGCCAACTCGCAGACCACCGCGTTCAAGCGCATCGACTCCAGCTTCGAGGACATGATCCCCGACAACTCGGTGTCGCAACAGATCGCCGGCAGCGTCGCCGCCCGCTCGCGCACCACCAACACGGTGCAGGGCGACATCCAGTCCGCCTCGGTCGGCACCTTCATGGCGATCAACGGCGACGGCTTCTTCGTCGTCAGCAAGCCGGACAGCTTCACCAACGGCAATCCGAACTTCACCGGCAACGAGCTGTACACCCGCCGCGGCGACTTCCAGCCCGACAAGAATGGCTATCTGGTCAATGGCGCCGGCTATTACCTGATGGGCGTGCCGGTCGATCCGTTGACTGGCACCGCCACCTCCAGCACGCCGCAGATGCTGCAATTCCAGAACAGCTATCTGCCGGCGCAGCCGACGACGCAGATCGACTATCACGCCAATCTGGCGAGCACGACGACGGCGCTCGACACCAGCAAGTTCTCCGCCAATCCGGTCTACGGCGCATCCACCGTCGCCAAGCTGACTGGCACCGGCGCGACGCTTGCGGCCGACGCCCCCGCCAAGCTGAAGGGCACGGTCGATCTGACCACGTTCTCGTCCGCCGGCGGCACGCTGGTGATCGGTTCGACCAACATCACTATCGGCGCTGGCGCCAACCTCGCGGCCGTGCAGGCGGCAATCAACGCGCAGACCGGCACGACCGGCGTAACGGCGGGCGACGACGGCAACGGCCATCTGACGCTCACCGGCCCGGATGCGAAAACTCAGCTCACCATCGGCGCCGGCACGACGCCGGGCCTGCTGACCGAGTTCGGCATTTCCTCCGGCTCGACCAATCCGACCAACCTGCTGACGCAGGGCGTCGTGCTCAACGGCCAGACGCTGACGCTGTCGGTGAACGGCGGTCCGACGCAGACCATCACCTTCGGTTCCGGCAACGTCGAGACCCTGAACGATCTCAGCACCGCGCTCGGTGGTCTGTCCGGCGTCAGTACGTCGGTCGACAGCACCGGCAACATCTCGATCACCGCCACCAATCCGGCGCATACGCTGACCGTCGGCGGCACCGCGTCGGCGGCGAATTTCGGTCTGAGCGTGACCTCGGCCTATCCGGCCACCGGCAATGTGGCTGGTGCCGACAAGACCGCGTTCCAGGCCAACTCCGTCGAGGGCGGGATTATCGCCGCGCGCGACGCGGCTGGCACCTCGGTCAACGTGCATCTGCGCTGGGCCAAGGTCGGCGCCAACACCTGGAATCTCTATTACGAGAACGACTCGGCGGCGACCGGCTCCAATCCGGCCTGGACCAATGCCGGTGTGAACTTCACCTTCGGCGCCAACGGCCAGATGTCGCCGGCGGTGTCGAGCACGGTGATCAACAACATGACGATCAACGGCGTGTCGCTCGGCGACATCACCGTGGCCTTCGGTCAGACCGGCCTCACGCAGTTCAACAGCGACAGCAAGGTCAATCTGCAGCAGGAGAACAGCGTTGCCGCCGGCGAACTGCAGTCGGTCGGCGTCAACGACAAGGGCAATATCGTCGGAACGTATTCCAACGGCCGCACGCTGGTGCTTGCGAACATCACGCTGGCGAATTTCAAGGGCGCCGAGCAGCTCAAGCGCATCGACGGCGGTGCCTTCGTCGCCACCGACGGTTCGGGTGTCGCCACCTACGACGCGCCCGGTTCGATCCTGGCGCAGTCGCTGGAAGGCTCGAACACCGACATCGCCGATGAATTCACCAAGCTGATCATCACCCAGCAGGCGTATTCGGCCAACACCAAGGTCGTCACCACCAGCAACGAGATGGTGCAGGACCTGCTGAACATGCTGCGCTGACGGTTCGAACCTTGACGAAGGCTGACGGCTCATGAGCCTCAACCAAGCCCTTGCCACCGCCGTTGCCGGCCTGCGCACCACGCAGACCGGCCTGTCGGTGATTTCGGCCAACGTCGCCAACGCCGAGACACCGGGCTACGTCAAGAAAGTCGCGGTGCCGGTGCAGATTTCCGCCGGCCAGGCGGGCACCAGCGTCGCCGTCAGCGAAATCCAGCGCCAGCTCGATCAATACGTGCAGCGGCAGTTGCGCACCGAGACTTCGGGCGCGTCCTATGCCTCGCTGCGGTCGGACTTCTATCAACGCATCCAGACCGTGTTCGGCACGCCCGGCTCCTCGACCGCGCTCGACACGGTGTTCAACAATTTTACGCAATCGTTGCAAGCGTTGAGCACCAGTCCCGATGACCCGTCGGCGCGCGCCAACGTGATCGCGCAGGCGCAAGTGCTGACCCAGCAGCTCAATTCCATGAGCACGCAGGTGCAGGCGCTGCGCGGCGACGCGGAGCTTGGCCTGTCGGATTCGGTCGCCAAGGCCAACAACGCGATGCAGCAGATCGCGGCGATCAACGGCCAGTTGTCCGCCTACAACAAGGCGGACAGCACGACCGCCTCGCTGCTCGACCAGCGCGACGCCTATATCAACCAGCTCTCGCAGCTGATGGATATCAACGTCGTCGCCGGCGACCAGAACCAGGTCAAGATCTTCACGACCAGCGGCATTCAGCTTGTCGGGTCATCGACCGCGACCTTGAGTTTCGACGCGCAAGGCACGATGACGGCGACCAATCAATGGAGTGCCGATCCGTCGAAGCGCTCGGTCGGCACGCTGATGCTGACCGGCGACAACGGCACGCAGATCGATCTGGTCGCGACCGGCTCGATCCGCTCCGGCCAAATTGCCGCCTATCTGCAGATGCGCGACCAGGATCTGGTGCAGACCCAGACTCAGCTCGACGAGATGGCGGCGGCGATGTCGCGCGCGCTGTCCGACAAGACGGTAGCCGGCACCGCGGCAACCTCCGGCGCGCAAAGCGGCTTCGACGTCGATCTCGCCAGCCTGCAGGCCGGCAACACCGTCAATCTCAGCTACGTCGACGCCACGACCGGCCAGACGAAAAAAATCACCTTCATGAAGGTCGACGATCCGTCGGCCCTGCCGCTGTCCAACAGCGCGACCGCCGATCCGAACGATCAGGTGTTCGGCCTCGATTTCTCCGGCGGCATGTCGTCGGTACTGACCCAGATCAACAACGCGCTGACATCGAAAGGGCTGATCGCCTCGACCACCGGCGGCAACACCCTGCGAGTTCTCGACAATGGCTCGGGCCGCGCCACCGTCGCCGGCCTGTCGACCACCTCGACCATGACCGGCTTTGCCGGCGGCAGCGGCGAGATGCCTCTCTTCACCGACGGCGCCGTCGCGTTCACCGGTGCGATCAACGGCATGGGATCGCAGACGGCCGGGTTCGCCGGGCGGATCACCGTCAACCCGGCTTTGATCACCAATCCGGCGGCGCTGGTATCGTATCAGTCCGGCACCACCGCGGCCGATCCGACACGGCCGAACTTCCTTTATGCGCAGCTCACCAGCACGTCGCAGACCTATTCGGCGGCGAGCGGTGTCGGCACCGCGGCGTCGCCCTATAGCGGCTCGATCGGCTCGTTCCTGCGCCAGGTGATCAGCCAGCAGGGACAGGCGGCGGACGCGGCCAAGAGCCTGAGCGACGGCCAGAACGTCGTGCTCTCCTCGCTGCAGTCACGGTTCGACGACAGCGCCAGCGTCAATATCGACGAGGAGATGTCGAACCTGCTGCGGCTCCAGAACAACTATGCGGCCAATGCGCGCGTGATGTCGGCGGTTCGGGAAATGCTCGACTCGCTGATGCAGGCGCTGCCGTGAACCCGGTGAGACGGCCATGAGTGTGATCCCGATCGGCTCCAAATCCGCGATGATGGTGCAGTCGCTGGTGCAGATGCGCGCCCAGCTCGACGATCTGACGCGCCAGCTCGGCACCGGGCAGAAATCGACCACTTATGCCGGCCTCGGCTTGCAGCGCGGCCTCTCGGTGACGCTCAGTTCGCGGCTCGCCGCGACCGACGGCTACAACGACACCATCACCATGGTCGGCACCCGGCTCGATCTGGCGCAGACCACATTGAGCCGGATGGCGACGCTCGGCCAGAACACCAAGACGGCGGTCGCCGCCGGCAAGTTCGATCCGGATGCGCTCGGCCAGACCACCGCGCAGAAGACGGCGATGTCGTCGCTCAGTGAATTTCTCGCCTTGCTCAACACGCAGGTCGGCGACCGTTACATGTTTTCCGGCAGCGCCACTGACGCGCCGTCGGTGGACACGCTCGACCACATCCTCAACGGCAATGGCGGGCAGGACGGCCTGCGCACGCTGATCGATCAGCGCCAGCAGGCCGATCTCGGCGCCAGCGGTCTTGGCCGCGTGCAACTCACCGCGCCGACGACGACCTCGGTGGCGATCGCGGAGGATTCAGCCACCTCGCCGTTCGGGTTCAAGCTCTCCGGCATCTCCACCTCGATCACCGGCGCGACCGTGACCGCGCCGACAGGCTCGCCGAAGAGCATGTCGGTCGACCTCGGCACCGCCAATGCTTCCGCCGGCGACACCGTGCGCGTCGGTTTCACGCTGCCGGACGGCTCCAGCGAAAGCATCACGCTGACGGCGACCACGGACAATCCGCCCGGCGCCAACCAGTTCACCATCGGCGCGACGCCGGACGCCACCGCGGCCAATATCAAGACGGCACTGACCACCTCGGTCGGCCAATTGGCGCAGACGTCGCTGTCGGCGGCCTCGGCGATGGCGGCGTCCAATGATTTCTTCAACGCGGATGCTGCGCATCCGGCGCAGCGCGTCGACGGACCGCCCTACGACACGGCCACATCGCTGCGCGACGCGACCTCGGCCGACACGGTGTCGTGGTACACCGGCGACGCCGGTTCCGGCTCGGCGCGTGATACCGCGCAGGCGAATATCGACCAGTCGATCAGCGTGTCCTACGGCATGCGCGCCAACGAGCAAGGCATCCGCAACGTCCTGCAGAGCCTCGCCGTCGCCGCGGCCACCACGTATTCGGCGAGCGATCCCAACGCCACCGCCAAGAACACGGCCTTGCAGCAGCGACTGACCGCCACGCTCAACGTGCCGCAGGGCGTGCAGAGCATCCAGAATATCCAGGCCGAGCTTGCCGGCGCACAATCCTCGCTCAAGGCGGCGAGCGACCGGCATCAGCAGACCTCGGCGACGCTGTCGAACCTGCAAGAGCAGATCAACGGGGTGTCGAACGAGGAGGTCGGCTCGCAGATCCTCGCCTTGCAGACGCGCATGCAGGCATCGCTGCAGGTCACCGCATCGCTCTACAAGATCAGCCTGGTCAATTTCATCTGACCGGCATCAGACTCTTCCAGGCCCAATAAAAAAAGCCCTCGATGATCGAGGGCTTTTTCGTATGCAGTGGCCGGTGGCGTCAGGCGCCGCGCAGCCCGGCGGCGATTTCGCGGTTGATGCTGATCAGCGAGCGGAGCTGCTCCGGCTTCGGGTCGCTCATGATCGACAGCGTGTGCTTGAACACGAACACGCCGAGATTCGCGACGTTCTGCTTGACCTGCGCGGGCAGCGGATTGTCCGGGCCGGTTGCGGCGGTCATGAACACGGACCAGAGCTTGCGGTTGAAATGCAGCGCCGCATCGAGCTCGGGGCGGCGACTGTCCCAGCCGTCCTGGATCGCCTGAAGCTTGGAGGCCGCTTTCAGCAGGAGATCGGCTTCGAGCTGTCGCGGGTTGGCGGTCTGTTTCGCAACCTGACCGTACGCATTAGTCGCGTGCTGCATCGGCGAGAAGATCCTGTTCGTAGGAGATCAGTTTCTGGACTTGCTTCAGAGCCTTATACAATTCGCCTGTTAAGATATGATTATTGATAATTTCGATGTGCGGCCAGGCGCTAGGTGCTGCCTGCACGATGTCGCGGATCAGCGAGAAGTAGGCGTCATGGTGCGCGCGCGGGTCGCGCGACGTGTACATGAGCTGGACCGCGAAATAGATGCGCTTGGCGGGTGTATCGGCCCGCTCCAGCGTCATGATGTCTTTTTCCCGCAGGATCGGCGCGGATCCCTCGACGATGAAGCGCGTGCGCTGATCGCCGTTGGTGATCACGCATTCGCCGATCAGGATCTTCTCGTGCGGCTTGAGTTCGACTTTCAGCGCCATGGTCGCTCCGTCGGCGGGCGTTGCCGTGTGGAACTCTCGTCGAGGATGGTTAATCAAATGTAAAACGGCGGGGTTTCCCCCGCCGTTTGGCCGTCTTGTGTGTGAAGGCTGACGGATCAGCCGAACAGTTTGAG
>JAHBZF010000153.1 GCA_019635575.1 Pseudolabrys sp. | reverse complement strand
GTGCTCCACCATCAAGACGCCTCTAGATGACGCCCCTCGTGAGCAAGACGGATATAGGATTATAGGCATATAGGAAATAAGTCAAGAGGCCCAAAGTAGCCGCATGGTGAGGAGCCGCGCCGGAGCTGAAAGCGACGGCGGGGCGTCTCGAACCACGGGGCGTGCGCGGGACTGTGGCCGCCTCGTCCTTCGAGACGGCGCTGCGCGCCTCCTCAGGATGAGGCGGAGCGAGAGGGTACCACGCGTGGGAAAAGTTGAGCGCGTTGCCCAGAAGCGTCAGGTCGCCACCGCTACGGCTTCTGCATCCACCACACGAGCGGCATCGCCGGCAAGACCCAGCCCAGCCCCATCACCACGTAATAAATCCCGGCGACCCAGCCGTTGATCGAGGTGAGGGCGGATTGCGCCAGCGCCATCGCCAGCAGCGCCCAGACGATCACCAGCGCGAACAGCGCGAAGGCGCCGATCAGTTTCCGGGTGCGGATGTGCATGTCTGACCTCGCATCAGGCGCCGAATCCGCCGCATTGCAGGGCGGAATGCGGGGGTCTATAGGGGCGTGGCCGACACGGGGCAAGTCGGAGAGAAGTCGCGGGTGCCGCGCGGACGAGACTGCCGCACCTGCATCGTCAAACCGTTCTGTCAAAGACTTTGCCAAGATTTGCCAAGAATCGCCATGACCGCTTCCGCCGTATCCCTTCACGCCCGCCGCCGGGCGGTCCGCCTCTGGCTGCTGATCGTCGCCGCGATGATGGTGCTGACCCTCGTGGTCGGCGGCGCGACGCGGCTCACCGAATCCGGGCTGTCGATCACCGAATGGAAGCCGGTGCTCGGCGTCGTGCCGCCGCTCTCCGACGCGGACTGGCAGGCCGAATTCCAGAAATACCAGTCGATCCCGCAATACCGCGAACTTAACCGCGGCATGAGCCTCGACGCGTTCAAGACCATCTACTGGTGGGAATGGTCGCACCGGCTGCTGGCGCGCACCATCGGCGCGGTGTTCTTCTTTCCATTCGTCTTTTTCCTGTGGCGCGGCTGGATCGAGCCGCATCTGCGCAAGCGCCTGTGGCTGATCTTCGGCGGCGGCGCGGCGCTCGGCGCGGTCGGCTGGTGGATGGTGTCGTCGGGGCTGACGGAACGCACCAGCGTCTCGCAATATCGGCTCGCGTTCCATTTGACGCTGGCGTGCACGATCTACGCGGCGATTGTCTGGACCGCGCAGCAGGTGCTGCCGCGCCCGCCGGTTTCGGCGCCGTCTCGGACGCGCAATCTGGCGCTGCTGATCGCGCTTCTGGTGCTCGGGCAGATCTATCTCGGCGCGCTGGTCGCCGGGCTCGATGCCGGGCTCGTCTACAACACCTGGCCGCTGATCGACGGACATTTCATTCCCGACGGCGCGCGGCTCTGGTTCGACACGCCGTGGTGGCGCAATCTGTTCGAGAACCATCTCACGGTGCAGTTCCAGCACAGAATGCTGGCTTATCTGATCTGGATTCTGGCGATGTTGCATGCCGCCGATGCGCTGCGCCTGCCGCTCGGCGACCGCGCCCGGACGCTGGCGCTCACCGTCGCGGCGCTGGTGACGGTGCAGGCCGGGATCGGCATCGCGACATTGCTGCTGGTGGTGCCGCTCGATCTCGCGATCACGCATCAGGCGATGGCGGTGGTGGTGCTCACCGTCGCGGTGATCCACGCCGAGCGGTTGCGGCATCGGGTCGAGCGGAGGCCGCTCGAGGTTCCGGCCCGTGCAGCGGAGCAGGCGACATGATCGATGTGATGGAGCAGGGCGACATCGCCGTGGTCGAGATGCACCACGGCAAGGCCAATGCGCTCGATGTTGCGTTCTGCGACGCGCTGACCTTGCGGTTCCAGCGGCTGCGGGAGACGTCCTCGCGCGCGGTGGTGCTCACCGGGCAGGGCAAGATGTTCTCCGCCGGTGTCGATCTGCCGCAGATGGTCGAGGCGGGCGTGCCTTACATCCGCGAATTCCTGCCGGCGCTGCACCGGCTCTACGACGCGATTTTCAATTTTCCGAAGCCGGTGGTCGCGGCGATCAACGGCCACGCCATCGCCGGCGGCTGCATTCTCGCCTGCTGCGCCGACCATCGGCTGATGGCGCAGGATGGCGGCCGCAATGATGCGAAGATGGGAGTCACGGAAATCCTCGTCGGCGTGCCGTTCCCGCCGCTGGCGTTCGAGGTGATGCGCAGCGTCACGGCGCCTCAATATCTCGCCGAGGCGATCCTCACCGGCGCGACCGTCACGGCGGACGAGGCTGTGGCGCGGGGCTGGGTCAACGCTCTGGTGCCGCGCGAGGATATTCTGTCGCGTGCCGTCGCGGCGGCTGAAAAGCTCGCGGCGGTGTCTCCCGCCGCGTTCGCCATGGGCAAGCGGCAGTTGCGCCAGCCCGCGACGGAGCGGCTGGCGGCGAGCGGCGCGGCGCTGGACGCCGAGGTGACGGAGATCTGGGTGGCGGACGCGACGCTGGCGCGCATGCGCGATTTCGTGGCGCGGACCTTGAAGAAGGCGTGATATTTTTCTGAGCTAATAAAAAAAAAGCCCGGCATCGCTGCCGAGCTTTTTGTTTTTGAGAACCGCACGCCGATCAGGCGGCGTTCAGTCCCTGTTCGAGATCGGCGATGATATCCGCCACGTCCTCGATGCCGATCGACAGCCGCACCACGTCCGGTCCGGCGCCGGCCTGCACCTTCTGCGCATCCGACAACTGCCGGTGCGTGGTCGAGGCTGGATGGATGATCAGCGAGCGCGTGTCGCCGATATTGGCGAGGTGCGAGAACAGTTGCACGTTGGAGACGAGCTTGACGCCCGCCTCGTAACCGCCCTTGAGGCCGAAGGTGAACACCGCGCCGGCGCCCTTCGGGCAATATTTCTTGGCCAGCGCGTGGTACTTGTCGTTCGGCAGGCCGGGATAGCTGACCCACGCCACCTTGTCCTGCTTCGACAGCCATGTGGCGACGGCGAGCGCGTTGTCGCAATGCTTCTGCATGCGCAGCGGCAGCGTTTCGATGCCGTTGAGCAGCAGGAAGGCGTTCATCGGCGACAGCGCCGGGCCGAGATCGCGCAGGCCGAGCACGCGGCAGGCGATGGCGAAGGCGAAGTTGCCGAAGGTCTCGTGCAGCACGATGCCCTGATATTCCGGGCGCGGCTCGGAGAGCATCGGATAGCGGCCTTCCTGCGACCAGTTGAACGTGCCGCCATCGACGATCACGCCGCCGATGGAGTTGCCGTGGCCGCCGAGGAATTTGGTGACCGAGTGCACGACGATGTCCGCGCCGTAATCGATCGGCTTCCACAGATACGGCGTCGCCAGCGTGTTGTCGACGATCAGCGGCACGCGCGCCTGCTTGGCGATCTTCGAGATCGCCTCGAGGTCGACGATCACGCCGCCGGGATTGGCGATCGACTCGACGAAGATCGCCTTGGTCTTCGGCGAGATCGCGCGCTCGAACGAACCGATATCGTCCGGGTCGGCCCAGACCACGTTCCAGCCGTAGTTCTTGTAGGCGTGGTTGAACTGGTTGATCGAGCCGCCATAGAGCTTCTTCGACGCGACGAATTCGTCGCCGGGCGTCATCAGCGTGTGCATGACGATGAATTGCGCGGCGTGGCCCGACGCGACCGCAAGACCGGCCGTGCCGCCCTCGAGCGCGGCGACGCGCTCCTCCAGCACCGCGTTGGTCGGATTGCCGAGCCGCGTATAGATGTTGCCGAACGCCTGCAGGCCAAACAGCGAGGCGGCATGATCGACGTCGTCGAACACGAACGACGTGGTCTGATAGATCGGGGTCGCGCGCGCGCCGGTGGTCGGATCCGGCTGGGCGCCGGCGTGGATGGCAAGCGTGGAGAAGCCCGGTGTTCGCTCTGTCATGATGGACCCTGAAATCGGCGCGGAGAAAAGCGGTGCGCCGCGGAATGCGGCGCAGCACAGGTTATCAAATTCGGGGGCCGAGCCGTCAAGGCAGGGGAGATGGTATCTGCGTCGCAGGTGTCCGGCAGGATGAAACGGCCGTGCCTCGCGCGCGCAGGGAAATGATCTGCTGCCGCGTTGCGGAAGGCTGTCGCGTCCTCGGTCGTTTCCTTAGTCGCTGCCTTGCGCCATTTCTTCCTGCTGCGCGCGCTGCGCGGCATCGGTGGCGTCGGTGGTGCCGCCGCTCATGGTGGTGCGGTTGAGCGACATGCGCTGCACGCCCTTGCCCATGACCTTGGCGCGCTTCGACGACAACGTGCGGGAATTGACGCCGATCCAGGAGATTTCCGACGACAGGCGGCCGTATTCGATCTTCGGGCAGCGGTTCATCACCACCTTGATGCCGTTGTCCTCGGCGAGCTTCGCCGCCGCGTCGTCGCGCACGGTGAGCTGCATCCAGATCACCTGCGGCTTCGGATTGAGCGTCAGCGCCTCCTGCACGATCCCCATCGCGTAGGGCGAGGCGCGGAAGATGTCGATCATGTCGATCGGCTCGGGGATATCCGCGAGCTTGCCGTAGATGCGCTGGCCGAGCAGCTCCTTGCCGGCCTGGCCGGGATTGACCGGGATCATCCTGTAGCCGCGCTCGAGCAGGTATTTGAACGCGAAATAGCTCGGCCGGTTTTCCTTCGGCGACACGCCGACCATGGCGATGGTCTTGGTGGTGTTGAGGATGCCGCGGATATACGCGTCGGCATAGGGAAGGTCGTGGTTCATTCCTGAGGCTCGCCTGTCTTCTCTGCCAGCAATGCCCGCAGCCGGGCGTTCTCCTGCTGCAAGGCGCCGATCGTCTGCTGCACCGTCGCCATCGCCTCCGCGATGTCCGCCTCGGAGAAGCGGGTCACGATGTGTGACGAGCAGTTGCTGTCCCAGGCATCGATCGTGAACAGGATGGCACGTTCCGGTCGCGCCTTGTAACCGACATCGACCAGTCTGGCGAGCAGATCGGGGTCATTGTCGACGACACGCGCGCGGCCCCACAGCTTGACGCGCTGGCGGCGCGCGGCATCGAGCAGAAACAGGAAGGCCCGGTCGCTCTCCGCCAGATTGCCAAGCGTGATGTATTGCCGATTACCACGAAAATCGGCGAAGCCGAGCGTCCGTTCGTCTAACACCTTGATGAAGCCCTTGGGGCCGCCGCGATGCTGGATATAGGGCGCGCCGGCGCCGGAGACAGTGCCGAGGAACGCCGTGTCCTGCAGCGCGATGAAGCGCGCCAGCTCCTCCGAGACGGTGTTGGGAAAGCCCTCGGCGATGCGCTGCGCATAGGCTTTGGCGGAGCCGCGCGCTTCCTGCTCGGCGCGCGCCGCCGGCGTGAAGACGAGATCGGCGTTATCGGCCATTGCGCGCGAGCGCGGTGAGGGCCCCCATCGCCACGATACCGGTCGCGATCGAGACCGCCGCGGTCGTCGCCGTGGTGTCGATGCAGGCGGCGCCGCATTGCGCGAACGAGAGGCCAGTCAAGCCGGCGGTGAGCGCGGCACCCCAGGCCACTCCGCCGATCAGCGAGCGGGTCATCCAGGATCGTGTCATCCAGTTTGCGCGCGGAGCAGCGAGGGCGAGAGCGACGGAGCGTTTCATGTCAGCGATCCTCCCAGGTCGGGGTTCGTTTGTCGATGAAGGCGCAGATGCCTTCCTCCGCGTCGCGCGCCATCATGTTTTCCACCATCACTTCGGAGGCGTAGCGATAGGCGGCGGCGAGACTCATCTCGGCCTGGCGATAGAAGGCTTCCTTGCCGACCTTGACGGTGTAGCTCGACTTCGCGGCGATCCTGCGCGCGAGCGCCAGCGCCGCGTCCATCTCCTCGCCGGGCGCGACGACGGAATTGACGAGGCCGATCCGCTGCGCCTCGTCGGCCGCCACCATGTCGCCGGTGAGCAGCATCGCCATCGCATGCTTGCGCGAGACGTTGCGCGAGAGCGCCACCATCGGCGTCGAACAGAACAGGCCGATATCGACGCCCGGCGTCGCGAACTTGGCGGCGGAAGAAGCGACGGCGAGATCGCAACTGGCGACGAGCTGGCACCCGGCGGCGGTGGCGACGCCATGCACCACGGCGATCACCGGCTGCGGCATGGCGACGATCTGCTGCATCATCGCGCTGCAGGCGGTCATGATCGTCGCGAAATAGGCGCGGCCGCCATCTTCGTCGCTGCGCCGCGCGGTCAATTCCTTGAGATCGTGTCCGGCGCAGAACGCCGGTCCGTTGGCGGCGAGGATGATGGCGCGCACGCTCTTGTCGGCGGCGATGGCGGTCAGTGCGTTCGACAATGCCGCCAGCATCGCCTCCGACAGCGCATTGCGCCGTTCCGGCTGGTTGAGCGTCAGCACGGCGATGCTGTCGCTGCGCTGCATCAGCAGCGGGCCGGTGGCGGTGCGGACGTCCTGAACGTTCATGCGAAACCTGTCTCGCGGATCGGTATCAGCGGTCTCTCGTATTGCGCTGACGCGGAAGCCGATAGTATCGGAGTCGCAGCACGCGGACGGGAGACCTTTCACATGGCGGTGCCGGCGTTGTCGGTCAAGGAGATGGAGACCTATCTGCGGCGCGAGTTTCCGCAGGTGTTCAACGATGACAGCGGCCTGACCATCGTCGATATCACCGCACAGGGCTGCCGGGTCGCCCAGGCGTTCCGTCCGGAATTCGTCCGGCCCGGCGGCACGGTGTCCGGACCGACGATGATGGCGCTCGCGGATTTCGCCATGTATGTCGCCATTCTGGCGGCGATCGGCCCGGTGGCGCTGGCGGTGACCACCAATCTCAACATCAATTTCCTGCGCAAGCCGGCCCAGGCCGGGCTGGTCGCCGACGTGCGCCTGCTCAAGCTCGGCAAGCGGCTGGCGGTGGGCGAGGTGGTGCTTTACTCGGAGGGCGAGGACGAGCCGGTGGCCCATGTGACCTCGACATATTCCATTCCGCCACGCTCTTAGGAATTGGTATTAAAATACCATTTTTTCAAGCTACTGATTTAATTCAGTTATTTGACCATCCGGAGCATTGACCGGATGCCGCCGGTTGCGTACACAGCCGCGCAACGACGACCGCGGTCTCGCGGCGTCCGGATTCCAAGGATCAGTTCCATGAAGACGTTTTCGGCAAAGCCCGCCGAGGTCGAGAAGAAGTGGGTCGTGGTCGACGCCTCGGGCGTCGTCGTCGGCCGGCTCGCGACCATGGTGGCGATGCGGCTGCGCGGCAAGCACAAGCCGTCCTACACGCCGCATGTGGACGATGGCGACAATGTCATCATCATCAACGCCGCGAAGGCCGTTCTGACCGGCCGCAAGCGCGAGCAGAAGGTTTACTACCACCACACCGGCTATCCGGGTGGCATCAAGGAGCGCACCGCCAAGGCGGTCTTCGACGGCCGCTTCCCGGAGCGCGTCGTCGAGAAGGCGATCGAGCGCATGCTGCCGCGCGGTCCGCTCGGCCGCGTGCAGCTCGGCAATCTGCGCGTCTACCCCGGTCCCGACCATCCGCATGAAGCGCAGAAGCCGGAAGTCGTCGACTTCGCCGGCGCCAGCCGCAAGAACAAGAGGGCCGTGTAATGGCTGAGACCATGCAATCGCTCGACCAGCTGTCGACGCTGAAGACCACGGCGGCCGCGTCCGACGCGCCGGCCTATACCCAGAAGCTCGACAAGCAGGGCCGCGCCTAC
>JAHBZF010000152.1 GCA_019635575.1 Pseudolabrys sp. | reverse complement strand
GGGGCCGGGCCGCGCATTGATGATTTCGCCGCGCACGCCGAAGTCCTGCAGCACGCTTTCCAGCGATTGCGCGTTGCCCTGGAGCTGATCCTGACTCATGACCTGGCGGTCGCTCGCTTTCGGCTGCGCCAGGATTGACAGCGGCGGGAAGTCGTACCCGCTGCCGCGACGCGCCGGCTTCTTCGCCGGCTTGGCGGCGACGCGGCGCGGTGCCGGCGCTGCTTCCTCTTCCGCCTCGTCGTCCTCGTATTCTTCTTCGGAGTCGTCGTCTTCCACGGCCTGCGGCGCCGGCGCGCGGCGCGCGTCACCGCCGTCGAAGCGCGGCTCGACGCGGCCACGGGCCACCGGAGCTGCGGGCGCAACGCGCTGCATCGTTCGCGGCGTGCCCTTGATCGCGCGCCACAGCCGCGATTTGAGGCTCATCATGCCGTGCGCCAGAAGACCGAGCACGATGGCGAAGCGGCTTTCGCGCTCCTCGGTTTCGTCCGCCGCATCCTCTTCCGCCTCGTCGTCCTCTTCCACATGCGCGTCCCGGCGCGCGGCGGGAGCCGATGCGAAGAAGCCGAAGGCGACGATCAGCAACGCGACCGCGGCGCTGGCGAAGATCAGCGCATAAACGAGACGGCCGAGCGCATTGGGATCGCCGAACAGCCAGCCCGGAACGGCCAGCACGGCATCGCCGATCACGCCGCCGAGGCCGGTCGGCAGCGGCCAGTGCGCGGTGCGCGGCAGACAGCCCGCGACCGCGGCGGCAGCGAACGGCAGTGCGATCCAGCAGATCACGCGCCACAGATCGCCCAGCGGACGATGCGCGATCAGCCGCCAGCCGAGCACGGCGACCGGCAGCAGCAGCAGACACGCAGCGACGCCGAACAACTGCGTCGCGAGATCCGACATGATCGCGCCCGGCGCGCCGAGCAGATTGCGGATCGGCGCGGTGGTCGCGTGACTCAGCGAGGGATCCTGCACCGACCAGGTCGCCAGCGCGATCGCGCCGAGCAGCGCGAGTGTCATCAGGACGAGACCTGCGCCCTCGCACAGACGGCGTTTGAGCATCTCGCGCAAATGATCGTGCAGATACGCGACGGCGTCGTGAGTGCGATCGATTGCGGACATACGGGCCTCCGTCAGCCGAGCACCGCGACGAGGCGATGCAACGCCTCGGCCGTGGTCTCTTTGTCTTGAACCATGGCGACGCGGATGAAACCTTCGCCGGGATTGCGCCCGTCCGGTTGCATGCGCGCGAGATAGCTGCCGGGTACGACGCGCACTCCGGCCTTGCTCCAGAGGAGCTTGGTGGCGGCCTCGCTGCCGCCCTGCGCCGACACGTCGAGCCAGAGGAAAAATCCGCCGGCGGGCCGCGTATAACCATAGCGATCGCCGATGATCTGATCGGCGAGATCGAATTTCGCGCGGTACATGTCGCGATTGTCGTCGACATGCGCCTCGTCGTTATAGGCGGCGATGCCGACGCGCTGCGCCGGCACCGGCACCTGCGGCGCGGCGACGTTGCGCAGTTCGAGGAAATCCTTGAGGAAGCGGCGGTCGCCGGCGACGAAGCCCATGCGCAGACCCGGCAGGTTCGAGCGCTTCGACAGCGAGTGGAAGACCACCGCGTTTGCAAAGTCCGGACCGGAAACTTCCAGCATGCCGGCGGGCGGCGTGGTGCTGTAGATCTCGCTGTAGCACTCATCATTGAAGACGAGGAAACCATGGCGCTGCGCCAGCGCATGCAGCCGCGCGAGATAGGCGCGATCGGCGACCGCGCCCTGCGGATTGGCCGGCGAGGCGAAATAGAACGCGACGGTGCGCTTGAGCAGGTCTTCGCTCAACGCGTCGAGATCGGGCAGGAAGCCGTGCTCGCGATAGGCCGGCAGGTAGATGGTGTCGCAACCGGCGGCGGTCGCTCCGGCGGCATAGGCGGCATAGAAGGGATTCGGCAGCAGGATCGCCGGCCGTCCGGCGCGCGGCCCGACAAATTGCTTCGCCGCGATCGCCGCGAGAAACAGTCCTTCGCGCGTGCCGTTGAGCACCAGCACTTCGTGTTCCGGATCGACCGGCCGCGGCAGATCGTAACGGCGGCCGAGCCACGCGGCGGCGGCTTGCCGATAGGGCTCGATGCCCTTGTTGGCGGGATAGCGACCGAATTCAGCGATATGCGCGGCCAGCACCGGACCGACAAACGGCGGCACCGGATGTTGCGGCTCACCGACCGACAGGTTGATCGGCGGCATGCCGGGCGGGGTATCGCCGAGAAGCTCGGTCAGGCGCACGAACGGCGAGCGGCGGTCGTCGGCACTCACGTCCTGATGTTGCGCATGTTGTTGATCGGGCATCACGAAACGGCCGCCCCCAGCGGCAAAAAACACGTGGCCGCGAGGATAGGGGCCGTGGGGTTAAGGCGCCGTTAACTATCTGCGGTGGGCCGGGCTTTTTGTCCACATGCGCAGACGTTCAATTTATCCTTTAAAAATCGGCATATTTTGAATTTTACTCGTCCCCATCCGTTCGCTGTTTTTCGGCGCAGTTCCGCGAAAATTGCTAGCTGTGCGTTAGCTCGCCGGAAAACTAATGCGTGGCCTACGAGCTAAACATGTCCGGCCTATACTCGCGCCTCCTATCGCCTTTCGATGCCTGCGCGCTGGATCACATCAGACCACTTCTTAATATCAGAAATGAGCTTGTCTTTCAGATCAGCTGGAGAGCTTGCTTCAGCCAGGACTCCGAGATCGAGATAACGCTTCTGGATATCGGGCTCAGCCATGATCTCGTGCAGGGCCGTGTTGATGGTGGCGATGATGTCCTTGGGCGTTCCGACCGGTGCAAAAAAGCCGTTCCAAGACACAACCTCAAAGCCGGCGATCCCTTGCTCCTGGACGGTGGGAATCCCCGCCAGCTCTTTCACTTGCGAACGCTTCAATCCCGTTGTTGCCAGCCCGCGCACCTTGTGGTCGGCAAGCACGCTGTTGACCGCCGCGGGGATCTCGACGCCGATCTGCACATCGTTCCGCAACAGAGAGGTGATGACATCGCCGCTGGTTTTATGCGGGACAATTTGAACGTCGACGCCCGCGGTCATTTTTAGCAGCTCGGCGGCGAGATGCTGGCCGCTGCCGATGGAAATCGTCCCGACATTCAGCGCGCCGGGCTTCGCCTTCGCGGCGGCGATGAAATCCCTCAGCGATTGATACTGAGAATCTGCTGAGGCAACGATCACGAGATCGAATGTTCCCATCAGCGAGATCATTTCGAACTGCTTGACGGGATCGATCGGCAAGGACTTGAACATCGCAACGCTGACGGCTGTGCCGTTTGCGACCAGACCAAGCGTGTAGCCGTCCGGCGCGGCGCCGGTGACCGCACGGGCCGCGACGATGCCGCCGGCCCCAGGCTTGTTTTCGATCACGAACTGCTGGCCGAGTTTCTCGCTCAGGCGCATGGCAGCAAGGCGCGCAGTCAGGTCACCGACGCCGCCGGCCCCGAACGGAACGACGATCGTCACCGGGCGAGACGGATATTTGGCCTGCGCCATCGCCGGCGAGAACTGGCCGACGGTGCTGCCTGCCATCAGCATAGAAACCGAGGCAAGCGATTTGGCAAACGTGCGCCGGCTGAAACGTTTAGTCATGGTTCTACCTGTTCTGGAAAATGGTCGGGATGGCCAAGGAGGCTATCAAGGCCGAAGATATTGAATGGCGAAGACTAGGCGGCTTTCACGTTCGCGATCTCGGCATCCAGCTTGAACAACTTCACTGCGTTGTCACACAGGATCAGCCTTCGTTCTTCCGCGCTGAGTCTGGCGTCATCGAGAACCTTCAACCGCTGCTGGTGCAGAGGGCCGGGCACGGTCACCCAGCGCCAAGTCGCTGACCAGTCCGTTCCAAACAGAATCCGGTGCGCGCCGATCCGATCGATGGCGAAGCGCAGGTGCTCCGCGGTCGTCCCCACCACATCGAGATAGACGTTCACGTTGCGCATCGCCACGGTCATCGAGCTGTCGAAGTACCTGCCGATGCTGCGGCCCATTTTCGTCAGGATGATCGGCGCATTCGGGTGCCGGCAAGCGACCTCATCCACCCAGAGAGGATCGCCGTAAAACAAGCCTCCTGGAAACTGAGTCCAGGCCGTCGGAAACTGGATCGGTACGCGATGCTTTGAAACGACGTTCATCAGCCCGTCCAAGTCGCGTGCAATATGTTCTGGATTGATCTCATTCGTGAGCGCCCGAACAAAGATCTCCCCGACGCCTTTCATCCTGAGATCCGTCAGGCAGCGCTCGATTTCGCCGGGAGCCCATTCCCGCGTAGGGCCGGGGTCTTCATGATAGCCTGCAGCTTCCTGATCGTGCCCGACACGGGCCAAGCCCGCGAGCCGGTTCGGATGGCGCGCAACGGATTGAGCAACCTGATCATTTGTCACATATCCGGGCCGGGCCTGAATCAGCGCGAAGGCGACATCGTTCTTATCCATGTCGCCGATGAGGTCGTCAGAATTATCGATTGGCGACTCCGTTAGACTGAGATTGTAGAGTTCCGGATGTCGCGTGCGAAGTGCGATCAGATCAGCCGCTGTTTTGATGTACGGGCTGAGATCGCCATACGACGGAAAGCTCCAAACATGTGTGTGCGTATCAATAATCATGCTGAACTCTGACATTCCCTTCGGCGCAGGCGATGGCAAAGTCGTTAATACAGAAGCAGCGAGCGGGAAGGAAGCCATTTTGTCTTTTCGACATATCGTCTAGCACCACAACCTCTCGCAGCGAGCTGAAGGCATCAACCAAAGCCAAAACTGTTTGGTAGCCGCTCAGAGTCGTTGAGCGGTTTGCCTAACCAGCCCAACACAAAAGTCAGCAAGTTTTTAAAGTGGTACGGGAGACCGTCTTTGAGCCGAAGCGCCGCCGCACATGAAGGGGCGAGCGGAGTTCGGTGAACTGGCCATTCGAATCGTCGGCAGCAAAGAGTGCTGCAGGCCGCCATTGCGATATCGCTCACGGTGGTTGCGATTCGCCGCGCGCAAAGCGCAACGGAACATCGGCCGCCGCCTCTCCGCTTCCAGGCGTGCCGTCTGTGGCAATGCTTGTACTTCTTGCCGGAGTAAAGCGGTTCAGCTTTTACTGCCTCCGCAGCCGACATTTGCGTGGCGGCGGTGCCAAGCGTGATAGCATCCGGAGTGGCGAGCGCAGCCAGATTAAGCAGGGCGCTTGGAGGACTATGAGAGGCCTCATCCGACGGAACTTTGCGTAACCTGCGCTCATGGTGGGGACCTGGTCACACCGCGGCTCGATGCCCGCATGCCGATAAGCACTTAGACAATTGAGGCTGGAATGAGCGTCGCATTCGTCAAGGAAGAGAGCGCTGAAGCAGCTTCGGAAACCGTGATTGGGGAAAGGCCAGTCTCGCCGTACCCGAACCTGGTGACTGAGGCCGGCTTTCGCCAACTGGAGAACAATCTCCAGGTGGCTATCGCCGCCTGTGAAGCCGCGGAAAAGTTCGAGGATATCAACGAGCGGCGGCGCCAATCTGCTCTGCCATTGCGCGATGCTCGTTATTTCGCCGCAAGGGTACGGTCTGCTCGGGTCGTCGAGGCTGCCACGAGCAATGAGGTGGTGGCGTTCGGCACGACAGTCACGTTTCAGCGCAACGACGGTCGGGTGCAAACGTATCGGATTGTTGGCGAAGATGAAGCCGATCCCTCTTCGGGCACTGTCTCGCATTCCTCCCCTCTTATGCGATCGATGATGGGAAAGTCCGTCGGCGAAACTGTCGGCACCGGCCAGCAGGAGATCGAGATTGTCGCGATAGCGATAGGTCAGCCAAACTGAGTTTTGAAAATTCACAGATGCGACGTGATGGCTGTGACGTCCTATTCGCGCTATCAACTTTGATCGCCTGTCATCGAAGCGCCGTCTGTGGCGCGCGGCTGACGCGCGGGATGTCGGCGGAAGGAGGGGGGCAAAACAGATGACCATTGACCGGCTACGGCAATGCGCGGTGGATTTCACGGCGCTCGTCAGCAGTACGCAGGATGAAGCGGCCCTCCTTGCGGAAGGACGAACGATTTTATCGAGATTGATCGCGCACGACGATTGGTTGCCCGATTTCGCGGCGGCGCCGGATCCTCAATACTATCGCCAGTATCTTCTCCATTGCGATCCGCTGGAGCGGTTCTCGATCGTCAGCTTCGTCTGGGGTCCGGGGCAGAAAACACCCGTTCATGATCACACCGTCTGGGGCCTGATCGGCGTCCTTCGCGGCAAGGAGTGCTCCCGGCGCTTTGAGGTCCAGACCGACGGCTCGTTGGTGGCGCGGGAAGCGGACACCCTGCTGCCCGGCGATATCGACGCGGTGTCTCCGGCGGTCGGCGATATCCATGAGGTCTCCAATGGATTAAGCGATCGCCCGTCGATCTCCATCCATGTCTATGGCGCCAATATCGGCAAGGTATCGCGGCACGTCTTCGATCCGGTCTCGGGAGCGAAAAAATCCTTCGTGTCCGGTTATAGCAATGACGTCGTTCCCAATCTGTGGGGCCGCGTCTGATCTGCGCCCTGCAACCGCTCGGCCGTATCGCGGGATGAACGATGAGTATGTCGGACCTGACAGTTTCGAAGCGGCGTGATGGTGTGACCATCCTCACGCTTCATCGGCCGGACAAGCGCAACGCGCTGAATGCTCCGCTGGTATCGCAGCTTCACGATGCATTCGATGAGGCGGTCGCGGATCAGGTCCGTCTGCTCGTGTTTGTCGGCGAGGGAAAATCCTTCTGCTCCGGCTTCGATCTGTCAACGTTGGGTCATGAAAGCGAAGGCGATCTGCTGCTGCGCTTCGTTCGGATCGAAACTCTGTTGTTCAAGGTCTTCAGTGCGCCGTTCGTGACGCTCGCGATCGGCAAGGGCGTGACCCTTGGCGCGGGCGCCGATCTGTTTGCGGCCTGTGACCGGCGGGTCGCGTTGGATGATCTGCGGATCGGCTTTCCCGGTGCGGGATTTGGTCTGATCCTGGGCACGGCACGACTGATCGCGCGGGTCGGCAGCGACGCCGCGCGTGCTCTGGTCCGGTCCGGCGACATCATCGACGCGGAGACCGCGCTCCGCATCGGCCTGGTCACGGATCGCATCGACGCCGATGCGACCGACCAGCGGATCGAGGCGGAGCGCGTTGCCGCGAGCCGTCTCGACCGGGAAACGGTGCGGGCGCTTCACCGGGTGGCCCTGTCCGATGGCTCGCAGGAGCTTGCGGCTCTCGTGCGTTCCGCGGCCCGGCCCGGCCTCAAGGACCGGATTCGCGCCTATATGGCGGCATCGCAGGGAGGCAAGGCGAGACAGGTTTAGCGGCACGGTCGCCGGCTGACGTCCGTCAGCGCCTTTGCGCCTTCGGCAGCCACGCGACCGCTTCGATCTCCACCAGAATGTCCGGGCGCATGACTTCGGCGCGGAAGCATGTGCTGATCGGCGGCGCGTTCTTGAAATATTCGCCGCGCACCGCGTTCATCTTCTTATAGTCGTCGGGGTTCTTGAGCATGATGACGACCTTGAAGATGTCGTCCATGGTGCCGCCGACCTCCTCTACACACATCTTGATGTTGTCGAGCGTCAGCCGGGTCTGCTCTTCGATGCCGGGCGGCACGTAGCGCTCGTAATAGTCGCCGGTGATGTGGCTCAGCGCCGTGGTGCCGGCGATGTGCAGATACTCGCCGATAAGCACGGCGCGGGAAAAAGGGCCGACCGCTTCGGCCATGCCGCGCGGCTGAATGAATGTTTTGCT
>JAHBZF010000151.1 GCA_019635575.1 Pseudolabrys sp. | reverse complement strand
TCTCGGCTGACATATTGACCGTCGCCAGTCTTGCCCACGAGCTTGCCATCGCGCACGACGAAGCGGCCGCGCACGATGGTCGACACCGGCCAGCCGGTGACGGCGATGCCTTCGTAAGGCGTGTAGTCGCTGCCGCCGTGCATCAGCTCCTGCGAGATGGTGAGCTGTCGCTTCGGGTCCCACAACACGATGTCGGCGTCGGAGCCGACCGCGATCGTGCCTTTCTTCGGATAGAGGCCGTAGGTCTTGGCGTGATTGGTCGCGGTGAAGGCGACGAAATCGTTGAGCGTGATGCGGCCCTTGCCGACGCCTTCGGAGAACAGGATCGGCAGCCGCGTCTCGACGCCGGGAATGCCGTTCGGCACCCAGCGGAACGAGGTGCGGCCCTTCGGATTGAGCTTGCCTTGCGGGTCATCGTAGCGGAACGGGCAGTGATCGGAGGAGAACAGCGAGAACACTTTCTGCTGCAATCCTTCCCAGCACGCCTGCTGGCTCGCGGTGTCGCGCGGCGGCGGCGAGCAGACATATTTGGTGCCTTCCATGTTCAGGCCGTCGAGGTCCTTCTCGGTCAGCACCAGATATTGCGGGCAGGTCTCGCCATAGACCTTGAGACCACGCCGCTGCGCGCGGGCGATCTCTTCCATCGCCTCGCGGTTGGAGACATGGACGATCATCACCGGCACGTCGATGATCTCGGCGAGCGAGATCGCGCGATGCGTTGCCTCGCGCTCCACCGGGATCGGCCGAGAGGTCGCGTGATAGCGCGGCGCGGTGTGGCCGGCGCGCTCGAGCCGATCGGTGAGGAAGCGGATCGCGTCGTAGTTCTCCGCGTGCACCATCACCAGCGCGCCGGTCTCGCGCGCGACGTTCATGACGTTGAGCATTTCCATGTCGGAGAGGGCGAGGCCCTCATAGGTCATGAATACCTTGAACGAGGTGTAGCCGTCCTCCACCAGCGCCGGCAGTTCCTGGCCGAGCACGGTGTCGCTGGCGTCGGCGATGATGAGGTGGAACGAGACGTCGACGTAACACTGGCCGTCGGCCTTGGCGTGATACTGCTTCACCACCTCGCGCAGCGATTCACCCTTTTGCTGCATGGCGAAGGGCAGCACCATGGTGTTGCCGCCGAACGCCGCCGAGCGGGTGCCGCTTGCGAAGTCGTCGGCCATGCTGATGCCGGGGCCGGATGGCTGGGCGATGTGCACATGGCTGTCGATGCCGCCCGGCAGCACCAGCAGGTCAGTCGCATCGACGATTTCTGTCGCGTCGCCGAGATCGGAGCCGAGCGCGACGATGATGCCGCCGCGGATGCCGACATCGGCCTTGAACGTGTCCGCCGCCGTGACGACGGTGCCGCCGCGAATGATCGTGTCGAAAGTGGCCATCAGCTTCCCCGGTAGGTCGTGTAGCTCCACGGCGTCACCAGGAGCGGCACATGATAATGCCCCTCCGGCTCGGCGATGCCGAAGCCGATCGGCACCACGTCGAGCCATCCGGCATCTTGCCCGGCGCGGCGGAAATAGTCGCCGACATGAAACCGCAGTTCATAGCGGCCGCGCCGGAGCGGTGTACCGGACAGGAGCGGCGCGTCGGTGCGGCCGTCGGCATTGGTGACGGCTTCCGCGATCAGGCCGAGGCCGGCGTCGTCGATTTCGTAGAGCGCGATCTTGACGCCAGCGGCAGGCCGGCCGGTCACGGTGTCGAGCACATGGCTCGACAGCCGCCCATGGATGCGCGGCATGCCGGCGCCATCGACCAGATCAGCGAGCCGCAGGCGGGTGATGTGGCCGATCTCGTCGAGCGCGGTGGCAAGCTCCGCGTCCGGCGCGTTCATGAGCCGCTGCTCGAACAAAGCGAGGATCGCGGCGCGGGTCTGGCGGCGTACGCAGACGATGAACGGAAAATCGAACCGAGCCTTGTAGGCCGCGTTGAGGTGCTGGAACCGGGTGAAATCGTTGTCGCTCAGGCGGTCGAGGCCGAGGCTGCCCTGTTCGGCACGGGATTCCGCGGTGATGTCGGCGCGGGCGACTTTCGAGCCCAGTTCCGGATGCGCGCGCACGAAAGCGAGCCGGCGCTCCACCGGGGCGGCACGGACGGCGGCCATCATGGCCTCATGCAAGGCCGTGACGGTCGGGAATGGGCGCCGCCCGGCCACGGTCTCGGCGACCCAGGGGGCGTGTTCGAAAACCGGCCCGAGCAGGGCGACGAATTCGGCGGTCGGGAGGGCATTCAGGCGGTCGAGCGGCAAGGGCGTCGGGTGCATAGGCGGCATCATAACGGCTTTTTAGGCGCGAATAGCCGATTCCATGCCTCGTTCCTCACTTTTCCTTGCGGATTCAGGGGTTTGCGGCAAAAATCGCGGTGTTCTTCTGTCCCCCGCGACGGGCCGCCGCCCGCTGCCATCCGTTTTGAACCTGATCGGCGGGCCGTGCGACCAAACAACGAGCCGCCCGTCGACGCGATGCAAACGACATCAGACGAAATCCTGATCGGGCGCATCGCCAAAGGCGATCGGCTCGCGATGCAGGTGCTGTACGCACGGCACCACGTGAAAGTGTTCCGTTTCGTGCTGCGGCTCGTCCGCAACGAGGCGACCGCGGAAGACCTCATCAGCGAGGTGTTCCTGGACGTGTGGCGTCAGGCCGGGAAGTTCGAGGGGCGGTCCGCCGCCACGACCTGGATCCTGGCGATCGCGCGGTTCAAGGCGCTGTCGGCGCTGCGCAAGCGGCCCGAGCAGGAACTGGACGAGGAGGCGGCGGAGGCGATCCCGGATCAGAGCGACGATCCCGAGACCGCCACCGCGAAGAAGGACAAGAGCGAGGCCCTGCGGCGGTGCTTGCAGGGGCTGTCGGCCGAACATCGCGAGATCGTGGACCTTGTCTACTATCACGAGAAATCGGTCGAAGAGGTTGCCGCGATCGTCGGCATCCCCGAAGCGACGGTGAAAACGCGGATGTTCTACGCCCGCAAGAAACTGTCGGAGCTCTTGAAGGCGCAAGGCATAGATCGAGGATGGCCGTGACCGTGACTGAAACTCCGTCGGACCGCGAACAGATCGAGATGCTGCTGCCGTGGCATGCGGTGGGCACGCTGAGCCCGGACGAGGCGCAGCGCGTCGAGCACGCGCTCGCCAGCGATCCCGAGCTTGCGCGGCAGTTCGAGCTGGTGCGCGAGGAACTTGGCGGCACCATCCATGTCAACGAGACGCTCGGCGTGCCATCGGCGCGTGCGATGGACAAGCTGTTCCATCAGATCGAGGCGGAAGCGCCGCGCAAATACAGCGCCGCGTCGGCGAGCCTGTCGGAACGGTTCTCCGGCTGGCTTGCGAGCGTATCGCCGCGCAGCCTCGCTTACGCCGCCGCGGCCGCGGTGCTCGCCCTGGTGCTGCAGGCGGCCGTGATCACCGCGATCATGGTGCCGCCAAATGGAAGTAATGGTGAGCGCGGCGGTTACGTGACCGCGAGCGCGCCGGCGACCGACACCGGGTCGTTCGCCATGGTGCAGTTCGCGCCGCAGGCCAACGCGGCGGAGATCGCCGCCTTCCTGAAGGCCAACAAGCTGTCGATTGTCGATGGCCCGAACGCCGCCGGCTTTTTCAAACTGCGCGTCGCCGTGACCGCGCTGCCGAAGGAGGCGCTGGCGCAGGCGGTGCGGCGGCTGCAGCAGGACAAGACGGTCGGATTTATCGCGACGGTTGAATAGCAACCGTTTCAGCGACGGAGGCGAACATGCAGGCGCGGCGCATCCTGAAAGCGATCTTGATCGCCCTGCTGGCAGCAGCGCTGCCGCTGACGATGAGCGGCGCAAGCCATGCGCAGTCGATGTACAGCCGTGGCAAGGGCATCGGCGTGAAGCCGCCGACCACGACGCCGGGACGTCCCGGCACGCCGGGTGGTGGCCGCGGACCGAATTGGGGTGGCGTCGGCGCCGGCATCGCCGCCGGCGTGATCGGCGGCATCATCATGCAGGGCATCGCCAACGCCAACACGGCCCCGCCTGAGTATTATGATGACCCGCCACAGCGCGCGCAGCCGCGCCGCGCGCCGAACCGGGCGCCCAACGCGAACCGCGTCAGCGGTGTGCCGGCCGCGGGCGAGAACCGTTATGTTCCCGATGAGATCGTCGCCACCGTGCCCACGACGGTCGCGCCGCGTGCGCTCGCCGCCATCGAACAGCGGCACCGTCTGTCGCGGGTCGAAACCCATCGCAGTGCGCTCGCGGGCGCGACCTTGCTGCGCTGGCGCATTGCCGACGGCCGCGGCGTGCCGGCGGCGGTTCGCGCGCTGGAGCGTGAGGGCGCGATATCGGGTGCGCAGCCCAATTACGTTTATACGTTGCAGCAGGACGACCGAGGGGCGCAGAAGGCTGCGTCCGTTCCGGTGCCGCAATACGCGCTCGACAAGCTGCATCTGCCGCAGGCGCATGAACGGGCGCGCGGCGAGGGCGTGCGTGTCGCGGTGATCGATTCCGGTATCGATCTATCGCATCCGGCGCTGCAAGGCGTGGTCGTCGCGCAGTTCAACGCGGCGGCATCGCCGGCGGACGTGCACAATCACGGCACCGGTATCGCCGGGCTGATCGCCGCGCGGGGCGGCTTCACCGGCAGCGCGCCGGCGGCGCAGATCCTCGCGGTGCGGGCGTTCGATCCGGACAGCACGTCAGCGAGTCCTTCGGCGCAGGCGACGACCTTCGCCATCCTCAAGGGTCTCGACTGGTCGGTCGAGCAGCGGGCGCGCGTCATCAATATGAGTTTCGCCGGTCCGGCCGATCCGGCCATGACGCGCGCCTTGCTCGCGGCGTCGCGCAAGGGTGCGATCCTGGTGGCGGCCGCCGGCAACGCCGGCGCGCAATCGCCGCCGCTTTACCCCGCCGCCGATCCGAATGTCATCGCCGTCACCGCGACTGGCGCCGAGGATGCCGTGTTTCCGCGTGCCAATCAGGGACGTTATGTGACAGTGGCCGCGCCGGGGATTGACGTGGTCGCGCCGGCGATTGCCGGCGGCTATCAGGTGTCGTCCGGAACTTCACTGTCGGCGGCCGAGGTCAGCGGCGTGATTGCCCTGCTGCTGGAGCGCCGTCCGGGCCTGAAAACCGATGCGGTGCGGGCGATCCTGACGGCGACGGCCCGCGATCTGGGCAATCCCGGCCGGGACGACGTTTTCGGGGCAGGGCTGGTCGATGCCTATCAGGCCGTCATGTCGCTGGAGCCCAAATCGGCGCAGGCCGAAAATCCCGTCCGCTAGAGAAGAATTGTTTTCCGTCAATAGCGTAGGCGACATTCGACTTTCGATAAATTTCGATAGCTTTCCGCTCCTGACTGTTGAGACTGGCATATCAGCCATGCTTACAATGGCGGCGAGGGGAAGCGCACTGAATGAGTAACGACATCATCCTCGAAACCGAGGATTTGACGAAGGAATTTGCCGGATTTGTCGCGGTCAGTGGGGTCAGTCTCAAGGTCGCGCGCGGGACGATTCATGCGCTGATCGGGCCGAACGGCGCGGGCAAGACTACCTGTTTCAACCTGCTGACCAAGTTTCTGGCGCCGACCAAGGGCCGGATTCGGTACAAGGGGCGCGACATTACGGCGCTGGCCCCTGCCGATGTTGCCCGGCTCGGGCTGGTCCGGTCGTTCCAGATCTCGGCAGTGTTCCCGCACATGACCGTGCTGGAGAACGTCCGCATCGCGCTGCAGCGGCAGCGCGGCACGTCGTTCGATTTCTGGCGCTCGTCGAAAACCCTCGACCAGTACAACGAACGCGCTCTCGCCTTGATCGCCGATGTCGGTCTGTCGTCGTTCGTGGATTGGCAGGCGGTGGAGCTGCCCTATGGCCGCAAGCGCGCGCTGGAGATCGCCACAACACTGGCGCTCGATCCGGAGATGATGCTGCTCGACGAACCGATGGCCGGCATGGGCCATGAGGACATCGACCGCATCGCCGCGCTGATCAAGCGTGTCGCCGCCGACCGCACGGTGTTGATGGTCGAGCACAATCTCAGCGTCGTCGAGAATCTGTGCGACACGATTACCGTGCTGACGCGCGGCCGCGTGCTCGCGGAAGGCGATTACGCGACGGTGTCGAGCAACCCCGAAGTGCGCGAAGCCTATATGGGGACCGGCCATGCTTGATCGTACCGATCCGTTGCTGGCGATCCGCGACTTGCAGGCGTGGTATGGCGAATCCCATATCCTGCATGGTGTCGCCTTCGACGTCCGTGAAGGCGAGGTGGTCACGCTGCTCGGTCGCAACGGCGCGGGCAAGACCACCACGTTGAAATCGATCATGGGGATCGTCGGCCAGCGCAAAGGCTCGGTGAAGTTCGAAGGCAAGGAACTGATCGGTCTGGCGTCGGACAAGATCGCGCGTGCCGGCATTGCGCTTTGCCCGGAGGAGCGCGGCATCTTCGCGAGCCTCGACGTGCGCGAGAACCTGATGCTGCCGCCGGAAATCCGGCCAGGCGGATTGTCGCTCGATCGCATCTTCGAGCTGTTCCCGAATCTGAAGGAGCGGCTCGGATCGAGCCAGGGCACCAAGTTGTCCGGCGGCGAGCAGCAGATGCTGGCAATCGGCCGCATCCTGCGCACCGGCGCGCGGCTGTTGCTGCTCGACGAGCCGACCGAGGGCCTCGCGCCGGTCATCATCCAGCAGATCGGCCGAACCATCCGCTCGCTGAAACAGCAGGGTTTCACCATCCTGCTGGTCGAACAGAACTTCCGCTTCGCCTCGACGGTTGCGGATCGTTATTACGTCATGGAACATGGGCGTATCATCGACCAGTTCTCCAATTCCGAGTTGGAGGCGAATGTCGACAAGCTGCACGACTATCTAGGCGTTTAAAAACAGAACGTGAGGAACACCATGAAGAAGGCATTCGTACTTGCCGCGCTCACCGCGGCGCTCGCTTGCGGAACCGCGCAGGCGCAGCAGATCAACGTCAAGGTCGGTGTGCTCACCGATATGTCGAGCCTGTACGCCGACCTCGCCGGACCCGGCACGGTCGTCGCCGCCAAGATGGCGATCGCCGACTTCACCAAGGATCATCCGAACGTGAAGGTCGATATGGTTTCGGGCGACCACCAGAACAAGCCGGACGTCGGCACCAACATGGCGAACCAGTGGATCGACGTGGACAAGGTCGACCTGATCCTCGACACGCCGAACTCGGGTGTTGCGCTCGCGGTCAATGAAGTCGTCCGCAACAAGAACAAGGTGTTCATCAATTCCGGCGCGGCATCGTCCGATCTGACCGGCGCCAAGTGCTCGCCGAACACCGTGCACTGGACCTACGACACCTGGATGCTGGCGAACGGCACCGGCAAGGCGATCGTCAAGAACGGCGGCAACACCTGGTTCTTCCTGACCGCCGACTATGCGTTCGGCCATGCGCTCGAGCGCGACACCACCGCGGTGATCGAGAAGAACGGCGGCAAGGTGCTCGGCAAGGTCCGCCACCCGGTGAATACCAACGACTTCTCGTCGTTCCTGCTGCAGGCGCAGGCGTCCAAGGCCAAGGTCATCGGCCTCGCCAATGCCGGCGGCGACACCATCAACACCATCAAGCAGGCGGCCGAGTTCGGCATCGTCAAGGGCGGGCAGAGCCTCGCCGGTCTGCTGGTGTTCGCGAGTGACGTGAACTCGCTCGGCCTCGCGACCGCGCAGGGCCTGATCTTCACCGAGACCTGGTATTGGGATCAGACCGACGCCAACCGCGCGTGGACCAAGCGCTGGCAGGCCGAGCGCAATGCCGCCGGCAAGGTGCCGACCATGGTGCAGGCGGGTGTCTATGCCGGCTTGATGCACTATCTCAAGGCGGTCGCCGCTCTGAAGAGCGCCGCTGACGGTAAGGCGGTCGTCGCCAAGATGAAGGAAAT
>JAHBZF010000150.1 GCA_019635575.1 Pseudolabrys sp. | reverse complement strand
GTCGTCGATCATGGCGAAGCGACCGGAGGCGAGCGCGAAGCGCTGGCGATAGGTTCCGGCGACATAAGCCCCTGCACCGGCCTTGCTGAACGGTCGTCCGGTCTCGGCCGTGACCCGCTCGGCTAGCGCGTCCAGTTCGCGCTGGCGCAACGTGTCGATCAGGTTGCGGGAGAAGATGACGCTGCGGCCCTGGCGTTCGGCGAGGCGCTGTTCGATCAGATGCTCGGCGCGCCGGTCCATGGCGTCGCGGACTTCGGCGCCGAACCCGCCGCCGCCGAGCGCCGCCGGTTCGCGCGCGATCGCCTGCCGGTCGAGCCAGGTGGCGCCGGTCGCGGTGACCTGGGCGGCGATGTCGAGATCGGAGCGGACGGCGAGTGCGACGCGGCGTTGGCCGCGGGCATCGTCGAAGCGGCGTAGTTCGACGATCGAACCCGGTGCGCTGTCGCCGGCCGCGTCGAGGTCGGGCAGCCTGATGTGGTGGGTGCGTCCATCGACGCCATCGACCACGGCATAGGCCGTGCCCTTCAGTTCGTCATCGAGGCCGCGCTCGACCAGGCGGCCGACGATCGGATCGTCGATGCTCTCGGCGGCGAGCACATAGCTGGCCGCGCCCCGCTCGATCCCGCGCTCGGTCAGGCCGCGGTGGATGCGCTTGATGATGTCGCCGCGCTCACCCAACTCGCGCAACGTCGCCTCGGCGGTCTCGGATATCGTCCATTGGCCGGGACCGATTTCGTCGGCGAGGCCGAGCCGTTCCAGCTTGCGCAGCCGCCCGACCTTCAGGGCATGGAATTCGTCGGGCCGGCGGTCGGGATGCGGCGCGAGGTCGACGATGCCGGTGCGATAGCTGTCGCGGGCAAGCTGACGATCGAGATCGGTCCAGCGCTCGGTCTCGATCTGCCGCTCCAGACCGCGGCGGATGTCGAGGTCGGTGCGCGGCCCCAATTCCTGGGTGATGAGATCGCGCGCCCGGTCGCGCATGCCTTCCTTGATATAGTCGCGCGAGATGACGAGGTTCTCGCCGTCGTCGCGGACGCCGCGCACGATCAGATGGACATGGGGATGCTCGGTGTTCCAATGATCGACGGCCGCCCAGTCGAGCGAAGTGCCGAGATCCTTCTCCATCTGGCTGACCAGATCGCGGGTGAAGCCGCGCAGGTCCGACATCTCCAGGGCGTCGTCCGGCGAGACGATGAAGCGGAAATGATGGCGGTCATCCTCGCAGCGGCCGGCGAAATCCTTCGCGTCCACTTCCTCGCCACCCGGACCGAACAGGTGCGCCTTTTCCCCATCCCGGGTGACGCCCTCGCGGCGCAGATAATTGAGATGAGTGCCGAGCGGCGCATTGCGTCCGCCGTGGCGGACCACGCGCGCCTTGATGACTGCGCCGCGTGACCGGGCGGTGAGCAGGCGGTTGGCCTGCACGGCTGCGCGCTGCCCACGGCCGAAGCGCGAGCGGTTGCCGGGGCCGATCCTTCCCTTGCGGGAGAGGGAGCCGCCGGCCTTGTGCGCGGCGGCCAGCGCCTGGGCGATGAAGGGTCTGGCGGACTGCGCGCGGGTGGAGCGGATGCGCCCGGGCCGGATGCGGAAATCGTCTTCGCCGCTCATGGCTGGCGCCCCGCACATCGCGCGAAGTCCCTGAGATTCTTGAACAGACGCGGATAGCGCACCTCACGCCGAACAGGCGCACATCGCGCAATCGCGCGGTAACTCCTTGAAAAACCACAACCGCCCCAAGCCGCACATCGCGGCCCTTTATCCTGCCATCGTGCGGTTGTGATTCCCGTGCCTCCCCACGCTCCCGCCTTTCCCGCGCTGGAGCCCGCCATGGTGCGATCCTGTGCGAACGCGGTCATCGCGGCCCCGCAGGCGAAGAGCGACCGATGAAGAGGCCGCCGGTTTGCGGGCCGGCCGGCTCGGGCGCGCCTTCCGGCAGCGGCGCGGATGGCGCAGCCGACGCGCCCTCATGCTGCGGCCGATCTGCGGCCGAACCGCCATCGGCCTGCACGATGAAGAGCGGTGCGCGCGTCCAGGCGAGTGGGTCGGCGGCGGCGACCGTGACGGGAGACGGCATGTCGGACCCGCCGATGACCGGCACGAGCATGGCGACATAGGCGCGCGTTTCGGCCGGAAGTGAACGGCGGCGATCGCGATAATCCTCATAGCGACCGGGACCGGCATTGTAGGCCGCCAGGAAGCCCGGAGAGCCGTAGCGGTCGTGCATTTCGCGCAGATAGGCCGCGCCGGCCAGGATGTTGTCGCGCGGATCGTAGGGATTGGCGCCGAGCGCGTATCGGGCGCGCATTTCCGCCCAGGTGGCCGGCATGATCTGCATCAGGCCCATGGCGCCCTTGGGCGAGACCGCGCGCACGTCGCCGCGACTTTCGACGCGCATGACGGCGCGAATCCACAGCTCGGGAATGCCGAACCGACGCGCGGCTTCGGTGACGAAGCCTGCATAGGGATCGGCGGTCGCGGTGTGCGCCGGAGGCATCGCCTGCGCGCTGGCGGGCGACGCCGGGAGCGCTGCCGCAGACAGGCCAGAAAGGAGAAGGGGGACCGTCAGCCGGGCGGCGGGAAACCGCCCGGTGACAGCGCGCGAGCGACGGGACGGCATGGGTCAGTCCCGGTCGCCGCGCCTGGGCGGCCGGTTCCAGTGCAGCCCCCAGGCCGATTTGTCGTCGGCGGACTGGAAGAGGTTGGCGCGGATCGGCTGCGGGAAAGTCGGATCGTCGAACTGCAGCGAGATATAGTCACCGGCCTTTTCGCCGGTCCGCTTCCAGCCTGCGCCGATCTCCGCGCCGGTTTCGTTGTTCATGCCGTCGAAGACGTGAACACGATAATCCGGCGCGTTCTCGGCATCCGATGGCTCTGCGGGAAAGATGATGATGTCCTGTTGCAGGGCGAGCGTCTGCAAATTGCCGATGAAGCCGGACTCGTCGCGTGTGAATTGACCGATCAGGGACATGATTGCCTCCATGGAATTGCGGTGAGGATGGACATGGGCGCGCCGTCACAGCGTCGGCGCGCGCCAGACGAAGCGGCCATCGCCGTCCTCGTCGGTGTAGAGAGGGATCGCCCGGCCGATGACGGCGGAGGCCGGAAGCGGGCCGAAATAGCGGCCGTCCAGGCTGTCGCCGACCTGCCAGTTCATCAGGAACAGCTCGCCCTCGGCGACGAGGCGACAGCCCTGCCACACGGGCAACGGACGGCCGAGACGATCGCGCGCGAGCGCATCGCCCATCGGCACGGCGTCGACCGTAATGGCGAGGCCCCGCCGACAGACCCGCTGTCCCGGCAGGGCGGCGATGCGCTTCATCAGCGGCACGTCGCGTCCGATATAGCCGCGCTCGACCAGGAAACTGTCGAGAGGCTCGGGCGCGCGGATCGCGACGAGATCGGTGATGTCCGGGAAGCGTTCCGGCTGGATGGCGTAGAGGCCGATCGGCGCGCTGGCCGACGCATTCCAGATGAGCCTGGGCGCGAAGGAGACGACCGACATGACGCCGAACAGCGAGACGGCGGCGGTCGTGGCGATGGCGTAGCCGAGGCGGATCATGCGCCGGTCCTCCGCGCGAGGAGGAAAGCGCGATGCCGGTCGGGCGAATAGCGACGCGGCGTCTCGCCGGCTGTCAGGCGGTTGTGGACGTGCCGCCAATGGTCGGGCGAGACCTCGGCGGGATCGATGCCATCGGCCTCGATGGCGTCGATCCGCTCCAGCATGCGGGCGACCTTCGGCCAGCCATCCACGCGCAGCAGAATGTCACCACCGGGCGTTACGGTGGGGACGCTCTGGCAGGGATCGCCGGGCCGCACGGCGCGCAGGATGTCGAGCCGCGATAACACGGTGCCGTGTTCGTTCGCGGCCCAGCGCACCAGGGCGAAAATCGTGCCGGGAGCGAAGAACAGGATGCGGCGGCGACGGTCAAGGATCTGCTCGCGGACCTCGCGTCCGAAGCGGATCCAATGCTCGGTCTGCTTCTCGATCCAGACGAGTTCGACGGCGGTGAGATCGGCGATCGCCGTGGCTGCACCCGAGGCCAGCGGAGCGGCGGAGCCGATCATTGGCTGTCTCCCGGCGCGGATGGGAATTCGCGCGCGAACAGGGCGCGCAGCATGTCGGCGACGGTCTGGCCGCGCTGGAAGGCGGCGATCTTGATGCGGCCGCGCATGTCGGCGGTGACGTCGATGGTGAGTCGCGCCGAGAAATCCTCGGCCGGCGACGGTCTGTCGGTCGAACGCTCGGGCGTCCTGATCCAGCTTTCGGCATCACCGGGACGGGCGGCGAAGCCGCGTTTCGGGGACCGCGCGTTCATGGTGCGATCCCTTCAACCGCGTCGGCGAGCGCAGCGATCTCGGCGGCCGCCAGCGCGGCATGATCGAGTTCGGAGACGAGCCGACCGCCCTGCGCGGCCTCGGCGAAGGCAACGCGCTGGCCGATCTTGGCTGCCAGCACGGGTGGATCGTGATCGGCGAGCGCCTCGGCAGTCTCACGCGCGATCACCGTGCGGGCCGCGCAGCGGTTCAGCACGAAACGCGCGGCGAGACCGGGACGATAGATGCGCGCCTCGCTGAGCAGAGCCAGCATCTCGGCCGAGGCCCAGCCGTCGAGCGGCGACGGCTGCACCGGGATCAGCACGAGGTCGGCGGCGAGAAGCGCCGAGCGCATCAGGCCGGCGACACGCGGGGGGCCGTCGATGACGACGTGGTCGGCGTCGCGGGCCAGCTCCGGCGCTTCGCGATGCAGCGTATCGCGCGCCAGGCCGACGACACCGAACAGCCGCTCCAGCCCCTCCCGGCTGCGCTGCTGCGACCAGTCGAGGGCTGATCCTTGCGGGTCGGCGTCGATGAGAGTGACGCGCTTGCCATTGCGCGCCCATTCGCCAGCGAGGTGCAGCGCGAGCGTCGTCTTGCCGACGCCGCCCTTCTGGTTGAGCAGGGCGACGATCATGACCGTCTCCCGGCAATCGGGGACTCGTCCACAGCAGCCGAAAAGCGCGCTCGCGTTAGAAAGATTCCGTAGGAATCTAGGTTAGAGACGTTACGGGGGCCGCAAGCGCCTGATTCAGAAAGCTGAATCGGCGATTTTGGTCCCCGATAGCACGAGACTCCGGTCCCCGATGGCACGATAGTGCCGGTCCCTGATAGCACGAGGCGATTCACAGCTTATCCCCAGGCTGGCGGTTGGCGCGGCGACGACGGCGTGGTGTCCCGAAGGGGATCGGATCGGTCGGCGCGAAAGTGAGGATGTCGGGGCCATTGGCGCACGGCTGGATGGTCAGCCGGTAACCCGGTAACGGCTGGCGGCGAACGATCTCGCGCAGGTCGTAGGCGAAATGCTTGAGCGGCGAGAGGCTACCCGACTTGGCGTGGAGATGGGCGAAGTCGAAGCTCCAGCCATATTCCTGCTTGCCGCCGTGCTTGCGCACCAGGCGGTAGAGCCAGCGCTCCAGCCCGCCGGTCAGGCTGAAATAGTCCCGGTCGATGGTGAGGACGAGCGCGTCGTCCAGTACCGCGCCGTAGAACCAGTCGGGCACGATGAGTTCGAGGCCGAGCGGCCGACCACGATGGTCGGCGCGCTCCTTCCACTCGTTGATCCAGGAGAAGCGGTGCATGCGCCGTTCGGTCGGCTGACGGATGGAGGTCGCCACCGTCGTCGACTGGAGCCGGTCGAGCGCCGCTTTCAGGCGGTCGTAATCGCGCAAGGAAACGCCGCGACCGATGAAGTTCAGGATTTCGTAGGGGGTGGTCGCCATCAGGCGCGACGGGCGCAGGCCGAGATCGCGCGCCTCGACGATCTGCGAGGCGACCCAGATCAGGATGTCCGCGTCCCAGATGGTCGCCATGCCGTGGTCGGCCACGGCCTCGACGCGGATGACGATGGAGCCGGCCTTGAAGTCGATCGGCGCCAGGCGCTTCGATTTGGCGAGCGAGAAGAAGGGATAGGCCATGAGGTCCTGCGCGTCGCGCGGCGCCAGGTCGCCGGGCAGCGCCCGGAACAGATCGAGCTGCGCGCGCTCGCTATGATGTCGGCCGGGCGACACGAGCCGTCCTCAGCGCGGGAAGCGACCGCCGGCACTGGCGGAAGCGGATGGCTGGCGCTTGGCGGGCGGCACCGTGCCGCCGCGCGGATCGGAGGTCGAAGTGACGAGCCCGCGATCCGCCCAAGTCTGAAGGTCGTCGACGGAATAGACGACGCGCCCGCCGAGCTTACGGTAAGTCGGCCCGGTGCCGTAGGTGCGGTGCTTTTCGAGGGTGCGCTCGGACAGGCCGAGGAAGCGCGCTGCCTCCTGCGTCCTCAGATAGCGTGGCGGTAGAATGGCGGCTTTTTCGGCCATGATCGAACCTCCGTGGTCTCGCGGGATGCCGCTGGGAAAAAGCGGCGGGTTGCGAGCACGGTGGCGCGAAGACGGCGCCTTCCACGATGTCGAAGTTAGGAGAATAAGATCGACACCCTGTCGGGTGTCAGCGGTCCCGGCGCGCCCGGCGAAGCAGACTGCGATAGCCGCCGCGCACGAGTTTGAGTCCGTCGCGCACCAGGCGGATGGTGGTCTCGCGGATCGCGGTCCCGACCCAGGCGGCGGACTCAACGTCGTGGTGAGGGAAAAGGCCTTCGGCAATAGCGCGATAGGTGGCGCCGGTGGCGCGGGCATCGACGGCGCGGAGCATATGCCGCGCGCGTTGGCGGCGCTGATCGGTCATGCGCGGATCGGGCGGCACAGGCTTGCCGGCTATCGCACTCCAGAAGCGCGACAGAGCAATGAGGCGGTCCGGCGTCAGGTCGTCGAGCATCACCACGGCGGCGAGCGCAGGGCTGCCACCGACGTTGTCGAACGCTATGTCGTAGGGTTCACGCTGTACGGCGATCCTGACCAGCGTCGGATCATGCTCGACAAGGACGCCGGCGCGCAGATCATCGGGGCGGATTCCGATCCCTTCGGTTGGCGTCGGTCCCGGCGCGAGAGTGAGAACAGCGGGATCGACTTGCGACGTCCAGAAGATCGGTCGGATGAGACCGGAGCAATTGGGATCGGCCGCGAAATCGCAACCCCCATCGATTTGCGAAGTCTTGCGCAACGTCTTCAGTCAGCCGACCGGCTGCGACGAGGTCGCGATAGGCCCTTAGGTAATCGGGATTTCGTCGCAGGAATTCCCATGCCAAATCGCTCGGCGACAGTTTGTCGATATATTCATAGGCGCTTTCAGAGCGCCAGATTCTTTCTTCGGACATCCTCCACTGCCTCCCGCAATGTTTTGCAACGCGAGTTATGCAGCAGATACGATTCCCGGTTGAACGGGACGTGGGAAGCACGAAGTGCTTGGACCGTGATACGGTTTCTGCATCACCTCAATGCAAGCGCCCCTGGAGCAACTCGCAGAAGCCGCTCCGCGTCATCCACTTGGCGCGATCGAGATGGGCGCTATAAATCTGTTGGGCGCGAGCTTCGTCATGGGCGGCGTCGAGATCGAAGAGAACCTTGACCACCTCTCGCCAATCCGCGCCCGCGGCATCAGCGTCGAGCAGTCGTACATAAAGCTTCAGGTGCGCGTGGTCGTAGGCGGTCAATGCCGCACCGCCCGGTGGCTGATCGAGAAAATCGGCCTTGGTCACAACGTCCCCTGGCGACGAGATGTATCCATTCTGGAGTAGATTGTTAACGCTGATTTGATCGTCATCATGACGCAAGAGGCAGAAGCGCGAAGTCGTGGCGTTGCCGCGGTATTTCGAAACTCACGCGTCCTTCTTGGCATCGACCAACAGCACTCCCTTGCCCTGGTCGGAATTCAGGAAGACGATGCCCGCTCGTTCGAAGGCTCGCCGAACCTCATCGCGCGTCGTCTCGTAAACCTCCAACCCACTATGGGATTCGAGGCGCTTGAGAGCGGTTAATGAGACC
>JAHBZF010000015.1 GCA_019635575.1 Pseudolabrys sp. | reverse complement strand
GACCCACGGCGGCGTGGCGCGGCGCATGATCCGCTTCGCCACGTCGATGATCGGTCACTGGTACGGCGGCCTCGGCCTCGCCGGCGTCATGGCCTGCGCGCTGTTCGCCGCCGTGTCCGGCTCCTCGCCGGCGACCGTGATCGCGGTCGGCTCGATCATCCTGCCGGCGATGGTGCAGCAGGGCTTCCCCAAGCGGTTCGGCGCCGGCGTCATCGCCACGTCGGGCGCGCTCGGCATCCTCATTCCGCCGTCGATCGTGATGGTGCTGTTTGCGGTCGCGACCGGCGGCAGCACCGCGATCGGGCCGGACGGCAGCCGCGTGCTGTCGGCGTCGGTCGGTCAGTTGTTCATTGCCGGCGTGATTCCCGGCCTGATCCTCGCGACCATGCTCGGCCTGACGACCTGGTATCGCGCTTGGAAGAACGACTATCCGCGGCTACCGAAAGCCACCTGGGGTGAAACCTTCACCGCGTTCCGTGAATCGGTCTGGGGCCTGCTGCTGATCGTCATCGTGCTCGGCGGCATTTATGCCGGCTGGTTCACGCCGACCGAGGCGGCCGCCGTCAGCGCGGTCTATGCCTTCGTCATCGCCGTGTTCGTCTACAAGGACATGCGGCTGCGCGACGTGCCGCGCGTGCTGCTGTCATCGGCGAATATGAGCGCGATGATCCTCTACATCATCACCAACGCGGTGATGTTCTCGTTCCTGATGACCAGCGAGCAGATCCCGCAGGCGATGACGAACTGGATCAAGGACAGCGGCATCAGCTGGATCGAGTTCCTGCTGGTGGTCAATATCCTGCTGCTGATCGCCGGCAACGTGATGGAGCCCTCCTCCATCGTGCTGATCACCGCGCCGATCCTGTTCCCGATCGCCGCCGGCCTCGGCATCCACCCGATCCATCTCGGCATCCTGATGGTGGTGAACATGGAGGTCGGGCTCTGCCATCCGCCGGTCGGCCTCAACCTCTATGTAGCCTCCGGAATAGCGAGGATGGGGATCACCGAACTCACGGTGGCGACCTTGCCGTGGCTGATCACCATGCTGATCTTCCTGGTGATGGTCACCTACATCCCCGAAATCTCGCTGTTCCTGCCGCGCATGCTCGGGATGTTGTGAGGGCGCGGCAAGCCTCGCTCTCCACCGGTCATTCCGCCTCATCCTGAGGAGCCGCGTCGGAGCGCAGAGCGCGGAGGCGGGGCGTCTCGAAGGACGAGGCGGCCACAGTCCCGCCCGCGCCACGGTTCGAGACGCATCGCCATAGCGCGTCGAAGACGCGCGTAAACGCGCTGATGGCGATGCTCTCACCATGAGGCTGCGAAGGAGAAGCGCGGGACCCCGGCTCCTTGCGATCAATCCTCGTTCGCCTTGAAGCGGCTCATGCCGCGCAGGATGAATGGCGCGAGCAAGGCGAGCAGCGCGACACCGAGCAGCGTCGCCGACATCGGGCTCTGCACCAGCACCAAGGGATCGCCAAGACTGATCTGTAGCGCGCGGCGCAACTGCGATTCCGCGACCGGGCCAAGGATCAGACCTACGACCACCGGCGCCACCGGGTAATCGAAGCGGCGCATCAGGAAGCCCATCACGCCGAAGATCACCAGCATGGTCAGTTCGACCACCGACGGCTTCGCGGCAACGGTGCCCATGGTCGCGAAGACGAGGATGCCGGCATAGAGCCACGGCTGCGGGATCGCCAGCAACCGCACCCACAGGCCGACCAGCGGCAGGTTGAGCACCAGCAGCATGGTGTTGGCGATGAACAGGCTGGCGATCAGACCCCACACAAGGTCCGGCCGTTCCGCGAACAGCAGCGGCCCCGGATTGAGGCCGTATTGCTGGAAGCCGGCGAGCATCATCGCCGCCGTCGCCGAGGTCGGCAGGCCGAGCGTCAGCAACGGGACCAGCGTGCCGGCGGCGGACGCGTTGTTCGCGGCTTCCGGGCCGGCGACGCCTTCGATCGCGCCGTGGCCGAATTCCTCCGGATGCTTGGTGAGTTTGCGCTCGGTCGAATACGACAGGAAGGTCGGGATTTCCGCACCGCCGGCCGGCAGCGCGCCGATCGGGAAGCCGAACAGCGTGCCGCGGATCCACGGCCAGAACGACCGCTTCCAGTCCGTCTTCGTCATCCACAGCGAGCCGCGCACCGGCTCGAGCTTTTCCTCACCCAGATGCCGGCGCGACGCGACATAGAGCGCCTCGCCGATGGCGAACAGACCGACCGCGAGCGTCGTCACCTCGACGCCGTCGAGCAGGTCCGGCACGCCGAAGGTAAGCCGCGCCTGCCCCGTGAGTTTATCGATGCCCATCAGACCGAGCGCGAGGCCGATGAACAGCGAGATCAGCCCGCGCACCGGGGAATCGCCGAATGTCGCCGACACGGTGATGAAGGCGACGCACATCAGCGCGAAATAATCCTCCGGCCCGAAATTCACCGCGACCGAGACGAGCCACGGCGCGAGGAAGACGATGCCGAGCGTCGCCAGCGTGCCGGCGACGAACGAGCCGATCGCCGCGGTGGCGAGCGCGGGCCCGCCGCGGCCGGCTTTCGCCATCTTGTTGCCTTCGAGCGCCGTGACCATCGACGCGCTCTCGCCCGGTGTGTTGATCAGGATCGACGTGGTCGAGCCGCCATACATGCCGCCGTAATAGATGCCGGCGAACATGATCAGCGAGCCCGCCGGGTCGAGCTTGAAGGTGATCGGCAGCAGCAGCGCCACGGTGAGCGCCGGGCCGATACCGGGCAGGACGCCAACCGCCGTGCCGAGCAGCACGCCGATCAGCGCGTAGACGAGATTGAGCGGCTGCGCCGCGATCGTCAGTCCGTGCAGGAGCGCGTAGAACGTATCCATGGCGGCGCCTCAGAGCGTTTTCAAGCGAAGGGAAAGCCGGTTCGCGTCAGGAAAACGCGACACGTCAAAACTCTACAGCAGCCGTTCCAGCGGCCCGGCCGGCAAAGCCAGCGTCAGCAGCTTGTCAAACAGCAGGAAGATCGCGACCCCGAGCACCAGTCCGATGCCGAAATCGATATGGATCGCCCGGCGGCCGAACGCCGCCGACGTCGCCGTGAACAGCACCGCCGTCGCGATGATGAAGCCGCCACCGAGGCCGATCAGCGCGATCAGCGCGGCAAAGCCGCCGAGGATCAGAATGATGGCACGGTGATCGAGGCTCTCGCGCGGTGGGAATTCGCCGCGCCAGGCCATGATCGCGTTGGCGACCGCCAGCACCGCGAGGCCGCAGGCGATCACATAGGGCATCGCCTTCGGACCGAGGCCGTAGGTCGGCGCCAGCTCCAGCGTATGCGTGTCCCAGAAGATCGCCAGCGCCAGCAGCAGCAAGACGGCGGCGATAGCCAGGGCGGCCTTGTCGGGCCGCCCCGGCTGTTGCGGTGTCACCGCATCGTCCGATGATGTCATGATGAGGCCGCGTCTATTTCACCAGACCGACGGTCTTCATCACCGCGGCGACGCGCGCCTGCTCCTTGTCGAGGAACGCCGCGAACTGGTCCGGGGGCAGATAGGCGTCGTCCCAGCCCTTCTGCTTGAGGATTTCCTTCCAGGTTTTGGTCTTCACGGTGTCGGCGATGAGATCGGAGAGACCTTTCTTCTGCGCGTCAGTGATGCCGGGCGGCGCGAACACCGAGCGCCAGTTGGTGAGCACCAGATCGACGCCCTGCTCCTTGAAGGTCGGCACGTCGACATCCGGCAGCCGCTTCTCCGAAGTGACGCCGATGGCGCGCAGCTTGCCGGCCTTGATCTGCCCTTCGTATTCGCTGACGCCGGAAATACCGGCGGTGACCTTGCCGCCGAGAATGGCGGCAAGCGATTCACCGCCGCCGGAGAAGGCCACGTAGTTGACCTTCGACGCATCGGCGCCGGCCGCGCCGACGAACAGCGCCGCCATGATGTGATCGACGCCGCCGGCCGAGCCGCCGGCGAAGGTCACTTTGGCGACGTCCTTCTTCACCGCCTCGGCGAGATCCTTGGCGTTCTTGATCGGCGAATTGGCCGGCACCACCATGATCTGCGTCTCTTCGGTGATGCGCGCGATCGGGGTCGCCTGCTTCAAGGACACCGGCGACTTGTTCAGCAGGATCGCGCCGACCATGACGAAGCCGTTGACCAGCAACTGATTGCCGTCGCCCTTGGCGCCGTTGACGAACTGCGCGAGGCCGACCGTGCCGCCCGCGCCGTTGACGTTGATGACCTGGGCGCTCTTGACCAGCTTCTCGGCGATCATCGCCTGCTGCAGCGACCGCGCCGTCTGGTCCCAGCCGCCGCCCGGCGCCGCCGGAGCGATAATCTTCAATTCCATCGTGCCTTGCGCCTGCGCCGGCAACGCGGCGGCGGCGGACAGAGCAGCGATGGCGGGGACGAACAAGGCCCGGCAGAGCCTGCGGGACAGCGACAGCGGCATGGATCGATCCTTGCGGGAAAAAACAGGGGCAGATGCGACATTACGTCCCGCTTTCCGCGTCCCGTCCAGTAGGCCAGCAAAATTTCATCGCCACCGTTTCGCAGATGCGAACGGCAACACGATCGATGCGCCGGAAACAGAGAGCGATTGACCGACGACAAGCCGGTTAGGTAGCGTCGCCGCGATGGGGATGGGGTTCCCCCGAAACCGCCCAACGCCGCGTCCAGAACGATTGGCGTAAGGGCTGATGACTCCTGCCGAACAACCGATGCGGCTTGGCCGCGTCAGGCGGCAGGACCGTGCGTCCAGGCCGCCACGAGGCGGCCTTTTTGCTGTCTCGGCGACACGAAGAGAAAGGACGGACGATGGGCTATCTGATGGTATTTCTCGGCGGCGGCCTCGGCGCGATGCTGCGGCATGGCCTCAACCTCGCCGGCGTGCGCATGCTCGGCAATCACTTTCCCTACGCGACCTTCTTCATCAACATCACCGGTTCGATCGTGATGGGGCTGATCGCCGGCTACTTCGCCTTCAAGGGTGTCGGCGGCGCCTCGCAGCACTGGCGGCTGTTCCTCACCACCGGCATCCTCGGCGGCTACACCACGTTCTCGACGTTCTCGCTCGACGCCGCGCTGCTGTACGAGCGCGGCGAGGTCGGCCTCGCGGCGTTCTATGTGATCGGCTCGGTGGTGATCGCGATCGCCGGCCTGTTCGCGGGCCTGGCGTTCGTGCGGCAGTTCGGATGACTTATTCGCCCGCATCCATCGGCACCATGCCGAGCTTGTCGAGCAGCGCCATGTCCTTGTCGCGGCCGGGATTCGGCGTGGTGAGAAGCTTCGGGCCATAGAAGATCGAATTGGCCCCGGCGAGGAAGCACAGCGTCTGCGTCTCCTCGGTCATCTCCTCGCGCCCGGCCGACAGTCGCACCATCGAACGCGGCATGGTGATGCGCGCCACCGCGATGGTGCGCACGAAGTCGAGCGGGTCGAACTGCTGGCCGTGCGATACCGGCGTGCCCTCGACCTGCACCAGCATGTTGATCGGCACGCTCTGCGGATGCTCCGGCATGGTGGCGAGCGCATGGATCATGCCGACGCGGTCGTCCGGCTTCTCGCCCATGCCGACGATGCCGCCACAGCAGACATTGATGCCGGCGGAACGCACTCGCTCCAGCGTGTCGAGCCGGTCCTGGAACGTACGGGTGGTGATGATGTCGCCGTAATATTCCGGCGAGGTGTCGATGTTGTGGTTGTAGTAGTCGAGCCCGGCCTCTTTCAGCCGCAACGTCTGCGGGCCGGTGAGCATGCCGAGGGTGACGCAGGTTTCCATGCCGAGCGCCTTCACGCCCTCGATCATGGCGCAGACCTTGTCCATGTCGCGATCCTTGGGCGAGCGCCACGCCGCGCCCATGCAGAAGCGGGTCGCGCCGCCGGCCTTGGCCGCGCGCGCCTCCTCCAGCACCGCCTCGACCGCCATCAGTTTTTCGGCCTTGACGCCGGTCTCGTACTGCGCCGCCTGCGGGCAGTAGGCGCAATCCTCCGGGCATCCCCCGGTCTTGATCGACAGCAGCGTTGAAATCTGCACCTCGGCCGGATCGAAATACATGCGATGCACCGACTGCGCCTGGAACATCAGATCGGGAAACGGCAGCGCGAACAGTGCGCGAATCTCGTCACGGGTCCAGTCGTGGCGCGTCTCGCCCATGGTGAGCCGGGCGGTGCGCAGCGTGTCGGTCATCAGCATCGAGGGTCCTCATCGTCCGGCGGAGCGCCGCCGTGGCCGGACCATAGGCGGAAAGCCCCGCAAAGTCATGATCCGAAAGGCGAACGGCAAACGGCCGCCGGAAACCGGCGGCCGTCGAGCCTCGATACCTCACCGATCAGGCGCGTCTGGCCGTTCGCTTCGCAGCCCGTTTGGAGCCGCGCCGCACCTTGCGCGCGGTCTTACGCGCGGTCCGGGCCACCTTGCGGGCTGTGCGTTTTGCCTTGCGCTTGGCGGTGACGACGCGCTGCTTGCGCTTCGTCGCCGTGGTCTTGCGACGGGTCCGGCGCTTGGCCTTGGCGACCTCGCGTTTGGCCTTCGCCATCAGATTCGCAGCCCGACGCTTCACCTGCCCGACCGTGCCGGTCTTGCGTTTGCGACGCTTGCGGCCCTTGCCGCTGACCAGCCGCCGCGTGCCTTCGACCGCACCGCTGGCGAGATCGCTCGCGGTCGAGGCCGCGCCTTCCGCCAGCGACTTCGCGCCTTCGACGCCCGCTTCCGCCAGCCCGGCAATGGTCTGCCCGGTGCTGGCGAGAATTCCTTGTTTAGCCATGGTGATTCGTCCCCAAAATGCCGCGCGCATCACGCGCCGGCGGTCCTGCCGCCGCCGGATAACGTGACTGGAACACGGTGGTTCCCTGCCGGCATCAACCGGCGGGCTTGGCAGCCGGTTTGGCGGCGGGCTTCGCGCCACCCTTTTCGCTGCTCATGCACTTCGCCATGAACGACGTCCGCGCCTTGCCCTGGAGCTTCTGGTCGTCGGCACCGAACTTACAGGTTGCCATCTTGTCCTTGGCACTGACCGCCGCGGCTGGCGCTACCACGATCAGCGACAGCGTTATCGCAGCCGCTGCCGTACCGATGAATTTCATCATGTTGTCTCCCCCGGTGTTGTTCTGAATGCCGACGAACACGCTATCATAGTTCGCTGTCGGCGGCATGCGGGATAGGACGACAATACGGTGCGTGCGGAGATCAGGAGATGGGGCCGGATCGCGCTGTCGGCGCTGGCGATCGTCTATTTCATTCTCGACGCGATCTTCTTTCGCCTGTCGCATGCGGTATTCGCCGCACTGTCGCGGCTCGGTCTGTTCTCACATCTGTACGAGCTGCTGCGGCGGCTGCCGCCCTATGCCGCGCTCGCGCTATTCGTAGTTCCGGTGCTGGCGCTGGAACCGGCGAAACCGGTCGGCGCCTGGCGGATCGCCACCGGACATCCGGTCCAGGGCATCCTGATCATCGTCATCGCTGAAGTGCTCAAGCTCGTCGTGGTCGAGCGCATGTTCCACGTCAACAAGGATAAGCTGCTCACCATCCCGGCCTTCGCCTGGGCCTATGGCTGGTTTCTGCGCTGGCTCGATTTCATCAATACCCTACCCGGCGTCGCCGCGGCCCGGCAGGTCTGGGCGGATGTCCGGGCGCAAGCCGGCGCGCTGTGGCGGCGCCTCACGCGTTTCCGGTTCTGACCATTGCGGTGGCGGCGGCATTGTCGGATAAGGCGCGCTGTTCCCTGACACATCCCGACAGGCCAAGACCGAAGCGTCCATGAGCGACAAACCAATGACCGATACGCCCAGCACCACCCCGCCCGATCATCTCAGCAACGATCCGCGCAGCCCGTTCTATGACGAAAGCGTGCTGGCGCGTGGCATCGGCATCCGCTTCAAAGGCAAGGAGCGCACCGACGTCGAGGAATATTGCATCAGCGAGAACTGGGTCCGTGTCGCCGCCGGCAAGGCAAAGGACCGTTTCGGCAATCCGATCACCATCAAGCTCACCGGTCCGGTCGAAGCCTATTTCCAGAGCGACGCCGGCTGAGCCTGCTGCATCAAAGTTCCCATGATGACTCACATCCGCGCAAGCGGAACGCATTGCAGCATCAGAACGTTATCCCTGTGAACGTGCGCGCACATCGCGCGACGCAAGGAATGAGGTTCGATCCGATGGACTGGAATCGCGTTGAAGGGAACTGGAAACAGCTCAAGGGCAAGGTCAAGGAACAGTGGGGCAATCTCACGGACGACGATCTCGACAAGATCGCCGGCAAGCGCGACCAGCTTGAGGGCAAGATCCAGGAGCGCTACGGCATCCAGAAGGATGCGGCGAAGAAGCAGATCGACTCCTGGTTCGATCGCCAGACCTGGAACTAGTCGCGAGCATTCGCGGCAAGCGTTCGCTGAATGAAAAAGGCCCGGCAGATGCCGGGCCTTTTGCTATCCGAGCGGGAAAACAGATCAGGCTTGCTTCTTCCGGTTCGCCTCGAGCCGCCGGTCGACCCGCGCGACGATGGCATCCACCACCGGATTGCTCATGCCCTTCTGCTTGGCGATGAGCTGCACCAGCTTGTCGGCGCGTTCGATGTTCGGCGCGCCGTTCTGCAGCGCGCGCGCGGCCGACGCCGGACGCGACAGACTCTGCGCCGCCGCCGCATATTTTTCGAACGGCACGAGGTCCTTCGGATCGGCACCCAGTTTCACGCACAGGTCGAACACGAAGTTATAGACCGAGCGCGACTCCTCGATATTCGAGTGCACGGCCTCCTGCGCGGTACGCATGCCGTCGTCGGTGATGCAGCGATAGTTTCCAGCGAGCAGCATCGCCCACTTCGCCAGCGGCACGAAAATCGAGTCGTAGACCTTCAGCTTGACCGGCAGCTCGATCTTGCCCTCGGGCGTGTCGAACCGCGCGCCGTCCACGTCCTTCTCCAACTGGCGAAGGATTGCGGTGTCCTTGTCCTTCTCGAACCGCGCGCACTTGAAGTTGGTCGGCAGCGTCACCAGCAGTTCGTTGGCCTTGCCGTCCGGCGGACGGATCGCCTGCGGGTCCGGGCTGTTGAGCGTGATGTTCTGCGCCTGCACCGAATCCCAGACGCGCGGGTCGGTATAGGCCGGCTCCAGCGCCTTGTAGTCGAGGCCGGGGATGCGCTTGATGTAGGGGAGCGGCGGCATGTTCATGATCGACATGCACGGCACGCCCGACTTGCCAACCGCGTCCAGCAACTGCCGCACGCCATCGGAGCGGTATTGCGGCTCCTGCATGCACAGACCGACGAGATCGTATTTCGACGGATCGACGCCGGTCGCCGGACCGGCCGTGACCTTGCCGGGAAGCTTGCGCGATTCGAGCAGCACCGGGGTGGAACGCCCACGCACCGGCAGCGTCACCTTGAAGCCTTCGGCATTGATGAGGTCGGCCTCGGCCGGCAGGCACACCAGATGGATCGAATGACCGCCAAACAGCAATTTGGAGGCGAGCAACGATCCGTAGGACGCGCCCATGAGAAGGATGTTGTAAGCCATGCCGACACTCCGTCTTTTTGTGATTGGCCCGCCAGCGTGCGCCGCGGATCGCCATTATGAGGTGCGCAATCTAGTGCATCAGTCCGGGAAGTGCGAAGCCGTTTTCGGTGGCGCGACGCTCCGGCACGTCAGGACGATCCGGGTCACGCACCGCCGTCCGCGCCGCAACGCCGCGCGGGAGCCCGACGCTGGGATCGTGGGCCACCGCTTCGTCCGTTGCTTTCTCATCCCGTGATTGACACCCTCTGCGCGACGCTATTGTATACAAAAATATCATTTTGAACACACTGAAATGACCGACCATAAACCCGCCTGGACGCCCGGCCGCATGGCCTTCCTGCTGCCGCCAGCGGTCGAGCGCTACATGCTCGCCCGCAGCAGCAGCTATTCGCCGCAGGGCGACGCCCTGTTCGCCGATACCATCGCGCTCGGCAATCCGGCGGTGATGATGCTGGCGCGCGAGCAATATGCGCTATTCCGCTTTCTCGCGGCGCCTCTGCGCTGGCGGCGGGTGCTCGATATCGGCACCTTCACCGGGCTGTCGGCGCAGGCTTTCGCCGAGGGCATGGCCTCATCCGCCGGCCGCGTCGTCACCATCGACCGCGACCGCGGCTGGCTCGATATCGCCCGCCGACATTGGACCGCGGCCGGCGTCGCCGACCGGATCGACGTTCTCACCGGCGAGGCGCTGCCGATGCTGCGCGGCCTGTCGGATGCGCCCGATTTGCTGTTCGATTTCATCTTCATCGATGCCGACAAGGCACTGGTCCGCGATTATGTGGACGAAGCGCTGCGGCTGCTCGCGCCGGGCGGGCTGATCGGCGTCGACAATGCGCTGTGGCACGGCTGGGTGATGGACGAGAACCATCGCGATACCGATACCGACGGCATGCGCGCCTTCAACGACCGGATGGCACAGGACACCCGGATCGAAACCGTGATGCTGCCGATCGCCGACGGCCTCACGCTGATCCGGCGGCGCTGACGGCCGCTTTGACGTAGACTAGGCCAGGACACACGTCGCATCGAGGATTCGACCATGCTGTCACGCCGCCACGTCTCTCTCGGCCTCACGACGACACTGATCGCCGCCGCGACCCGGCCGGCTTCGGCCCAGCACGCGCATCACGATCCGCTCTATTCGCATCTGCATGACAAGCAGGTCACAGCGCCGCCGGACGAGACGCTGAACGCGCAACGCGTCACCGACAGCCCGGCACCGCGCGCCGCCAACCAGGGCCGCTGGGTAACGCGCGCACCATTGCCGCTGCCGCGCAGCGAAATGGCCTGGGCCGCCGTGCTCGACGACAGGATGCACATCGTCGGCGGCTATGCCGAGCAGCGCGTCGACCGGCCCTATCATCACGCTTACGACGCCAAGACCGACCGCTGGATCAGCGCACCGCTGCTGCCGCGCGGCGCCAACCATGTCGGCGTCGCCGTGCTCGGCGGCAAGCTCTACGCCGTCGGCGGTCATCTCGACCAGAACCGGCGGCCAGACAATCTCTGCTTCGTGCTCGATGGTGAAACGTGGCGGCCGATCGCGCCCCTGCCGAAACCCGCCGGCGCCATCGGCGTCGTCGCCCGCGACGGCTTGCTGCACGCGGTTGGCGGCGCGATCGGCGACACCACGCCGGCAAAGCTGTCGCTCGACTGGCATCTGGTCTACGACCCGAAAGCGGACCGCTGGACATCGCGTGCACCGCTTCCAACCGCCCGCGATCATATCGGCATCATCGAGAAGGACGGTGCGATCCATGTGGTCGGCGGCCGGGTCAACAACTTCTATACCAACTCGCATCTGCATCACGTCTACGACGCGGCCGCCGATAAATGGGGCATGCGCGCGCCGCTACCGACCGCGCGCTCCGGCCACGGCTCGGTGATCTATCGCGGCAAGATGTTCGTGATGGGCGGCGAAGGCTCGCAGCGCGTGTTCGGCCAGAACGAGGCCTACGATTTCGCGGGCGACCGTTGGGAAGCCTATGCGCCGATGCCGACGCCGCGGCATGGCCTCGGCGCCGTCGCCATTAGCGACTTCATTCACGTCGCCGGCGGCGGGCCGATCATGGGCGGCGAAATCCAGAGCGCGGTGCACGAAGCATTCACGCTGGGATAGCGAAAACGCCTCGTTGCGATATGACGGCGGAGCTTATTCCGCCGCCTCGCGCGGCATATCGAGCGCCGCCTCGACCTTGGCGGCGCAATACTTGAACTCCGGAATCTTGCCGAACGGATCGAGCGCCGGATTGGTGAGCAGGTTCGCCGCTGCCTCGACATAGGCGAACGGGATGAACACCACGCCGTCCGGCACCGCGTCATCCTGCCGCGAGTAAAGCTGCACGCTGCCGCGGCGCGTCGACACCTTCACCGGATCGCCCGGACGGATGCCGAGCTTGGCGATGGTGCCACGCGAAAGCTGCGCGATCGCGGTCGGCTCGATGGCATCGAGCACGGTGGCGCGGCGAGTCATCGACCCGGTGTGCCAATGTTCGAGCTGGCGGCCGGTGGTGAGCACGAACGGATATTCGTGGTCCGGCGTCTCGTCGGGCGGCGTCAGCTTCGCCGCGACGAGCTTGCCGAGTCCGCCCGGACGCGGGAAGCCGTTGACGAACACCACATCGTTGCCCGGCTTGTCCGGCGCGTCGGCGGGATAGGTCACCGCATCCTCGCGGGCGATACGCTCCCACGAGATGTTGTTCAGCGACGGCATCAGCGACGCCATCTCGGTATAGACCTCGCTGACGTGCTTGTAGTTCCACTCGCAGCCGAGCCGCTGCGCCAGGTCCTGCAGGATCCAGAGATCCTGACGCGCCTCGCCCGGCATCGGGATCGCCGCGCGGCCGATCTGCACCTGCCGGTTGGTATTGGTCACCGTGCCGTCCTTCTCCGGCCAGGCCGAGGCCGGCAGGATCACGTCGGCGTAAGAGCAGGTCTCGGTGAGGAAGATGTCCTGCACAACGAGATGTTCGAGATGCGCCAGCGCGCCGCGCGCGTGGTTGAGATCCGGGTCGGACATGGCCGGGTTTTCACCCATCACATACATGCCCTTGATCTCTTCGGCATGCACCGCGTCCATGATCTCGACGACGGTTTTGCCCTTCTTCGGGTTGAGCGGCACGCCCCAGGCTTTTTCGTACTTCGCCCGTGTCTCCGCATCCTCCACCGATTTGTAATCGGGGAAGAACATCGGGATCAGGCCGGCGTCGGACGCACCCTGCACGTTGTTCTGTCCGCGCAGCGGATGGAGACCTGTGCCGGGCCGGCCGATCTGGCCGGTGATCAGCGCGAGCGCGATCAGCGCACGCGCATTGTCGGTGCCGTGAGTGTGCTGCGACACACCCATGCCCCAGAAGATAATCGCGCTTTCTGCGCGGGCATAAGTGCGCGCGACTTCGCGCAGCACGTCCGCCTCGATGCCGCAGATCGGCTCCATCTCTTCCGGCGTGAAGTCCTTCACATGCTCGGCGAGCTGCGCGAAGCCTTCCACGTAGGTCTGGATATATTGCTGGTCGTAGAGCTTCTCGGCGATGATGACGTTGAGCATCGCGTTGAGCATCGCGACGTCGGCGCCGTTCTTGAACTGCATCATCCGCCAGGCGTGACGTTTCATGCCGTTGGCGCGCGGATCCATCACGACGAGCTTGGCGCCGCGCTTCGACGCCTGCTTGAAGAACGTCGCCGCCACCGGATGGTTCTCGGTCGGGTTCGAGCCGATGACGATGATGACGTCGGAGTTCTTGCACTCGTTGAAGGTCGCCGACACCGCGCCGGAGCCGACGCCGTCGAGCAGCGCCGCCACCGACGAGGCGTGGCACAACCGCGTGCAGTGATCGACGTTGTTGGTGCCGAAGCCGGTGCGGATCAGCTTCTGGAACAGATAGGCTTCCTCGTTCGAGCCCTTGGCCGAACCGAATCCGGCCAGCGCCTGCGATCCGTCGCGGTCGCGGATGCGCTTGAGCCCGCCGGCGGCGCGCTCCATCGCCTCCTCCCAGGTGGCCGGACGGAAATGCGTCCACGGATTGGTCGGATCGACCAGATCGTCGGCACGCTTGCCGACGCCGTCCTTGCGCACCAGTGGCACCGTCAGGCGCTGCGGATTGGAGACGTAGTCGAAACCGAACCGGCCCTTGACGCACAACCGCTTCTCGTTGGCGGGACCGTTGCGGCCCGACACCGAGATGATCTTGTCGTTCTTGATCTCGTAGGTGAGCTGGCAACCGACGCCGCAATACGGACAGACGCTGTCGACCTTGCGATCCGGAAACTCGGTGCGCACGTTCTTGTTGTCGACCAGCGAGGACGGCATCAGCGCGCCGGTCGGGCACGCCTGCACGCATTCGCCGCACGCGACGCAGGTCGACGCCCCCATCGGGTCGTCGAAGTCGAACACGATCTTCTCGGTCATGCCGCGGCCGGCCATGCCGATCACGTCATTGACCTGCACCTCGCGACACGCGCGGACGCAGAGATTGCACTGAATGCAGGCATCGAGATTGACCGCCATCGCCGGATGGCTGCGGTCGGGCGCCGGCACGGCCTTCGCCTCATGCTTCGGAAAACGGCTTTCGGTCAGCCCCTGCCGCCCGATCGTCTTCCAGAATTCGGAGTCCGGATCGTGCGCGACCTCCTTCGCCGGCTGGTCGGTCAGCAGCAGTTCGGCGACCATCTTGCGCGCGCTCTTGGCGCGATGGGTCTGGGTCTTGACCTTCATCCCCGGCGACGGCGTGCGCAGGCAGCTCGCGGCGAGCACGCGCTCGCCCTCGATCTCGACCATGCAGACGCGGCAATTGCCGTCCGGCCGGTAGCCCGGCTGCGGCGCGTAGCACAGATGCGGCAGCTTGATGTCGAGCCGCCGGGCCGCGCGGAAGATCGTCTCGCCGGAGCGGATGTCGATCTCGTTGTCGTCGATGAAGAAGGTGTTGGACTTTGCTGCGTCTGTCATATCGCTACCTTCAAACTCTCTCGTCACCAACGCCCGAGCGGCTTGGCGAGATCGTCCGGGAAGAATGTCATCACCGAAACCAGCGGATTGGGAGCCGCCTGGCCGAGGCCGCAGATCGAGGCGTCGCGCATCAGCGTCGCTAGTTCCGTCAGCAGGTTCGTGTCCCACGGGCCATGCTGCATCAGCTTCACGGCTTTTTCCGTGCCGACGCGGCACGGCGTGCACTGACCGCAGCTCTCGTCCTCGAAGAATTTCATGAGGTTGAGCGCCACCGCTTTCATGTCGTCCTGCTCGGACAAGATGACAACCGCGTGCGAACCGACGAAGCCGCCATGCTTTTCCAGCGTGCCGAAATCGAGCGGATGGTCCGCCATCGACGCCGGGAAAATGCCGCCGGACGCGCCGCCCGGCAGGAAGCCCTTGAGCGTATGGCCGTCCTGCATGCCGCCAGCATAGGTCTCGATCAGTTCGCGGATGGTCACGCCTGCCGGCGCGACCTTCACGCCGGGATTCTTGACGCGGCCAGACACCGAGAAGCTGCGGAAGCCCTTGTGGCCTTCCTTGCCCTGCGAGGAGAACCATGCCGGGCCGCGCTCGACGATGTCGCGCACCCAGTACAGCGTCTCGACGTTCTGCTCGAGCGTCGGACGGCCGAACAGGCCGACTTGCGCAACGTAAGGCGGACGGTGCCGCGGCAGGCCGCGCTTGCCTTCGATCGATTCGATCATCGCGGATTCTTCGCCGCAGATGTAGGCGCCCGCGCCGCGCCGCAGATGCACATGCGTGTGCGCGGTGAGCCCTGCCTTTTCGAGCCGCTCGATCTCCGCAAGCAGCATCAACCGGATTTCCGGATACTCGTCGCGGACATAGATGTAGACCGCCGGCGCCTCGACCACCCATGCGCCGATCAGCACGCCTTCGAGGAAGCGATGCGGATCGCGTTCGAGATAGTAGCGATCCTTGAACGTGCCGGGTTCGCCTTCGTCGCAGTTCACCGCCATCAGCCGCGGCGCGGGTTCGGCGCGGACCAATGACCATTTGCGGCCCGTCGGGAAGCCCGCGCCACCGAGGCCGCGCAGACCGGCATCGCTGACGATCGCGATCAGATCCTCGCGCGTTCTTTTGCCGGCGAGGCAATCCTTCAGCAGCGTGTAACCGCCCGCCGCCTGATACATGTCGAAGTCGATCGCCGGATGCCATGCATGCGGATGCGGCTTTGCGGCAACCGCCGCTTCGACTTTCTCCACCGTCGCCTGCTGCGTCTGCAGATGGCCGACCGCGCAGACCGGCGCATGATCGCATGCACCCATGCACGGCGCGCGAATGACGCGCACATCGCGGCCGAGCTTGCCCGGCAGTTCGGCCAGCAGCCGCTCGGCGCCTGCCATGGCGCAGGACAGGGAATCACACACCCGCACCGTCATCGGCGGCGGCGGGGGGCCGTCCTTCACCACGTCGAAATGCGAATAGAAGGTCGCGACCTCGTACACCTCGGTCAGCGACATGCGCATCAGATGCGCGAGCGCGGTCAGATGCGGCGCGGAGAGATGGCCGTATTTGTCCTGGATCAGATGCAGATGCTCGATCAGCAGATCGCGGCGGCGCGGCCGTTCCGCGAGCAGCGCCTCGATCTCGGTCAGGGCGGTGGTGTCGACCTGCCGGCCCTTCGGCGTGACGCGCGGACGCCGCCCCCGCGGTCCTCCGCCATCGTTCTTCTGCCCCCGGTTCGGGCCCTTCGGACCCCTGGGTGGATTATGCATATTCATGAACGCTCTCCCTCACCCAGTTGAAACCATTCTAAAATTTCGACAATCCCGTGTTTCCCATCGGTCCATAGAAGAAATCTATCAATTTCTCTGTCGTTCCGCCTATTATTACATGATAAGAATAGGCGACGGCAGATAATCGATTGTTTTACAACGGTTTTCCATCGCCATGATCGACAAGCTGGATTTCCTGCTGGCACTGGCCCGCGAAAAGCACTTCGGGCGGGCGGCGGATTCCTGTGGGGTCACGCAGCCGACCCTGTCCGCGGGCGTGAAACAGCTCGAGGAACAGATGGGCGTGCTGCTGGTCAACCGCGGATCGCGGTTCCAGGGCTTCACGCCGGAAGGCGAGCGGGTGCTCGACTGGGCACGCCGGATCGTCGGCGACACGCGGCAGATGCGTGAGGAGATCAACGCGCTTCGCTTCGGCCTTAGCGGCCGGCTGCGCATCGCGGCGATCCCGACCGCGCTCGCCATGGTCGCGGCGATCACCACGCCGTATCGCGAAGAGCACCCGCATGTGCACTTCACGATCTATTCGCGCACCTCGACCGACATTCTCGATCTTCTCGAGAATTTCGAGATCGACGCCGGCATCACTTATCTCGGCAACGAACCGCTCGGCCGTGTCAGCACCGTGCCGCTCTACCACGAGCGCTATCAACTCCTGACCTCGGCCGACGCACCGCTCGGCAACCGCGACAGCGTCAGTTGGGCGGAGGTCGCGCGCGTGCCGCTGTGCCTGCTGACGCCGGACATGCAGAATAGGCGCATCATCGACCGCCTGCTCAACGTCACCGGCGGCGACGGGCGGCCGATGCTGGAATCGGATTCGATGATCCTGCTGTTCTCGCATGTGCGCACCGGTCGCTGGGCCAGCGTGATGCCGGCAAAGCTCGTCGAGACGCTCGGCCTCACCGACAGCGTGCGGGCGATCCCGATCGTCGATCCAGACGCGGTGCAGGCGATCGGTCTGGTCGCGCCGGCCCGCGAGCCGATGACGCCGCTCACCGCCGAGTTGGTGGCGCAGGCACGTCGCGTCGCGCCGACGCTCGAAGCCATGGAAGCGCGCGCCTCGCAGCGGATCGCCGCTCCGGCGTAATCGTCGCACACAATTCACACCACATTTTGTCCGCTTTTGCGCGACATGCGGAGCCATCCGCAAATCGCACGTCGAAATCGAACGCCACAATCACACGCCACAATCACACGCCAAGGATATCGGCAGATATGACCATGACCACCCGCCGGACTGTTCTCGCCGGCTTCGGCAGCGTTGGTTTGGCAGGCTTTGCGCTCGGCGGACCTGCCTCCCCGGCCTGGGCAGCCGTGCCGGACGCATCGCCTTTCGCCGCCACCCTGCGTGCGCTTGAGCGGCGCAGCGGCGGGCGGCTCGGCGTCGCGGTGATCGACACCCAATCCGGCCGGCAAAGCGGATGGCGCGCCGACGAGCGGTTTCCGATGTGCAGCACTTTCAAGCTCGTCGCTGCCGCAGCGGTGCTGCGCCGGGTCGATCGCGGCGCCGAACAACTCGACCGCCGCGTGGTGATCCGGCATCGCGATATCATCACGTATTCGCCGGTCACCAAGGAGCGGATCGGCCAGGCCGGCATCAGCATCGCCGAACTGTGCGAAGCGGCGGTAACATTGAGCGACAACACCGCCGCCAATCTGATCCTGAAGAGCCTCGGCGGCCCGCGCGGCTTCACCGCTTTCGCCCGGTCTCTTGGCGATCATACGACGCGGCTCGACCGGATCGAACCCTATCTCAACAGCGCCATTCCCGGCGACCGCCGCGACACGACGACACCCGCGGCGATGGCAAAAACGGTCCGCACGCTGGTACTCGGCGATGCGCTGAGCGCGGCCTCACGCGTGCAACTCGTCGCCTGGCTGCGCGGCAACAAGACCGGCGATACGCGGCTGCGTGCCGGGTTGCCGGACGGCTGGATCTGCGGCGACAAGACCGGCACCGGCGTGCGCGGCACCTCCAATGACATCGGCGTGCTGTGGCCGCCGCAGCAGCGCGCGCCGATCATCGTCACCGCCTATCTCACCGGCAGCACCGGCGATGCCAAGACGCGCGATGCGGTGCTTGCCGATGTCGCGCGTACCGTGGTGGGAATGGCGGGGTGATGGAGCGCAGCTCCATCGGCCGTCATGGCCGGGCTTGTCCCGGCCATCCACGACTTTGAAACAGCAGGCAAGACGTGGATGCCCGCAATAAATGCGGGCATGACGAGGAGAGAGTAGCGCCGAAGTCGGGTGCGAAACTACGCCACCCGTTCCTTGAGATGGCGGAACATCGCCGCACGGGCATCATCGTCCATCTCGGCCTTGAAGGCGTGACGATCCTTGAGCCCCGCCGCGACCTTGGCCGCCGGACGCGCGCTGATCTCGTCAACCAGACGCTTCAGATTCGGGAATTTCGTCCAGGCCGGCTCACCGAGCACCGCCGGCATGAGACGCGCCCAGCCCCACACATCCATGTCGACGATCGTGTAGCTGTCGCCGATCATGTATTTCTGCTTGGCGAGCCGCGCGTCGAGGATGCCGAAATGACGCTGCGCTTCGAACGCGTAGCGGTTGATCGCGTAGTCCAGTTTCTCCGGCGCATAATTGCGGAAATGCACCGACTGGCCGGAATAAGGACCGACGCCGGAGGCGACGAACATCAACCACGACAGCATCTCGCCGCGCAGCTTGTCGGATTTCGGCGGGAGGAACTTGCCGGTCTTCTCCGCGAGGTAGAGCAGGATCGCGTTGGAATCGAACACCGTGACATCACCGTCGACGATGGACGGCACTTTGGCGTTCGGATTGATGGCGAGATAGTCGGGCTTGTGCTGCTCGCCCTTGCGGGTGTCGACCGGAATGGCTTCGTAGGGCAAGCCCGCTTCTTCCAGAAAAAGCGCGACCTTGGTCGGGTTCGGGGCGCCGCTGTAATAGAACTTGAGCATCGTTGATCCTCGTTGCTGTCGCTCCGGCGGCCGCACGGGCGGCGCCGTCCGGCGCGCACGATCCAGCAAAAGCCGTGGCTTGTCACCTCACAGCCGCGAGAGAGGATCACATGGCAGATGCGCGAAAAGAAAACGGCCCCGCCGCGCTGGTGGGGCCGTTTCACGGTTGCGTGACGCTGACGTTTAGAACAGGCCGACGATCTTGCCGTCCTTGACGTCGATCGCGTCGGCCGACGGCGTCTTCGGCAGGCCCGGCATGGTCATAATCTCACCGCAGATCGCGACGACGAATTCCGCGCCGGCCGAGAGCCGCACCTCACGGACCGGAATGCTGAACCCGGTCGGCGCGCCCTTGGCGTCGGGATTGGTCGAGAACGAATACTGGGTCTTGGCGATGCACACCGGCAGCTTGCCGAAGCCCATTTCTTCCCACTGCTTGAGCTGGTCCTTGACCGACTTGTCGGCGGTCGCGTCGTCGGCGCGGTACAGCTCCTTGGCGATGGTACGCACCTTGTCGAACAGCGGCGTCTCGTCGGCGTAGAGCAGCTTGAGATTGGCCTTGCCCTCGTCGCAGATCTTGACAACGGCCTTGGCGACATCCGCCGCGCCCTCGCCGCCCATCGCCCAATGGTCGGCCATCAGCGCCTCGACGCCGAGCGCCTTGCACTTCTCCTTGACCAGCGCGACTTCGGCATCGGTATCGGCCGAGAAGCGGTTGATCGAGACCACCGCCGGCAAGCCGAACTTCTTCACGTTCTCGATGTGGCGCTGCAGGTTGGCCATGCCGGCTTCCAGCGCCTTGAGGTCTTCCTTCTTCAGATCCTCTTTCTTGACGCCGCCGTGCATCTTCAGCGCGCGAATGGTGGCGACCACCACAACGCAGTCCGGCTTGAGCCCGGCCTTGCGGCACTTGATGTCGAGGAATTTCTCCATGCCGAGATCGGCGCCGAAGCCGGCCTCGGTGACGACGTATTCGGCGAGCTTCAGCGCGGTGGTGGTGGCGACCACCGAGTTGCAGCCGTGCGCGATGTTGGCGAACGGACCGCCGTGGATGAACGCCGGCGTGCCTTCCAGCGTCTGCACCAGGTTCGGCGCGATCGCTTCCTTGAGCAGCGCCGTCATCGCGCCGTGCGCGTTGAGGTCGCGGGCGCGGATCGGCTTACGGTCACGCGTATAGGCGACGATGATGTTGCCAAGCCGCTCCTTGAGATCGTCGAGATCCTTGGCGAGGCAGAAGATCGCCATCACTTCCGACGCCACGGTGATGTCGAATCCGGCTTCGCGCGGATAGCCGTTGGCGACGCCGCCGAGCGAGCAGACGATCTCGCGCAGGGCGCGGTCATTCATGTCCATCACGCGGCGCCAGGTGACGCGGCGAGAATCGATGCCGAGCGCGTTGCCCCAGTAGATATGGTTGTCGATCAGCGCCGACAGCAGGTTGTGGGCCGAGGTGATGGCGTGGAAGTCGCCGGTGAAGTGGAGGTTGATGTCCTCCATCGGGATCACCTGCGCATAGCCACCACCGGCGGCGCCGCCCTTCATGCCGAACGACGGGCCGAGCGACGGCTCGCGCAGCGCGCACATCGCCTTCTTGCCGATGAAATTGAGCGCGTCGGTGAGGCCGACCGTGGTGGTGGTCTTGCCCTCACCCGCCGGCGTCGGCGAGATCGCGGTGACGAGAACGAGCCTGCCGTTCTTCTTGTCCTTGAGTGACTTCACGTATTCCATCGACACCTTGGCCTTGTAGTGACCATAGGGCTCGAGGTTTTCCGCGGCGATGCCGAGCTTGTTCTTGGCAACGTCGAGGATCGGCCGTTTCTGCGCGGCCTGGGAGATTTCGATATCGGATTTCGGATTCTGATGCTGCGAGGCGGGCATTGGGTCGTTTCCGGTTTGAAAATGATACGGAGATACGTCTCGGATCGGATTATGCGAACAGCGTCATGCAAACAGCGTCTTAGGCTGCAGGTTCACGCTCTTGGCCCATTCGCCGGCATCCATCTTCTTGCCGTCGGCGGGCTGCACGCGCGTCACCTTGAAGCGGCCGTCGGCGCAGACGACGGTGATGCCGTCATTCTCCACCGCGACGATCTCGCCGAGCTTGCCGGCGATGCCCTTCGGGTCTTTCGCGGGAAGCGGCTTGGCGTCGAAAATCTTGACGGTCGCGCCGTTGAGCGTGGTCCAGGCGCCCGGCGCCGGATTGCAGCCGCGGATCAGACGGTCGATCTGCTCCCACGGCTTGCCCCAGTCGATCTTGGCATTGCCGGCGCGGCACAGACCTTCATAGGTCGCCTTGGACTCGTCCTGCTTGATGCGCGGCGCCTTGCCGGCTTTCACCAGATCGACCGACTCGAGCATCGCCTCGACGCCCATCGGGAACAGGCGATCGAAATAGACGGTGCCGAGCGTGTCGGTGTCGGAGATCGGCGTCTTCTTCTGAACCAGCACGTCGCCGGTATCGAGGCCGTTGTCGGGCCAGAAGATCGACAGGCCGGTTTCCTTTTCGCCCTTGATGATCGGCCAGTTGATCGCGCTCGCGCCGCGATAGGCCGGCAGCAGCGACGGGTGATACTGGATCGATCCATGGGTCGGGATGTTGAGGAATTCCTCCGGCACGAACAGCGTGACGAACGCCATCACCTGCAAATCGGGCTTGAGCGCGCGGAACTGCTCCTGCACCTCCGCCGTGCGATAGCTGTCCGGCTGATAGACCGGAAGGTTGGCGGCGACCGCCGCTTCCTTCAACGGGTCGGCCTTCTGTCCCGGTTTTTCCGGCGCGACGTAAACGCCGATGACATTCTCGCCCCGCTTGAGCAGCGCTTCCAGCACCGCCTTGCCGAACGCCTGCTGGCCATGAACAACGATCCGCATCTTTTAATCACTCCCTTGTCCGCCGAGCCGGCACGCGGTCATACGGCGTCCTGAAAACAAAGCTCCCGCCGGACCGGCGGGAGCACGCGGCATCAGGCCGCCTTTTCCTTCTTCTCCGGCGCGCTCAACGCACCCGACGCCTTGATCTCGGCGATGACGTTGGCCTTGAGCTTGAGCACGTCGCGCAGGATTTCATCGGTGTGCTCGCCGAGCAACGGCGAGCGCTTCACCTCGGAGATCGAGTCCGACAGCTTGATCGGATTGCCGACGGTGAGATAGGCGCCGCGGGTCGGATGATCGACCTCGACCACCGTGCCGGTCTTGCGCAGCGACTGGTCCTCGGCGATTTCCTTCATCGACAGGATCGGGCCGACCGGAATGTCGTGCGCGTTGCACAGCTCCATGACCTCGAACTTGCTCTTGGTCTTGGTCCACTGCTCGATGCGGTCGAAGATCTGCATCAGCTTCGGCAGGCGTGCCGGCGGCGTCGCGTATTCCGGATCGGTCTTCCAGGTCGGCTCGCCGATCAGATCGCAGATCGGGCCCCAGACCGGCGCCTGAGTGATGAAGTAGATGTAGGCGTTCGGATCGGTCTCCCAGCCCTGGCACTTGAGAATCCAGCCCGGCTGACCGCCGCCGGAATCGTTGCCAGCACGCGGCGTCGCATCGCCGAACGGAATGTTCTGGCCGAACTGGCTGTATTCCTTGAGCGGACCGGCCTTGAGGCGTTGCTGGTCGCGCAGCTTGACGCGACACAGGTTGAGCACGCCATCCTGCATCGCCACGCTGACCTTCTGGCCGCGGCCGGTACGGGTGCGCTGATAGAGCGCTGTGACGATGCCGAGCGCGAGATGCAGGCCGGTGCCGCTGTCGCCGATCTGCGCGCCGGTGACGAGCGGCGGGCCATCGCGGAAGCCGGTGGTCGAGGCCGAACCGCCGGTGCATTGCGCGACGTTCTCGTAGACCTTGCAATCCTCATACGGGCCGGGGCCGAAACCCTTGATCGACGCGACGACGATGCGCGGATTGGTCTTGTGGATGTGCTCCCATGTCAGCCCCATGCGATCGAGCGCGCCCGGCGCGAAGTTCTCGACCAGCACGTCGCAGGACTTGATCAGTTCATCGAGCACGCGCTTGCCCTGCGGATGCTTCGAGTCGATGGTGATCGACCGCTTGTTGTGGTTGAGCATGGTGAAGTAGAGCGAATCCGCGCCCTTCACATCGACGAGCTGGCCACGGGTGATGTCGCCGACGCCCGGACGCTCGACCTTGATCACATCGGCGCCGAACCATGCGAGCAACTGCGTGCAGGTCGGACCGGACTGGACGTGCGTGAAATCGAGGATGCGCACGCCCTGCAGCGCCTTGCCATCCAGACCGAACGGCTTGGAGGAGATGCGCGGCATCGTCGACTTGGCCGATTTGGCGGCGCTTTTCTTCGCGGCCGGCTTCGCATTCTTCTTTACGGCCTTCTTGGCCGCTGGGCGGCGCGCGGCCTTCGCGACCTTGCGTGCCGGGGCCTTGCTTGCCGCCTTGCCCTTGGCCTTCTTCGATTTCTTCGCCATCGCTTGCTCCTTGATCCCGATGATGTTTCCGATAGCCGCGCCCGCGCGGATGTCCGGAAACGATATGTTCTTGGAAACGAAGGCCGGCCGGCGAACAGCCCGCCGGCCGGATATCGTTCAGCTCTTCTTCTTCAGCGCGCTCTGCGGATTGAGATTGCCGATACGGCCGGATTCGCTGCCCGCCGCCGGGTCGATCACGGCGTTGATCAGCGTCGGCTTGCCCGAATCCATTGCTGCGTTGACCGCGCGCTTGAGTTCGTCCGGATTGGTGGCGTTGACACCGACGCCGCCGAACGCCTCCATCATCTTGTCGTAACGCGAGCCCTTGACGAACACCGTCGTTGCCGGGTCGGCGCCGCCGCTCTGATTGACGTCGGTGCCGCGATAGATGCCGTCATTGTTGAAGATGACGATGCAGACCGGCAGCTGATAGCGGCAGATGGTCTCGACCTCCATGCCGGAGAAGCCGAACGCCGAGTCGCCTTCGATCGCCAGCACCGGCTTGCCGGTCTCGACCGCCGCGCCGATGGCGTAACCCATGCCGATGCCCATCACGCCCCAGGTGCCGACGTCGATGCGCTTGCGCGGCTTGTACATGTCGATGATGCCGCGCGTGAGATCGAGCGCGTTCGCGCCTTCGTTCACCAGGATCGCATCGGGGCGTTCCTTGACGATGGTGCGCAGCACGCCGAGCGCGCCGTGGTAGTCCATCGGCGAGTTGTTGTTCATCAGCTTCGGCGCCATCTTGGCGACGTTCTCGTCACGCTTCTTGCTGACGGCGGCGAGCCAGTCGGCGGGAGCCTTCGCCCAGCCGTTGCCCATCGCGTCGAGCATTGCCGTGACGCAGGAGCCGATATCGCCGACCACCGGCGCGACGATCTCGACGTTCGAATCCATTTCCTTCGGCTCGATGTCGATCTGGATAAATTTCTTCGGCGCGTCGCCCCACGCCTTGCCCTTGCCGTGCGACAGCAGCCAGTTCAGCCGCGCGCCGATCAGCAGCACGACGTCTGAGTCCTTCAGCACCGTCGAGCGCGCCGCGCCGGCGCACTGCGGATGCGTGTCCGCCAACAGCCCCTTGCCCATGCTCATCGGCAGGAACGGCGCGCCGCTCTTCTCGACGAAGTTGCGGACCGCATCGTCGGCCTGCGCATAGGCCGCGCCCTTGCCGAGAATGATCAGTGGCTTCTTCGCGCTCTTGAGCACGTCGAGCGCACGCTTCACCGCCTCTGGCGCCGGGATCTGCGCCGGCGCGGCGTCGATCACCTTGACCAGCGACTGCTTGCCCTTCTGCGCATCCATCACCTGGCCAAACAGCTTGGCCGGCAGATCGAGATAGACGCCACCCGGACGGCCCGACACCGCGGCGCGGATCGCGCGGGCAAGGCCGATGCCGATGTCCTGCGCGTGCAGCACACGGAACGCCGCCTTGCACAGCGGCTTGGCGATGGCGAGTTGGTCCATCTCCTCATAGTCGCCCTGCTGCAGATCGACGATCTCGCGCTCCGACGAACCGGAGATCAGGATCATCGGGAAGCAGTTGGTGGTCGCATGCGCGAGCGCGGTCAGACCATTGAGGAAGCCCGGCGCCGACACCGTGAGACAGATGCCCGGCTTCTTGGTGAGGAAGCCGGCGATCGATGCGGCATAGCCCGCGTTCTGCTCGTGGCGGAACGACAGCACGCGGATGCCCGCGGCCTGCGCCATGCGGCCGAAATCGGTGATCGGAATGCCCGGCACGCCATAGATCGTATCGAGCCCGTTGAGCTTCAACGCATCGATGATGAGGTTGAAACCATCGGTCAGTTCCTGCTCGGCCGGAGCCGCGGCCGCCGCACTTGCACCACTCATGAGACACTCCTCGTCAATAGTCGGCCGGGCGCAGCCCGGCCCTGATTTCGCGAATTCAATCCAGGTAATCGGCGTAGCGCTCGACGTGCTCGGCGAGACCGAGCGCGTGGTCGCGCACCAGCTTCTCGGCCAGCGCGGTGTCGCGCGCCTCGAGCGCCTCGATGATGTGCATGTGATCGCGGATCGACCGGTCGGCACGATCCTTCTCGACAATCGTCTTGCGGCGGATCATCCGCATATGGGTGAACAGATTTTCCGCCATGTCGGTGAGCACGCGGTTCTGGCTCATCCGGATGATGGCCTGATGAAACTGAATGTTCACTTCCGAATATTCATCGAGATTGGCGAGCACGCGGCCATCGACGAACGAGGCGAACATACGGCGCAGCGACTTGATGTCGTCGTCGAGCGCGGTCTCGGTAATCAAGCGCGCGGCCATGCTTTCGAGCGCGGCCCAGGCGGTGATCATCTCGATCACCTCGCGCTTGGTCTTGCGCACCACATAGACGCCACGGCGCGGCACCGAGCGGACGAACCCTTCGCGCTCAAGCTGCGCCATCGCCTCGCGCACCGGCGTACGGCTGACGCCGAAGTCCTGCGCGAGCTGGCGTTCGTCAAGGCGGATGTCCTCGCGGCTCTGATAAACGTCCATCCCGACGATGACGTTTTTCAGCGCCGCATAGGCTTTGTGCTTGAAGCTTAGAGACGTATCGATCGGCTCGATCGCGAGACGGGCCGCATCGCCTGCAGACTCTCCCCCGAGATCTGCCCGGCGTTTACCGCGCAGACCACGAGGAATTCCGGGGGGCAGCCGATCGGTCATGACACTCTGGTATACATTATTCCAGGAAACGCAAGCCCGTTGATGGAGCCGTCCCTAGGCGGTTTTCGGAACGCCGCGCAGGCGCGACCACGCGTTGGCGATCACCCCCCAGAACAACGCGATCAGGCCGAGCACCATGATGGTGGCGACCAGGCCGTTGGAGAAGAACACCCCGAGATGACCGCCGGAAGCGAGCAACGACTGGCGGAAAGCCTCCTCCGCCTTGTCGCCGAGCACGATGGCAAGGACCATCGGCGCCAGCGGATAGCCCGTCTTCTTCATGGCGTAGCCGACGATGCCGAACACCATCATCAGGATGACGTCGAACGCCGAGTTGTGCACCGTGTAGGCGCCGATCGCGCAGATCACGAGAATGATCGGGGCGATGATGCTGAACGGAATGCGCAGGATCGCGGCGAACAGCGGCACGCAGGTCAACACGATGATCAGGCCGACCAGATTGCCGAGATACATGGAGGCGATCAGACCCCAGACGAAATCCTTCTGCTCGACGAACAGCAGCGGACCGGGTTGCAGACCCCAGATCAGCAGACCGCCGAGCAGCACCGCCGCGGTCGGCGAGCCGGGCACGCCGAGCGCCAGCATCGGCAGCAGCGCCGAGGTGCCGGCGGCATGCGCCGCGGTTTCCGGCGCCACCACGCCTTCGATCTCGCCGTTGCCGAAGTTCTTGCCGCGTTTGGAGATGCGCTGGGCAATGCCGTAGCTCATGAACGAGGCCGGCGTCGCACCGGCAGGCGAAATGCCCATCCAGCAGCCGATCAGGCATGAGCGCAGCGACACCATCCAGTAACGCGGCAGTTCCATCCAGGTTTGCAGCACGACCCTCGGATTGATGCCGGCTGCCTTGCCCTTGAAGGAAAGTCCCTCCTCCATGGTCAGCAGGATCTCGCCAATGCCGAACAGGCCGATCACCGCGATCAGGAAGTCGAAGCCGTTGAGCAGTTCGGTAAACCCGAAGGTGAGACGCAACGAGCCGGTGACGCTGTCGAGGCCGACGGCGGCGAGCGCGAAGCCGATCATCATCGAGCACACCGTCTTGAACGGCGGCTCCTTGCCCATACCGATGAAGCTACAGAAGGCGAGGAAGAATACCGAGAATTTCTCGGCGGGTCCGAACTCAAGCGCGAATTGTGCGACCAACGGCGCGACCAGCGTGATGACGATGACGGCAAACAGCGCGCCGACGAAGGACGACGTGAACGCGGCGGTCAGCGCTTCGCCAGCCTTGCCTTGTTGCGCCATCGGATAGCCGTCGAATGTCGTCGCAACCGACCATGGCTCTCCAGGTATGTTGAAGAGAACCGAGGTGATGGCACCGCCGAACAGCGCCCCCCAGTAGATGCACGACAGCATGATGATCGCCGAGGTCGGCGACATGCTGAAAGTCAGCGGCAACAGAATGGCGATGCCGTTGGCGCCGCCGAGTCCCGGCAACACGCCGATGATCACGCCCAGCAAAATCCCGACCACCATCAGCAGGATGTTGAAGGGCTGGATCACGACCGCGAAGCCGTGAAACAGATTGCCAATATCTTCCAACATGACGTTTCCTAACCCGAGATCTTTTCTGTTGTGGGCGCGGCCGGCGGCCTGCGCGTGACAGGTCGAACCTACAGACCGAGCCAGTCTTCGAGCGGACCCTTCGGCAGCGGCACGAGGAACCATTTCTCGAACATGAAATAGATCGCAACCGGCACCGCGATGCCGACGATCAGCGCGGTGTGCCAGCGGTAGCGGCCGAGCCAGATCATGAACCCGGTGATCAGCACGATCGAGGACACGTAGATGCCGGTATAGGGCAGCACCAGCACGTAGACCGTGGTCGGAATCACCACCGCGAGCACCTGACCGAGTTGACCCCAGTTGGCGAACAGCGGCTGCGGATCGAGCGCCCAGGCGCTTTTGAGATTGATCAGGCTCGACAGGATGATGATCACGCCGATGTAGAACGGAAAGAATCCGGACTGCGGACCTTCCGCCCCCCAGCCGATCCCCGCGCTGAGACTGCCGAAAATCGTGATGCCACCGAAGATGAGGCAGATGATCGCCACGGCGATTTCGACGCTGCGATGCGGAGGGCCGTCAGTTGCCATGAGGGACTGCCTGCTCATTCGAAAGGATTCCTGAGGGGAACGAAACAACGGAGATGTTGTAAAAACGCCGGCGGATCGTGCGATCCGCCGGCGCTGTAACGGTTACTTCTTGGCCAGGAAGCCCGCGTCTTTCATCAGGGCTTCGTGGGTCTTTTCCGCGTTTTCAACCCACTTGAGATATTCCGCTCCGGTGAGCGCGGTCTGATTGAAGGCGCCATCCTTCATGAGCTGCGCCCATTCCGGCGTAGCCCGCACCTTCTTCATCAGATCGACATAATAGGCGACCTGATCCGCCGTCGCGCCCGGCGACATGAAGAAGCCGCGCAGCATCAGATATTCGACATCGATGCCCTGCGACTTGCAGGTCGGGATGTCGTTCCACGACTGGTCGGCGGTGATCTTGTCCTTGTAGTCGAGCTGCTTGCTGTCGAACACGCAGAGCGGCCGCAGCTTGCCGGCGCGCCATTGCGCCACCGCCTCGATCGGGTTGTTCACCGACGAATCGACATGACCGCCGACGAGCTGCACCGCGACCTCGCCGCCGCCCTTGTACGGGATGTAGGTCATCTTCTTGCCGGTGGCCTTTTCCAGCGCCACGGTGATGATCTGGTCTTCCTGCTTGGAGCCGGTGCCGCCCATCTTGAACTGGCCGTCGGTGCCGGCCTTGATCGCGGCGATGTAGTCCTTCGCCGACTTGTAGGGCTTGTCCGCGTTCACCCAGAGGATGAATTCGTCGAGCGCCATCATCGTGACCGGCGTGAGATCCTTGTAGGAGAACGGAATGCCGGTCGCGAGCGGTGTCGTGAACAGGTTCGACAGCGTGATGATCAGCTTGTGCGGGTTGTTGCGCGATCCCTTCACATCGAGAAAGCCTTCGCCGCCCGCGCCACCCGATTTGTTGATCACAACCATCGGCTGTTTCATCAGGTTGTGCTTGGTGACGATGCCCTGCACCACGCGGGCCATCTGGTCGGCGCCGCCGCCGGTGCCAGCCGGGACGATGATCTCGACGGGGCGGGTCGGCTCCCAGGCCGCCTGCGCCGCGAACGGTGCCGCGCCTGCGATCACGGCCGCGGCCGCGGCCGCGCAAAGTCCGATCCTCTGCAACGAGAAAGTCATGAACGTTCCTCCGGGTGAATGCCTGTCGATGATGTGCGCCGGTCTTTAATCGCCGGGCTTGGACCGGACGTTTGCGCGATAGACAAACGTCATCAGCCGATCACTACTATCCGCGAAGTTTTGCGCGCGTGTATACATAATAATGTTGTGCAGCGCGGCGTTGTTTCGCTCTGCAGCAACGAAGCGCGGCGGGAGACGATCAGCGGCTTTGCGCGCCGCTGTTGCTCGTATCGTATTGATGTCGCGCGACTTCTATCTCCGCGCGATGCCGCCGCGCCCACAGGCCGAGCTCGTTCACCGGATCAAGCAGCGAGTGACCCAATGCCGTGAGCGCATAGTCGACCCGCGGCGGGATGGTAGGATAGACCGTCCGGGTGACGAGACCGTCGCGCTCCAAGCCGCGCAAGGTCAGCGTCAGCATCCGCTGCGATATGCTGCCCAAGGCCCGCCGGATTTCATTGAAACGTTTCGGTCCGGGTCCAAGGACGCCGACGACCAGCACGGTCCACTTGTCACCGACACGGGACAGGACTTCGCTGACCGCCCGACAGTCCTCGGGATCATGGAGGGTACCGGGTATCGTCACTGTGCCTTCTTGCTGGTTTTTGCCAGTCATCTATCTAGCCTTGGTATCAATTCGTAACTTCCAGAAGGTAACACTCCCATGTCGTCTTTCAAGATCGCCGTCATCGTCGGCAGCACCCGCCGCGAATCCATCAATCGCAAGTTCGCCGAGGCGCTGGCCAAGCTCGGCAGCGATAAAATGACCTTCACCTTCCCGCGGATCGACGACCTGCCCCTCTACAACCAGGACGATGAAGGCAACCTCGCCCCGAGCGTGGTCCGCTTCAAATCCGAGATTGCGGCCGCCGACGGCCTGCTGTTCGTCACGCCGGAACACAGCCGTTCGATCCCCGCCGCGTTGAAGAACGCGATCGACTGGGGTGCGCGGCCGTGGGGCAAGAATAGCTGGACCGGCAAGATCGCCGCCGTCACCGGCACCTCGGGTGGCGTCATCAGCACGGCGCTGGCGCAGCAGCATCTGCGGCAGATCCTCGGCGCGCAGGGCGTCACGCTGACCGGTGGCGAAGCCTATATCCTGTTCAAGCCCGATCTGATCGACGCACAAGGCAACTTCAGCAGCGACGACACCAAGAAGTTTCTCAAGGGTTTCCTCGACCAACTCGCGGGTCTGGTCGCGAAGCACAAGAACTGACGACCCGCACACGACTCGAAAGACGTTCTGAGACGTAACCCACACAAGACTCCGCACATGGGATCGCCGCCATCATGGGGCGATCCCGGAAAGGCAGACATCATGTCCATCCGTCCCGTGAAGAGCATCTCGCAATCGCGCCCCACTCTCGAAGGCGCAGGCGTGCATCTGCGCCGCGCCTTCGGTTTCGGCGACACCAAGGAATTCGACCCGTTCCTGCTGCTCGACGATTTCCGTAACGACAATCCGGACGAATATGCAGCCGGCTTCCCGTGGCACCCGCATCGCGGCATCGAGACCATCACTTATGTTCTCGCCGGCGAGGTCGACCACGGCGACAGTCTCGGCAACCAGGGCGTGCTCGGCGCCGGCGATGTCCAGTGGATGACGGCCGGCTCCGGCATCATGCACCAGGAGATGCCGCGTGGTGACGCGCAGGGCCGGATGCACGGCTTCCAGCTCTGGGCCAACCTGCCGCGCGCGCTGAAGATGACCAAGCCGCGCTATCAGGACATCAAGGCGAAGGACATTCCGGAGATCATCGACGACGACGGCACCAAGGTGCGCGTCATCACCGGCGATTTCTGGGGCAAGAAAGGCCCGGTCGAGGGCGTCGCGGCCGATCCGCGCTATCTCGACATCTCCGTCCCGCCCGGACGGAAAAAGACCTTCAAGGTCGAGGTCGACCGGCACGCCTTCGCCTATATCTTCGCCGGCTCCGGCGCCTTCGTCTCGGCCTCGCAGCCGTTCGGCGTGCTGACCGAGAAAGAGATCAACGGTCAGGAGGTCAAGCTGCGCGAGCAGACCGGCAACCGCTCGCTGATCGTGTTCGACCGCGGCGATGAAGTGACCGTTCAGGCCGGCGAGGAAGGCGTGCGCTTCCTGCTGGTCTCCGGCAAACCGATCGAGGAGCCGGTCGCCTGGTACGGGCCGATCGTGATGAACACCGACGCCGAATTGCAGCAGGCTGTGTCCGAGCTGCGGGCCGGCACGTTCATCAAGCAGTAGCAAGACGCTATCATTCCGGGACGCGCGCATCATGCGCGCGGACCTGGAATGGCGACAGTGGAGGTGCTTCATGAGCTGGATGCCCGACAAAGACCCCGCACTCGGCGACAAGCAGAGCTGCGATGCGCTCGAGCTGGTCGTCGTGCCGCGCGTGCGCGACCTCGGCGACGGTTTCAACGTGCGGCGCGCGCTGCCGCACGGACGACGGCAGATGGTCGGGCCTTTCATCTTTTTCGATCAGATGGGTCCGGTGCAGATGGTCGCCGGCCAAGGCATGGACGTGCGCCCGCATCCGCATATCGGGCTCGCCACCGTCACCTATCTGTTCGACGGCCGCATCATGCACCGCGACAGCGAAGGCAATACGCTGGAGATCGAACCCGGCGCCATGAACCTGATGACCGCGGGTCGCGGCATCGCCCATTCCGAGCGCACGCCCGACATGCAGCGCAAGAACGGCCAGGGCATGTTCGGCATCCAGAGCTGGATCGCGCTGCCGCGCGACCGCGAGGAAACCGAACCGACATTCCAGCATTTCGATGCGAGCGTGCTGCCGCAGATCAAGGACAACGGCGTGTCGGCGCGCGTCATCGCCGGGTCGATGTTCGGCAAATCCTCGCCGGTCGGCATGCTGTCCGACTGGTTCTATGCCGAAGTGCTGCTGGACGCCGGCGCCACCGTGCCGCTCGATGCCGATCACGAGGAACGCGCGATCTATCTCGCCGAGGGCGAAGTCCAGATCGCGGGCGACACATTCGAGGCGCCGCGGCTTCTCGTATTCCGTCCCGGCGACAAGATCACCGTGCGCGCGACCCGTTCGGCGCGGATGATGTTCCTCGGCGGCGCGGCGCTCGAAGGCCCCCGCTACATCTGGTGGAATTTCGTCTCCTCGCGCAAGGAGCGCATCGAGGAGGCCAAGGAAGACTGGAAGAGCGGCCGCTTCGCGCCGGTGCCGAACGAAACCGAGTTCATCCCGCTGCCGGAGGGTTGATTTGTTCGGCCTCGTGGCCGCCTCACCCTTCGAGACGCGGGCTTTGCCCGCTCCTCAGGATGAGGCGGAGTGAGAGTTGAACTCCGCTGTCTCCACCGGTCATTCCCGCGAACGCGGGGATCAGCGGGTTTTGATACAGCCCGCGCGCTCCCGAAGCCTCATGGTGAGGAGGCTCGCACTTGCGAGCCGTCTCGAACCATGGGGCGCGCACCGTGCTGTCGCCGCCTCGCCCTTAGAGAGGCCACGCTCTGCGCGGCCCCCCAGGATGAGGCAGAGCAAGAGTGGCGCATATCCCTGCCCTCCGCGATCATCTCGTCTGCCGGCCAGTGCATTGCCGGCTTCCGGCAAGGCTGATAACGCTGCGCATCGCTCCGACGAACTCTTTGTGGTGCTCGCTATGCTCGACTCCGCCCGCCCCGCCGTTCCCGCCTCGCTCACCGCGCTGCTCGCCGAGATCGGCCCGACCTGGGGGCAGAACGTCCCGGCCAACGTCAAGCGCATGGCCGAGGAGTTCTCGAAGATCCACGCCAGCGCGCCGCCAACCACACGGGTAACGCGCGACGTCGCCTATGGCCCGCACGAGCGGCAACAGTTCGACATCTTCCATCCGGAGAACGCGACGCCGGGCCATCCGCTGGTGATCTTCATCCATGGCGGCGCCTTCACCGAGGGCCACCGCAACCGCAACGAGCACATCTACTCCAACGTGTCGCATTATTTCGCGCGCCACGGCATGAGCGGCATCAACATGAATTACCGGCTCGCGCCGGAATCCAAATTCCCCGGCGCGAGCCAGGATATCGCCACTGTGGTGCGCTGGGCGCGGGACAACGCCGCGGCGCACGGCTGGAGCGCGGACAGGATTTTCCTGATGGGGCATTCGGCCGGCGGCGCGCATGCCGCGAGCTATGCTTACGACAAGCGCATCCACGGGGCGGCCGGTCCGCAGATCGCCGGGCTGATGGTGATCAGCGGCCGGGTGCGCGCCGATCTCCTGCCGGAGAATCCGAACGCGAAGAAAGTCGCAGCCTATTACGGCGACGACGCGTCAAAGCTCGACGACATGTCGGCTGTGTCGCATGTGACGGCCGACAGCGTGCCGACCTTCATCGCCATGGCGCAATACGAGAACCCGCTGATCGATCTCTATTGTACCGAGCTGGCTTACCGTCTTGCGCAAGTGAAGCGGCATACGCCGCCGCTGCTATGGGTGCGCGGTCACAACCATTCCTCGATGGTCGGCCACATCAACACCGCCGAGGACGGCCTCGGCGCGGCGCTGCGCGCCTTCATCGCCGATCCCAGCTAGTCTCCGGATCGCGTCAGGCGATCAGCACGACCGCGAACATCCCGATCACGATCAGCACCAGCCCGACCACCAGCATGCGGATCAGGCTGGCGCCGGGATGCTCATCCTGCGCGGTGATGACGAGGGGCTTGTCTTGCTGCTGGGGCATGGCCCGTCTCCCGGTGTCAGGTTTGTCAGGCGGCCGGCTGTTCATAGCGCGGGAACAGCACGTCGTTCTCGAGATGGATGTGCGCGGCGAAGTCGTCGGCGAACTTCGCCGTGCCTTGATAGAGCGCGCGCCACGAACCGCAGGCATCCTGCGGCGGCATGAAATGGCCGGTGAGTTCGTCGACCGCGCGCAATTGCGCGTCGTGATCGTCGTGGTCGTGCCGCATCTGCGCGATCGGCACCGCAAGCCCGCCGCCGGCGCGGCGGCGCATCGCCGGGAACAGGATCAATTCCTCTTTCTTCATATGCACCTCGATCTCGCCGAGGATCTGCTGCAGCATATCGGCGAGGCCACGCGGCACATCGGCATGCGCCGCATGCACGGCCTCGACCTTGCGCGCGAGCCGTACCAGTTCCGGGAGTTCGCGGCGATGCGTCTCGTGATAGCGGGCGAGGATGTGATCGATCAGCGCGCCGGTCTCCTGCGGCGCATCCGCGACGTCATATCCGATTGTCTCACTCATGACTCTCTCCCTGCTCCGGGCGGCGGAAACGCTCGCCGATCCCCAGCATCACGCCGTGATAGCCGGCGATGCCGAACTCCAGGCTTTCCGCGATCCGCTCCGCGCGCTCGATGAAATGCGTCTGCGCCGCCGGCGGGCATAGCTCCCGCACGGTCTCGCGGAACAGCGCGAGCCAGCGGTCGAAATGCGCGCCGTCCACCGGCAGCGGCAGATGTTTCGTCATCGGGCTGCCGTGATAACGGCCCGACATCAGCGCGACCGAGGACCAGAACGCGCACATCCGCTGCAGGTGCGGCTCCCAGTCGGCGATGCGGGCATCGAACACCGGGCCGAGCATCGGATCCTGCCGCACCTTGGCGTAAAAACCGCGCACGACACGCTCGATCATCGGCTCGTCGATGCCAGTGCGAGCGACGATCTCCGCCACGGCGCGCGCCCGCCGCAGTTCCGCGTCCGAAATGCCGTTGACCCCGCTCATATCCCGCGTCCGTCCTCGCCGCTCTTCCCGGCCGACCCTAAACCGGCTGGCTCTAAATAGGTATTTGCAATACTTATTTAGACCGGTAAAATGGGTTTTGTAAATACCGATTTGCGGAACTCCGGCGGAACACCAGCCATGCGTCTGACCCAATTCACCGATTTCGGCCTGCGCGCGCTGATGCGGCTCGCCGCCGACACCCACCGCTCGTTCTCGACCAGCGACATCGCCGCGGAATTCGGTATTTCCCGCAATCACTTGACCAAGGTGATCCGCGACCTGGCGGATGCCGGCTTCGTACACACACAGCGCGGCGTCGGCGGCGGCTTCCGCCTTGCCCGTCCGCCGGAGGAGATCACGCTCGGTCAGGTGGTGCGCAGCCTCGAGCAGCGGCAGGCACTGGTGGAATGCTTTCGCGATGACGGCGGCGGCTGCGCGCTGACGCCGCGCTGCCGGCTGAAGGGCAAACTGGCGCAAGCGCGCGAAGCCTTCATGCGCACGCTGGACGAGACCACGCTGGCGGAATGCGCCTATCCGCCGGCCCCGCCACCATCACGAGACACGATCAACGGACGGAGACTGTCGTCATGACCGCACAGGCTCTTATTCGCGACGACCACCCCGTTCACGACGACGCCATCGAAGTGGATGCGGCGCTCATCGCCGCCGCCTTCGATCTGACGCCGGATCAGGTGATGCGCGAATTGCGGCATGGCGTCATTACCAGCCGGTCCGAACACGGCATCGACACCGACGCCGGCCGGCGGCGACTGACGTTCTTCCGTGGCCGCAAGCGGGTGCGGATCGTGCTCGATGCCGGCGGCGCGATCCTGCAGCAGACCTCGCTCGATCTCGGCGAGCCGCCCCCGCACCGCTGATCGTCGCAAGCTGAAAAAGAAAAGCCCGGCTCGCGCCGGGCTTTTTTGTCATGACGAAATCGGCGGTGCTCAGTGGCCCGAACCGGGCTCGACCTTACCGTCGTAGATCTCCGTATTCGGCGGCCCTTCCACATGCAGCATGCCGACGAGACCGCGCTCCATCCTCGCGAGCGCATGATCGACCAGGATGTAGTTGCCCGGCACATCGAGCTTGAACTCGGTGATGACCGCGCCACCGGCCGGCACCGTGACGGTCTGCACGCCACGCAACGGCTCGCTCAGGACCCCGCCAAGGTTGTAGACCCTGTCGAAGATCTCGCCGATGACGTGGAACGACGAAGTGAAGTTCGGCCCGCCGACGCCGAAGAAGATGCGGACGGTTTCGCCGACCTTCGCCTGCAGCGGATGGAATTTCGACAGCGCGCCGACCGAGCCGTTGAACACGAAATACTCCGGCCGTTCGTTGAGCATCTTCTCGACGTTGAACTCCTGGCTGCCGTGCTGGCCGAACGCGCCTTCGGTGTAGATCTCACCCTGCATCACGTAGAACTCGCGATCGACCGGCGGCAGGCCCTCCTCCGGCTCGACGAGGATCATGCCGTACATGCCGTTGGCGATGTGATGCGCAACCATCGGCGTCGCACAGTGATAGACGTAGAGCCCCGGCACCAGCGCCTTGAACTTGAAGCTCTTCTCCTCGCCGGGATTGACTTGCGTGGACACCGCGCCGCCGCCGGGACCGGTGGCCGCGTGGAAGTCGACGGAGTGGATCATCGCGCTGCCTTCGGCGTTCTTGACGTGCACGTCGACGGTGTCGCCGACCCGCACGCGCAGCATCGGACCCGGCACCTTGCCGTTGAAGGTCCAGTAGCCGAACGTGGTGCCTTCGGCGAGACGGCCCTCGAGCTCGACCGTCACCAGATCGACGCGCACGGTCTGCGGTCCGCGCTTGCCGATCGGCGCCGGCACCTCGGATGAAATCTGCGAGATGTCGGCCTCCACCACCGTCTGCGGTGGCGGGGTCGGCGTCACCAGGAACTGGCCCTCCATACCGGCGAGACGATGGCCCGGCAGGCTGCAGAAATAGGTGTAGTCGCCGGCAGCACCGGCCACGAACGCGATGTTCGTGCTCGAACCACGACCGACGATGTGTGGCGACGAGCCACCCGGCCCTTGCCGGTCGAACACGATGTCATGCTCGGCACCCTCGCCGTTGACCAGCGTCACCTGCACGACCTGTCCCTGCGCCGCCGACAGCACCGGATTGATCTGCCCGTCGATGGTGCCGCCGACGCCGATGAACACCATGCGGCCTTCGGCGATGCCGGAACGCAACGTGTAGCGCACGCCGGGGAGATAGCTCGGCGGCGGCGATGTCGGGCTTGTCGCAGAATTTGCCGCGCCCTGCCCTTGCGGCGCGGGTTGTGTCGCCGGAGCCGCCGGGGCCTGTGCAGTCTGCGCGGAGCGCGGAGCGGCGGCTTGCGGTTGCGCCACGGGCGCTGACGCGGCGGCCGGTGCGGCATTGGCCGTGCCGGTCATCGACGCAATAAATGCGATGACGGAATTGCGCTCGTTGTCGGTCTTCAGTCCGGGGAACGGCATCTTGTTGCCCGGGATTTTTTTCTGCGGATCAGCCAGATAGGCGTCGAGCGTCGGGATATCCCACGTCAGGTTGCTATTCTTCACCGCGGCGGAATAATTGTAGTTGGCGATGTGTCCCGCCTTGGCGCCCATGATTCCGGCAAGCGTCGGCCCGATACCGTTCTTGCCCGGCTCAAGCGAGTGGCAGGCCTGGCACTTGCGGAAAACAAGACGGCCGGCATTCACCAGTTGCGGATCAGGTGCGGCACCGGCGGGTGCGGCCGCCGGAGGCGTGGCGGCGGCAGCCGGCTTCGGCGCGACAGGCGGAGCCGCAGATTGGGCCATTTGCGTGTGCTGATGCTGCATCGGCGCAGATGCGACAGCGGGCGCCGGTGCCGATGGCGCGGCGGCGACCGGCTTGGCCGGTGCAGGAGCCGCGGCGGGCTTTGGCGCCGGCGTGACCGCGGCGGATTGCTGCGGCTTTTGCGGCGTCTGTGCCGGCGGCGCGGATGGCTGCTGCGACGGCTGCGCATGATCGGCGACGGCGGCCGTTTGCGGCTTCTGGTCGCTGCCGCCACTTCCGCTCATGAGCGGCGCGGTCGAAAGACCGATGACGATCACGGCAAGGCCGACGATCAGAATCATCCATTCGCGTAGCTGTTTCAGCATGGTGCCAACCCGGTTGTGTTGTGACCTCGCGGGCCACCTCACACTCCTGAGAGCTTGGCCCTGATCCTGTATGGACCGCGGGCCTCGTTCCGGCCTTGACCAAGCTCAAGGGTGCCGCGCGTGGCGGCGAGAGCATCGTGAAAACCTTCTCGCTCTGCGGGTCAGCGCGGATCGGCGGCGACCGGGCCGATGGCGGGATAGACGATCATGTCCGGCGCCTCGACCACGGCGCCCGCCGTCAGGCGCGCGGGTTCGAGACGATCCTGTCCCGCGCGGTCTTGCCCCATGATGTGAAACACGGTCTCGCCGGCGGCGATGAGATAATCGCTGACGATCCGGCGATGGCAGCGCCACCACACCGCCTCCGCGCACATGATCGCGCAGCGCCGCCGATGCCCCACCGCGCGCAAATGCTCGAGGCCCGCGCGAAACGGATCCGACAGCGCGTAATCGGCGTAGTTGTGGAAGCTCTTGTTGGTCCAGAAGCCGTTCACGTCCGGCGCGGCGACGCGCGTCTTGTCGCGCATTTTGCCGCGCAGGCCGCCGAGCGCCGCGATGTGTTCGTAGTCGATTCCAGCGGGGGCCAGGGCTGCGGGAAGCGCATCCTTGTTGAATTGCGGATTGGTGCGCGAGCGCGGAATGGTGCGGATGTCCACCAGCAGCACGATCTCGACCCCGCGCAACAGCCCGATGAAGTCATCGAGGCTGCGCGTCGAGTGGCCGATGGTGAAAAATGGCAGCGCCACGTCACATCACCTGCGGCGCGTCAGCGCAGCAGCCGCAGCGCACGGCCCTTGTGCGCGGCGATGTGATCGGACTTGTCGCTCTTGATCTCGTATTGCGGATCGTCGTCCGAGGCGTGGTGCGTGTAACCTTTGTAATCGAAGTCCGCGGTGTGGACGGCGATGATCCTGCCCGACACCCGCCCGGCCTCGGAATTCCAGCTCACGTGATCGCCGATCCTGAATCGTGTCGTCATCGCTGGCTCCCGTTCGCGGATCACCATCCCGTCAATGCAAAAGCGCGCGGGCATGTTCGTGCGCCATCGGCCGGTCGATCAAGAGCGACTTAAGAACCACCGGCCCGCGAGAAGCCGCTCAAAAACACAACAGGCCAGCTCCGCGAGGAGCCGGCCTGTGGGTTGGTTGCGGGGACAGGATTTGAACCTGTGACCTTCAGGTTATGAGCCTGACGAGCTACCGGGCTGCTCCACCCCGCGTCAAAACATGGCAGTCAGACCGTCCGCCGGACGTTGTCCCTCAGCGTCTGTCTGCGATGGCCCGGACCATGCCGGGCGACGACTATCTAACAACCAGGAGGCGGATTGAAAAGCCCGGCAGAGGCAAATGAGGCGGAAATTTCGCTTTATTTTCCGCAATTTCCGGTACGAGACAGACTTTTGCCGGGGGCATTTCCAGACACCCGGAAAATCGCCGTTTCCGGCGCGGCTCAGGCCGGAAACCGCTCCGCCAGCGCGGCCGCCAGAGCGTCGATGGCGCCGTCCCAGTCGCCCATGGCCGGCTGCCGGAACAGGCGCGCGGACGGATACCAGGGGCTGTCGGCCCGATCGAGCAGCCAGCGAAAATCCGGCAGCCACGGCAGCAGCAGCCAGACCGGCTTGCCGAGCGCGCCGGCGAGATGCGCCACCGAGGTGTCGACCGTCACCACCAGATCCAGCGTTTCGATCAGCGCGGCGGTGTCGGTGAAATCCGTAAGCTCCGCCGCCACCGTCTCGATCTGCGGCATCTGTTGCAGCGTCGCGGCATCGGCGGGTCGGACGTCTTTCTGCAAGCAAATGAAACGCACGCCCGGCGTGTTCACCACCGGCGCGAGCCGCGCCAGCGGGATCGAGCGGTTGCGGTCGTTCTTGTGTTCGGGATTGCCGGAAAAGACGAGGCCGACGCGCGCACGCGCGCCGTCGAAGCGCGCGCGCCAGCGTGCCACCGCATCGACCGGCGCCGCGAGATACGGCAGCGTTGCTGGAATGGTGTCGAGCGTGGTGCCGAACGCAAGCGGCAGGCTCATCAGCGGACAGCGCAGATCGTAAGCCGACAACGGCTCGCCCTGGCCGAACACCGCCGACACGCCCGGCACGCCCGCGACAAGGCGCTTGAGCGCCGGCTGCGTCTCGACGATGACGCGCGCGCCCTGCGCGGCGGCGAGCGTCGCATAACGAATGAACTGCAACGTGTCACCGAAGCCCTGCTCGGCATAAAGCAGAAGCGTCTTGCCGGCGAGCGGCGTTTCGCCGAGCCACAGCGGCCGCGGGAACTGCCGCTTGTTCTGCTGCGCCAGCTTGTTCTGCCAGCGCGATTCGTATTTGGCGAAACCGACCGGCAGATCGCCGAGCACCAGATGCGCCAGCGCGGCGTTCCACAGCACCTCGTTGAGCTGCGGCTCGAGTTTCAGCGCGGCATCGTAGCCGGCGAAGGCTTCGTCGAACCGGCGGAGATCGGCGTGAACATTGGCACGGTTGGCGAGCGCGCCGGCGTAATCCGGCTTGAGCGTGAGCGCGCGATCGTAAGATGCCAGTGCCTCCTCGAAACGATTGAGTTCGCGCAGCGCCGTACCGCGATTGTTGTGCGCTTCGAACGAGTCCGGCCGCACCGTGAGCGCACGGTCATAAAGAGCGACCGCCTCCTCCTGCCGTGCCAGCGACGCGAGCGCGAGGCCGCAATTCACCAGCGTATCGAACTGGTTCGCATCCTGCGCCAGGACGCGCTCGTAGCGAGCCACCGCGTCGCGATGCAAGCCGAGCGCGGCCAGCGCATCGCCCATGCAATGCAGCGCCTCGCGGTGATCGGGTTTCTCCGCCAGCACCCTTTCGATCGCGCCGGCCGCTTCCTGTGGCCGATTCAGCCGCAGCAACGCGCGCGCGCGATTGAACATGGCATCGAGATGATTGCGGTCGATGGTCAGCGCCTGCTCGTAGCTCTTGAGCGCGTCGGCATGGCGGTCGAGCGCGAACAGCACGTTGCCGCGCATGAACAGCGAGGGCACATGGCGCGGCTCCGCGGCCAGCGCCGCCTCGCAGTCGGCGAGCGCGGCATCATGCCGCCTCTGCCGCGTCAGCAACGAGGCACGGTTGCTGCGCGCGTCCGCGTGATGCGGTGAAACATCGATCGCGCGCGAGAAACACGCCAGAGCCTCGTCGTCGCGTGTCATCGCGGCAAGCGCGCTGCCGCGATTGTTGAGCGCATCGGCATGCGCCGGCTGCAATGCCAGCGCGCGATCGCACGCCACAAGCGCCTCGGCCGGACGTTGCAGGCCGAGCAGCGCATGCGCACAACTGGCATAAGCGCCGGGATGATCGGGCTTGCGCGCGAGCAGCGCCTGATAGGCCGCCAGCGCCTCGTCGAACCGCCGCATCTTCAGCAACGTGCGGCCGCGATTGTCGATGATATCGCCATCGTCCGGCGTGAGGGTCAGCGCGTGATCGTAGCTGGCGATCGCCTCGTCGAACGCACCGAGCGCGTCGAACACGAGCCCGAGATTAGACATGATCTGCGTCGATTGCGGCCGCGCGGACAGCGCGCCGGCGATCAGCTCCAGTGCTTCGGGACAGCGGCCCTGCTGATAACGCAACACGCCGAGCATGTGCTGGGCGTCGATGTGATCGGGCGCGACCGCGAGGATCGCCTCGTAAGCGGCGGCCGCCTCGGCGATCCGCCCGGCCTGATGCAGCGCCCGCGCCTGCCGAAGCTGTTGCGGATCGAGCACCGGCGCGGTCTGCGGCCGTCCAAGAGGCTGTGGCATGTCGCGGTCCGAGAGAGAATGGCCCGAATCAGGGATGCCATCAGGGATATCACAGCCGGCCGGACCGCGGGGCCGACGCGGCGGCGGCAGATCCGGGTGAGCCGCACATCGAGCGCTCGCGACATCGACTGTGCGCAAAAACAAAAAGCCCCGCGGTTTCCCGCGGGGCTTTTTAAAATCTATCATCGTGTTGAGGCGATTGTCCTTGGCAGACCTGGCAGCGACCTACTCTTCCAAGCCTTGAGACTTAGTACCATTGGCGCTGAGGAATTTAACGGCCGAGTTCGAGATGGGATCGGGTTCAGGCTCCTCGCTAAAACCACCAGGTCGGCGAAGGACAATCGAAGAATGTTGTTGGTCTGTGTTTCGTCCTTGAGGACGAGTTCATTTCGTTTCGTCCCGTCAGGGACGTTTCGTTTCGTCTTCCCTTCCGGGAGACGATGGGCATTGGAAATGAGAGCAATCAAGCCAATCGAGCGATTAGTACCAGTAAGCTAAACACGTTACCGCGCTTACACACCTGGCCTATCAACGTGGTGGTCTACCACGGCTCTCAAGGGAGAACTCGTTTT
>JAHBZF010000149.1 GCA_019635575.1 Pseudolabrys sp. | reverse complement strand
CCCGCACAACATCGTCCCGCTCTTCGTCGGTCGCGAAAAGTCGATCCGCGCGCTCGAAGAGGTCATGAAGAACGATGCGCTGGTCATGCTCGCGACGCAGAAGAACGCGTCCGACGATGATCCAGCCCCTGATGCGATCTATGAGACCGGAACGCTTGCCAGCGTGCTGCAGCTCCTGAAGCTTCCTGACGGCACCGTGAAGGTGTTGGTCGAAGGGCTGGCGCGCGCCCGCGTGCAGAAATACACCGACCGCGCCGAGTACTACGAGGCGACCGCGGTCGCGCTCGCCGACACCGACGCCGAATCCGTCGAGGCGGAGGCGCTGGCGCGCTCGGTCGTGTCCGACTTCGAAAGCTATGTGAAGCTGAACAAGAAGATCTCCGCCGAAGTCGTCGGCGTCGTGCAGTCGATCACCGATTTCGGCAAGCTCGGCGACACCGTCGCCTCGCACCTTGCGGTGAAGATCGCCGACCGCCAGGGCATCCTGGAGACGCTGTCGGTCACCCAGCGCCTGGAGAAGGTGCTCGGGCTGATGGAGAGCGAGATCTCGGTGCTGCAGGTCGAGAAGCGCATCCGTTCGCGCGTCAAGCGCCAGATGGAGAAGACCCAGCGCGAATATTATCTCAACGAGCAGATGAAGGCGATTCAGAAGGAACTCGGCGACGACGAGGGCCGGGACGAACTCGCCGATCTCGAGGAGAAGATCAACAAGACCAAGCTCTCCAAGGAAGCGCGCGAGAAGGCGCTGCATGAGCTGAAGAAGTTGCGCCAGATGTCGCCGATGTCGGCGGAAGCCACCGTCGTGCGCAACTATCTCGACTGGCTGCTGTCGATCCCGTGGGGCAAGAAGTCCAAGGTCAAGGCTGACCTCAAGGCTGCGCAGGATATCCTCGACAGCGATCACTATGGCCTGGAGAAGGTCAAGGACCGCATCGTCGAATATCTCGCCGTGCAGCAGCGGGCCAACAAGCTGACCGGACCGATCCTGTGCCTCGTCGGCCCTCCGGGCGTCGGCAAGACCTCGCTCGGCAAGTCGATCGCCAAGGCGACCGGCCGCGAATTCGTGCGCGTGTCGCTCGGCGGCGTGCGTGACGAAGCCGAAATCCGCGGCCACCGCCGGACCTATATCGGCTCGATGCCCGGCAAGATCATCCAGTCGATGCGCAAGGCGAAGACCTCGAACCCGCTCTTCCTGCTCGATGAGATCGACAAGATGGGCGCCGATTTCCGGGGCGATCCGTCGTCCGCGTTGCTCGAGGTGCTCGACCCCGAGCAGAACGGCACGTTCTCGGATCACTACCTCGAGGTCGAATACGATCTCTCCAACGTGATGTTCGTCACGACCGCGAATACGCTGAATATTCCCGGGCCCCTGATGGACCGCATGGAGCTGATCCGGATCGCCGGCTACACCGAGGACGAGAAGCTGGAGATCGCGCGCAAGCATCTGATCCCGGCCGCCGTGTCCAAGCACGGTCTCGAAACCAAGGAGTGGTCGATCACCGACGACGCGCTGCTGCTGCTGATCCGCCGTTACACGCGGGAAGCGGGCGTGCGTAACCTCGAACGCGAGATTTCCACACTGGTCCGCAAGGCCGTGAAGGAGATCATGCTGTCGAAGAAGAAGTCGGTCGAGGTGACGAAAGACAACCTCGGCGATTTCGTCGGCGTGCCGAAATATCGCTTCGGCGAGGTCGAGGACGAGGATCTCGTCGGCGTGGTGACGGGTCTCGCGTGGACCGAGGTGGGCGGCGAGCTGCTGACCATCGAAGGCGCGATGATGCCGGGCAAGGGTCGCATGACCGTGACCGGCAACCTGCGCGATGTGATGAAGGAATCGATCTCGGCGGCGGCGTCCTATGTCCGCTCGCGGTCGATCGCCTTCGGCATCGAGCCGCCGCTGTTCGACAAGCGCGACATCCACGTGCACGTGCCGGAAGGCGCGACGCCGAAGGACGGTCCGTCGGCCGGCGTGGCGATGGTCACCTCCATCGTCTCGGTGCTCACCGGCATCCCGGTGCGCCGTGACGTGGCGATGACCGGCGAGATCACCTTGCGTGGTCGCGTGCTGCCGATCGGCGGCCTGAAGGAAAAACTGCTCGCCGCCGCGCGCGGCGGCATCAAGACGGTGCTGATCCCGGAGGAGAACGCCAAGGATCTGGTGGACATCTCCGACAGCATCAAGAAAGGGCTCGAGATCATTCCGGTGAGCCGCATGGACGAGGTTCTGGCCCGCGCGCTGGTGCGCAAGCCCGAACCGATCCAGTGGGAGGAGAAGCCCGACACGGTGGAGAAGCCGGTCGACGGGGATTCTCCCGGTCTCACCGCGCACTGATCGCGCGGACCCGACTGAAACCGCAGACGGCGGCGCTCCGGCGCCGCCGTTTTGCTATCCGGCCGATCGGTGGGACAATCGGCGCGGGCTTCGGACGAGGCCGCGATACTTGCCTCGGCAGGGCCGGAGGCGATACACGGCGCGGGAAGGGCGATTAGCTCAGTTGGTAGAGCGCCTCCTTTACACGGAGGATGTCGGCGGTTCGAGCCCGTCATCGCCCACCAAGCCTCGCTAGGCGCGGGCGCTTTGCATTCCGGCTGTAATGAACGCGACCAGTTCGCGGATGATGTCGTCGGCGGAATCCGTGTCGGTCAGTCCGCCGGAGACGCGGCGCAAACGATGGCCGCGGGTCTGATCCAGCAGAATGTGCTGAATGGCGCCGAGCATGAAGTCGTAGCGCCAGTATAGCGAGGCTCGCGAGGCGTCCGGCATCGCTTTCGCCAGCGCCTCGACGAACCGGCTGACGACAGTGTCGGTCTGCTCGGCCATCACCTCGTCGACGAACGGCTGCCGCAACGCGAAGCCCAGCAGCAGGATGCGGGCATAGTGCTGTTCGCGGCCCTGGCCGCTCATGTTGCCATGAACGATCGGCTCGACCATCGCCCGGACCACGTCTTCCACCGTCGGCGGCTGCGGCGCTGCCGTGACTTTTTCCAAAGCGGCCAGACGCTTGACGTTGAGCGGGGCGATCACCGCGCGGATCGCCTGTTTGATGAGCTGCTCCTTGGCGCCGAAGTAGTAGCTGATCGCGGCCGGGTTGGCGTTCGCGTGCTCGGCGATCTCGCGCACCGAAACCTCGCCGAAACCACGCGCGGCGAACAGCGCGATCGCGCTTTCGAGGATGCGACCGTCGGTCCCTGTCTCCGAGGGGTCGCGGCGGCTTGCGGTCGAGGGGGTGGAGAGTTTCGGCATGGCCGCGATCCGGTCTGTTGGAAAGCCACTCAGGGCCCGCATAGGGAGTTGACTCCTCATAGTATAAATGTTTGTTTTAAACAAACGTATAAAACAGTTGTTTCAGGGTGGACGAGGGAGGTCTTATGTCGGGTCAGGAGCGGGCGGCCGCAGGGGCGCAAGGATCGCCACAAGGATCGCCACAAGAATGGCCGCAGGCGCGGCCGATCGCGCTGTCGGTCAGCATCATGCTCGAGGGCTGGACCGACGATGCCGCGCCCGGCATCGGCCCGATGGGAAATCCGCTCAAAGCCGGCGTCTACGACACCCAGGCCAAGTCCTGGGCGGAGTACGGGGCCAAAACCGGCGCGGACCGGCTGCTCGATGTGCTGGCCGATACCGGAACCAGGGCGGTGTTCTACGTCAGCGGCATTCTGGCCGAGCGCAATCCGGACCTGATGCGGCGGATCGTCGGGCAGGGCCATGTGGTCGCGGCGCATGCCTGGTCGCAGCACATCATTCCGGCTTATCAATCGCGCGACGAGGAGGCGGCCGATCTCAAACGCTGCATCGCCGTCCTCGCGCAAACGACCGGCACCCGGCCGGCGGGATGGATCAGTCCGCGCGCCACGCCGAGCTTGCAGACGCCGGAATTGCTGGCGCGCGAAGGCTTCACCTGGATCGCCGATGTGTTCGACCGCGATCTGCCGCACACGCTGCGGACGGCGGGCGGCGACATTATCGGAATGCCGTTCACCATGGAGGTCAACGACTTCCCGCTGTGCATTCGCTACGGCCAGGAGCCGTGGGCGTTCGTGCGCACGCTGCAGAACATTCTGCAGGGGTGGTCCGAGATCCGATCGCCGCGCGCCTGTCTCGATCTGACGGCGCATGCGCATGTGTTCGGGCGCCCGGCCGGCGCCATGGCCTTCAAGGCCGCGATCAAGATGGCGCGCGACAATCCGCTGTGCTGGATGACGCATCACGCCGAGGTCGCTCAACTGTGCGCGGCGGATCGGCAGTCATCGCGCGAGAAGATCGCAGGCTGACGCTTTCAGCCAATCGCCGCCGACCGTTTCGGAACAAGGACGCACGCCATGCTGAAACTTTACAATGCCGCGCACTCCACATGCAGCCAGAAGGTGCGCATCTGTCTCGCCGAAAAGAAATTGCCGTTCGAGGATATCAAGCTCGACATCGGCAAGGCCAAGCAGCACCTGAAGCCGGATTATCTCAAGATCAATCCGAATGGCGTCGTTCCGACGCTGGTCGATGACGGCGAGGTCGTCACCGATTCCAGCGTGATCTGCGAGTATCTCGAAGAGAAATACCCGCAGGTGAAACTCTCTCCGGACAATCTGGTCGAGCGCGCGCGCATGCGCGCGTGGATGCGGTTCCTGGAAGAAGTGCCGACGGCGGCGGTGCGCGTGCCGTCGTTCAACATGGGTTTTCTGCCGCGCTACGAAGGCATGGACCGCAACACCTTTGAAGGTGTCGAAGCGGATATCCGGCCGATCCGCAAGCAATTCTATCGGCGGATGGGACCGGGCGGGTTTCGCGACGAGGACGTGCGCGCCTCGTTCGAGCAGATCGGCAATACCTGCGCGCGCATGAGCGCGGCGCTGGAGCACGGGCCATGGCTGCTCGGACAGCAATACAGTCTGGCGGACATCATCGTCGCGCCGTTGATCGATCGCATGAACGATCTCGGCATGTCGGAAATCTGGACCGGCAAATATCCCCGCGTCACCGACTGGTACGCGCGGATGCAGGCGCGGCCGGCGTTTCAACAGACATTCTACGCGGGGTCGAGAATGTCTGAATTCCTGCCCTTAACCCCCGCGATCAAGGGAGACCGTCCGTGAACATTCTCAAATTCGCCGCGAGCGCGTGGGTTGCCGTCAGCATGGTGCAGCCGGTGATGGCGCAGGATTATCCGGTGCGGCCGATCACCATCGTCGTGCCGTTCGCGGCCGGAGGCCCGATCGATACGACCACGCGGATTTTCGCCGACAAGATCAAGGATACGCTCGGCCAGCCGATCATCGTCGAGAATGTCGGCGGCGCGGCCGGCAGTCTTGCCGCCGGCCGTGTCGCCAAGGCGGCGCCGGACGGCTACACGCTGATGACCGGCATTTGGGGCACGCATGTCGCCAACGGCGCGATCTATCGTCTCGATTACGACGTGCAGAAAGATTTCGTTCCGGTCAGCCTGGTGTCGTCGAATCCGCTGCTGATCGTCGCCAGCAAGAAAGTCCCCGCCGACAATCTTCGCGAACTGATCGAGTGGCTGAAGGCCAATCCCGGCAAGGCCAATCAGGGGACATCGGGCATTGGCAGCGTCGGCCATGTCGGCGGCGTGTTTTTCCAGAACATGACCGGCACGAAATTCAACTTCGTGCCTTATCGCGGCCTCGCGCCGGCGATGCAGGATCTGACCGCCGGGAACATCGATCTGATGTTCGATACGCCGGCCACGTCGCTGCCGCAGGTTCGCAGCGGCAACATCAAGGCTTTCGCGGTGACCGCGACAACGCGGATCGCGTCCGCGCCCACCATTCCGACGGTGGACGAAGCCGGGTTGCCGGGCCTGCACATCCTGACCTGGACGGCACTGTTCGCGCCGAAAGGCACGAACCCGGCGATCGTCGCCAAACTCGAGGCGGCCATGAAGACGGCGCTGGCTGATCCGGAGGTGCAGAAGCGGCTCGCGTCGGTCGGCCAGGATGTCTATCCGCCGGAGATGCGCTCGGCTTCGGCGCTCGCCAAACTGCAGAAGGACGATATCGCCAAGTGGTGGCCGATCATCAAGGACGCCGGGATCGTGGTGAAGTAGCGCAATCCTGCCGCGTGCTTCCCGGCCATCCGGCCGGGAAGGGAACGCCGGAGGCTCGATCGCTGTTGCCCTCCATGGGAACAGCGATGGAGATTGCGATGAAAGCGATTGTGGGTGCGGCAGCGCTGCTGCTGGCGATTGCCGGCACGGCGTTCGCGCAGAGCCAGCCCAATACCGGGCCGGCCGGGAATCCCAACGGCGACAGTTTCGGCAAGCCCTATAGTGGCGCGCGTCCGCTCAGCACGAAGCCGCAGCGGCTCAAGACCACGATCGGGCATCGGCACAAAAAGGCCAAACGGGTGAGGGCGCCGCGCTAGCCGATATTTGTGGGGCGTTGCGTGCGCTGGTTTCTCTCGATGACCGGAGCGACGGGACTCGAACCTCACAAACAAAAAAGGCAGGGCGAAGTTGGCTTCGCGCCTGCCTTTGATTGTTGGTCGTTCGGAGGGTGTCGTCGCCCCGGAACGTCGATCGAAAAACTCAGATCGATTCCTTCAGTTCTTTGGCCGCGCGGAAGGCAACCTTCTTGCTGGCCTTGATCTGAATCTGCTCGCCGGTCGCCGGGTTGCGGCCCATGCGGGCGGCGCGCTTGCGGACCTGGAGGATTCCGAGGCCGCCGATACGGATGCGCTCGCCCTTCTTGAGATGCTTGACGATGTTGGCGACGAGGTCGGTCAGCACCGCCTCGGCCTGCTTCTTCGGCATTTCGTGGTCTTCCGCGAGCGCTGCGGCAAGGTGCTTCAGCGTGACGGTCGTCGGTGTTGCCGGCTTGGTGGCCATGGGTCAAAACCCTCCTCGTTGCAACGGTGGTTTGGCGAACCGCCAATCACAGCGTCCGGATTAGACGATTCGGGACCGTGCTGACCATGATTCTTACGGCAAAATGGGGGTTTCTCGCCATCCCCGTGCGATTTGGCGCGGTATCTTGACTTGGCACGGGCCGCACTTTAAAGCCCGTGCATCGCCCGCGGGGGCGTAGCTCAGCTGGTTAGAGCGCTGCCCTGTCACGGCAGAGGCCGAGGGTTCGAGTCCCTTCGCTCCCGCCATTTCTCCCGATTTGCCAGATAGCTGACGCCGCATGTTGCGGTGGTCGTTGCCTGTCGGCACGAGGGGGATTTGGCTCGTGCCAGCCGCCCGAATCTGCCGCAAAAACAACCACTCGGCCGCCGCGCGCAGTCTCCTTGTGTCCTTGCGCATCTCGCCTGTGGGGCGCGCGGAACCAATGGGAAATGCCCGCTTGCGAGCGGTATGACCCTGCGCTAAACGCAGGCGAATTCCCGACCCTAGAACGAATCCAGTTCAATCCAGGGTCATATCCCGGCTTTCTGCCTCGCCCATGATGCGGAACGCGGGATTGGCGTCCTTCCAGAAGCGCAGCGAGGCGCGGATGAACGAACTCTTGCTCGACTACCTGCCTTTGGTTGTGTTCGTCGCCGTCGCCGCGGGCATTGGTCTTGCCCTGCTGGTGGTTCCGTTCATCGTCGCCTTCCGCGCGCCGGACCCCGAGAAACTCTCGGCCTACGAATGCGGCTTCAATGCGTTCGACGACGCGCGCATGAAGTTCGACGTCCGTTTCTATCTCGTCGCGATCCTGTTCATCATTTTCGATCTCGAAGTCGCCTTCCTGTTCCCGTGGGCGGTGGCGTTCGGCCAGGTCGGCGTGTTCGGTTTCTGGTCGATGATGGTCTTCCTTGGCGTCCTGACCATCGGCTTCATATATGAGTGGAAGAAGGGGGCGCTGGAATGGAATTGATCCGCGCATGACCATCGTCGCGCCCGCACCCACAGGTGTCCTCGACCCGCGCACCGGCCAGCCGGTCGGCGCGGACGATCCGTTTTTCCGCGATCTCAACGGCGAACTGTCCGACAAGGGCTTCATCGTCACCGCCGCCGACGACCTCATCACCTGGGCGCGCACGGGCTCGCTGATGTGGATGACG
>JAHBZF010000148.1 GCA_019635575.1 Pseudolabrys sp. | reverse complement strand
GACCTCGGGCACTACGAGCGCTTCGTCGACGTGCCCCTGTCGCGCAAGTCGAACGCGACGACCGGCTCGATCTACCACGAGGTGTTGGCCAAGGAGCGTCGTGGCGCCTACCTCGGCCAGACCGTGCAGGTGATCCCGCACATCACCAACGAGATCAAGGAGCGGATCCTCCGTCTCGCCGACGAGGACGTCGACGTCGTGATCACCGAGGTCGGCGGCACCGTCGGCGACATCGAGATCCTCCCGTTCCTGGAGGCGATCCGGCAGTTCCGCAAGGACGTCGGGCGCGAGAACGTCTTCTACGTCCACGTGACCCTGGTGCCGTTCATCGGGCCGTCGGGGGAGCAGAAGACCAAGCCCACCCAGCACTCGGTCACCGAGCTGCGCAGCCGCGGCATCCAGCCCGACGTCATCGTGTGCCGCTCCGACCGGCCGATCTCCACGCACCTGAAGGAGAAGATCGCGCAGCTGTGCGACGTGCCCGAGGAGGGCATCGTCTCCGCGGTCGACGCCGACAACCTCTACCTCATCCCGTTCGTCCTCCACGAGGAGGGCCTCGACGACTACGTGTGCCGCATCCTCGACCTCGCCGACCGGGAGCCCGACCTCTCGGGGTGGCGGGCGCTGGTCGACCGCATCGCGTCGTGCGACCAGACCGTGCGCATCGGGCTCGTCGGCAAGTACGTGAACCTCCCCGACGCGTACCTCTCGGTCGTGGAGGCGCTGCGCCACGGCGGGTTCGACTGCCAGACCCTGGTGGAGATCGACTGGATCGCGTCCGACGACGCCGAGGGGCTGCTCGCCGAGGGTCGCCTGCGCGAGCTCGACGGCATCGTCATCCCCGGCGGGTTCGGCTTCCGTGGGATCGAGGGCAAGATCGCGGCGGCCGGCTACGCGCGCGAGCAGCAGGTGCCGTTCCTCGGGCTGTGCCTCGGGATGCAGTGCGCGGTGATCGAGTTCGCCCGTGACCAGTGCGGGCTCGCGGGCGCCAACTCGTCCGAGTTCGACCCCCACACGCCGCACCCGGTGATCGACCTCATGGACGAGCAGCGCGACGTCGTCGACCTGGGCGGCACGATGCGCCTCGGCCTCTACCCGGCGAAGCTGCGCCCGGGGACGCTCGTGGAGCAGGCCTACGGCGAGGAGGTCGTGTACGAGCGCCACCGTCACCGCTACGAGGTCAACACCGCGTACAAGGGCCGGCTCGAGCAGCACGGCATGCGCTTCTCCGGCATGTCGCCGGATGGCGTGCTGCCGGAGATTGTCGAGATCGACGATCATCCATGGTTCGTCGGCGTTCAATTCCATCCGGAATTGAAGTCGCGGCCGTTCGAGCCGCATCCGCTGTTCGCGTCGTTCATCGAGGCGGCGCTGGAACAGAGCCGTCTGGTGTAGAAGTTGCGCAATTTTATGCGCCGTTTGCGGCGCATAAGCTTGTTCCAATAGCCTGTAATCATTGAATTTCTGCCGGACGTCCGTCGCATCGGGCGCCCGGTTTTTTGCATGAAAAATACGAGCCGGCTGCGCAAATTTCCAAGCCTCGCGATTGGAAATATCAGCCACCCCGATGACGCTCTGCCGGTAGCAAACAAACCCATTCGGGGGATAGAACAATGCGAACCATGATCATTGCCGGCGTGCTCGCCGCGGCTTTCGCGGCTGCCAGCACCGGCGCGCGCGCTGAAGAAGTCCACTATGCCGGCGGTCCGGTGCAGTCGGGCAATATGTGCTGGGTGTCGACACAGGGTGACCTCGGCTACGGCTACTGGAAAGCCTGCGAGCCGGCGCGCGCCATGCGGCGCCATCGCCACATGGCGAAGCGCTCCCAGAAATAACGCCAAGACACATACGCCGCGATCAAGTCTCCGCGGATTGCGTATTCGCCGGGCTGCGTTCCCAACCGCGCTCCGGTGAAGAGGGGTGGATCGGTTTCACGACCGGTTCGCCCCTTTTCGCGTGCCCGTATCGTTCCGTGCTATCCCTCGGGGATGGCACACGGACTCGATCATGTCGTTCATGCCGTTCGCGATCTCGATGCGGCGGCTCATCTTTATCGCCGGCTCGGCTTCACCACCGGCGCGCGAAACCGCCATCCGTGGGGGACGCACAACGTCCTGATCCAATTGCCCGGTTTCTTCGTCGAGGTGCTCACCGTCGCCGAACCGGAGAAGTTGGAAGACGACGGGTTCTCGCGGATGTTCGGCCGCTACAATCAATCGTTCCTGGAACGGGACGAGGGATTGTCGCTGCTGATTCTGGAATCGCGCGATGCCGCCGCCGATGCCGCGGCGTTCAAAGCGCGAGGAATTGCAGTGGGCGAGGCGATGCGGTTCGAGCGCGACGGCAAACGGCCGGATGGCAGCGTCGTTCGCGTCGGCTTTTCGCTCGCCTTCGCCGATGATATCGCGGCGCCGTGGCTTCATTTCGCGACCTGTCAGCAGCATCATCCGGAGAATTTCTGGAATCCGGATTTCCAGCATCATGCCAACAGCGCGACCGGTATCGCCGGCGTGGTGATGGTCGCGCATGATCCAGCCGCGCATCGCGATTTTCTGGCGGCCATGACCGGCCGCGACGTGCGGACCGATACCGCCGGACTTTTCGTCGAAACCGCGCGGGGGACGATCACGGTGACGACGCCGACCGCTTTCGCTGCCGAGTACAGTGTAGCCCCGCCGCCGGTCGATGCCGGTGCACGGCTGGCAGCGCTCCGCTTTGCCGTCACCGATATCGCCGCAGCCGAAGATGCCCTGGCGGCGGGCGAGGTCGAGGCGCAGGTGGAATCAGACCGTCTGGTGATCGCTCCCGGAACTGCGATGGGTGCAACCGTCGTGTTCGAGGAGGGCCGTTGACCGCCCGCGGCTGGGCGGTCATGGTCCGGCCGGTTTGCTCAAGACAGGTGACGCGGTGACGAGCAGCGCGCAAGCGGAAGTGGCAGTTGGCCAAAAGTCAGTCGTGCGGTTCGGCAATGATTTGCCGCTCGCGGTGATTGCCGGACCGTGCCAGTTGGAAAGCCGCGAGCATGCGCTGGAGATGGCGGCCGCGCTCAAGGAGATCGCGGCGCGTCTCGGTATCGGCCTCGTGTTCAAGACCTCGTTCGACAAGGCCAACCGCACCAGCGCCGGCGCCGCGCGCGGTGTCGGTCTCGATCAGGCCCTGCCGGTGTTCGCCGAAATCCGCGAGACGCTCGGCCTGCCGGTTCTCACCGACGTGCACGAGATCGAGCAATGCGCGCGCGCCGCGCCGGCGGTGGACATCCTGCAAATCCCCGCCTTCCTGTCGCGCCAGACCGATCTGCTGCTCGCCGCCGCCGCGACCGGTCGCGTCGTCAATGTGAAGAAGGGCCAGTTCCTCGCGCCGTGGGACATGAAGAACGTGGTCGCCAAGGTAACGAGTGCCGGTAATCCGAAGGTGCTGGTGACCGAGCGCGGCGTTTCGTTCGGCTACAATACGCTGGTGTCGGACATGCGGGCATTGCCGATCCTCGCGCGCGACACCGGCGCGCCGGTGATCTTCGATGCCACGCATTCGGTTCAGCAACCGGGTGGTCGCGGCACGGCCTCGGGTGGCGAGCGCGAGTTCGTGCCGGTGCTGGCACGGGCCGCGGTCGCGGTCGGCGTCGCCGGCGTGTTCATCGAGACGCATCAGGATCCCGATCATGCGCCGTCCGACGGGCCGAACATGGTGCCGCTGCGCGAGATGGAAGCCCTGTTGCGGCGGTTGATGGCGTTCGATCGGATCGCGAAATCGCAAAGCCCGTCGACCTGACGTCATGAATGTTCTGAACATCGTCGCTTTTGTCGCTTTCGCGACATCGACGTTCACGCGCTCGACCGACCCGATCATCCCGCAGATCGCGACGGCGTTCAGCGTCGATCCCGGCACGGTCGCGCTGCTCGCCACGGCGTTCGCGCTGCCTTATGCCGCGATCCAGCCGGTGCTCGGTGCGCTGGCCGATATGTTCAACAAGACGCGGCTCATGACCGGTTGCCTGCTGGTCCTGGTGCTGGCTTCGGTCGTTGCTGCGTTCGCTCCGAACATCGAATTGCTGTTCGCCATGCGGGTCGTCTCCGGCATCGCGTCGGGCGGCGTGTTTCCGATTGCGCTCGCGGTGGTCGGCGACAACGTGCCGCTGGCGCAGCGTCAGGTGGCGCTTGGCCGGTTGCTCGGCGCGGCGATGATCGGCAATCTGCTTGGCGCAAGCGGCGCCGGCGCGGTGGCCGATCTGTTTGGATGGCGCGGCGTGTTCGTCGCCACCGCGCTGGTCGGGTTCGTCGTGCTCGTCGTGGCGGTGATTGGTTTGCGACGCCTGCCGGATCGTGCGCCCGGCCGGTTCGACCTGTCGACACTCGGTCCCAACTACCGCGCGATCTTCGGCAATCCGGAAGCGAAATGGTGTTTCGGCGTCGTGTTCGTCGAAGCGATGCTGGTGTTCGGCCTGTTTCCGCACGTCGCCAACCTGTTGGCCGCGGCCGGTGAGGAACGGGCGTCCATCGCCGGTCTCGTGATCGCCGGCTTCGGTCTCGGCGCGCTCGGCTACACGCTGGTGGTGTCGCGGGTGCTGCTGCTCGTTTCGCCGCGCCGTCTCACGATCGCCGGCGGCATGCTGATGTGCCTGTGCTTCATGGCGCTCGCGCTGCGCCTGTCATGGCTTTACGAATTCGTCAGCTTCCTGCTGCTCGGCTTCGGCATGTATTTCATGCACGGCTTTATCCAGGTCGCCTCGACCGAGCTGGCGCCGGCGGCGCGCGGCTCGGCGCTCGCGTTGCATTCCATGGCGTTCTATTTCGGACAGGCCGTCGGCCCCGTCGTGTATGGCCATGGCTTCACCGACATCGGGGTCGGGGCGACGCTGATCGCCGGCGGCATCGGCCTTGCCGTCACCGGCGTTGTGACCGCCATGACCCTGCGTCGCGCGGACATGGCCGCGACATAAGCTCCTGTTGACCACGCCGCCGTCACGAGGCCTGGCCCGCTGGCTTCCGGCCCTGAATTGCTGCAATCTTCGCTGCGTCATTCACGAGCGCGGGGGCATCTCATGGGCGGCACGGTTATCCAGTCGTTGGCGGGATTGCCGGCATTCGTTGCGTATTTCTGCCTGTCGATTGTCGCTGTCATCGCCTATCTGTTCTTCTATACGCGCGCGACGCCGTACAACGAATTCGAACTGATCGAGAAGAACACGCCCGGCGCGGCGATCGCGCTCGGGTTGAGCCTGATCGGATTTTGCCTTCCCGTTGCCAGCGCCGTCGCGCACGCCGCCGATCTTCTCGATTGCGCGGTCTGGGCCGTGATCGCTTTCATCGTTCAGGTCGGTACTTTCTACGCGGCCCGGATCGCTGTCTCCGATCTATGCGGGCGGATCGCGCGCGGCGAGATGGCGTCGGCCATCTGGCTCGGCTTCATTTCCGTCGCGACCGGAATCCTGAGCGCGGCATCGATGACGTGGTGAGCGGATGAAACGCTCCTCGCAGGTCGCATTGATGCTCATGGGCGTGTCGTCGGCCGGCTTCACCGCTTATGCGATGATGCCGCAGCGATCCTGCACGCCAGCGCCCGCCGATGCGCCGCCGGCACAAGTGCAGGCGGCGCAGGCCAACTGTTCGCAGAGCAGCCGGTCTTCCTCGTCGTCATGGACCCGCAGCAGTTCGAGTTCATCCAGTTCGAGCGGGTGGCGACGGCTGTCGCGGTCGACGCCGCGCGACACCATCCGCACCTCGACCGTTTCGGTGAAAACGGGTGCGCCCTCGCCGTCGTCCTCCCATATCGCGCGCGGCGGTTTCGGATCGACGGGACACGCATCGTCCGGGAGTTGACCGCCGATGCAGCGGATCGCGTGCGAGGAGCGCCCCGACTGGCGCGAACGTGCCGAGGCGGTGGGCTTCGACTTCCATACGATCGACGGCGCGCGGTATTGGGACGAGCGGGCTTATTACAGCTTCACGCTGAAGGAGATCGAAAACGATCTGGAGGATCCGTCGGCCGAACTCGACGGCATGTGCCGTGAACTGGTGGCGCGCGCCATCGATGACGACCGTATCCTGAAACGGCTGGCGATCCCGGTCGCATTCTGGAACTGGATCGCGCGAAGCTGGAAACGCGGCGATCCTTCGCTCTACGGCCGTTTCGATCTGCGTTACGACGGCAAGGGGCCGGCGAAACTTCTCGAATACAACGCCGATACGCCGACCGGCGCGCTCGAGACCGGCGTGTTCCAGTGGCAATGGCTCGAACAGGCGATAGCCGGCAAGAAGCTTCCGGCGGCTGCCGATCAGTTCAATTCGCTGCACGAGCAATTGATCGCCGGCTGGAAGACGATTGGCGCGGGACGAAAGCTCGCGCTCACGGCGATCCGGGAAAACCCGGAGGATGCCGGAACGGTTGCGTATCTTGAGGACTGCGCGCAGCAGGCCGGCCTGCAAACGCAACTGATCCCGGTCGATGATATCGGAAAGGATGGTCGCGGGCAGTTTGTCGATACCGAAGATCGCCCGATCGAACTGTTGTTCAAGCTTTATCCGTGGGAGTGGATGATGCGCGAGGCGTTTGGCGCATCGTTGCCCGGCGCCTCGACGCAATTCGTGGAGCCGCCGTGGAAAGCGATCCTCTCGAACAAGGGCATTCTCCCGTTGCTGTGGGAGATGTTTCCGAACCATCCGAATTTGCTGCCGGCCTATTTCGAGGACGACGAAAAGGCCGCGTCGCTCGGCAACTCATACGCCCGCAAGCCGCTGTATTCGCGCGAAGGCGCCAATATCGAATTGCTGACGCAGGGCAAACCGCTCGACCAGGATGCGGGGCCTTACGGTGCGGAAGGCTTCATCCGGCAGGCGCTCGCGCCGCTGCCGCAGTTCGATGGCAACTATGTCGTGCTCGGTTCATGGATTGCCGCGGGCAAAGCCTGCGGTCTGTCGCTCCGTGAGGACGCAAGCCCGATCACCAAGAACACGTCGCGGTTTCTGCCGCACGCGATTATCGGCTGAGGGGTCAGCCCCGGCCGCGATAGGGCGCGACCCCCTGATCCGGAACCCAGACGCCTTTCGGCAGCCGGCCGCTCTGCCAGAATACGTCGATCGGAATGCCGCCGCGCGGATACCAATAGCCACCGATCCGCAGCCAGCGCGGCTTGAGCAGGTCGCGCAGCCGCTTGCCGATCCGCACCGTGCAGTCCTCGTGGAACGAGCCGTGGTTGCGGAAGCTCGCGAGGTAGAGCTTCAGCGACTTGGATTCGACCAGCCAGCGGCCCGGCACGTAGTCGATCACCAGATGCGCGAAATCCGGCTGGCCGGTGATCGGGCAGAGCGCGGTGAATTCCGGCGCGGTGAAGCGCGCCACATAGTCGGTGTCGGCGTGCGGATTCGGCACCCGGTCGAGCACCGCGGTCTCCGGCTTGTCCGGCAGGCGGGTCGCGCGGCCGAGCTGCAGCGATCCGGATTTGGGCGATTTGGTCATGATGGTCTCCTTGACCGGCAAAAACCCGGAATCCGCGGCAAAGACAAGATCGGGGAATCGGGACAGCCGCCCGGCGGGGAAAGGATACGGGGCATGACAAAAGCGGGCCTGATCCTGTAGAAGCGCGCCAAAATCCCCCGGAGTTCCAGAGCATCATGACCGCCATCATCGACATCATCGGCCGCGAAATCCTCGACAGCCGCGGCAATCCTACCGTCGAGGTCGATGTGCGGCTGGAGGACGGCTCGCTTGGCCGGGCGGCGGTACCCTCGGGCGCCTCCACCGGCGCTCACGAGGCCGTGGAAAAGCGCGATGGCGACAAGGCGCGCTATCTCGGCAAGGGCGTCCGCAACGCGGTCGATGCCGTCAACGGCGAAATTTTCGATGCGCTCGGCGGCATGGATGCCGAGGCGCAGGTGGCGATCGACGAGACGCTGATCGGCCTTGACGGCACGCCCAACAAGGCACGCCTCGGCGCCAACGCCATCCTCGGCGTCTCGCTGGCGGTCGCCAAGGCGGCCGCGGCGGCGAGCGCCACACCGCTTTACCGCTACGTTGGCGGCACTGCCGCGCGGCTCCTG
>JAHBZF010000147.1 GCA_019635575.1 Pseudolabrys sp. | reverse complement strand
ATGATGCTTCCTCAAGGGCCGCAATGGCGCCCGATCAGCCGGCGTCGGCCACCGCGCGCTGCGCCATCACCTTGACGAGGTTGGCGCGGTAGTCGGCCGAGCCGTGGATGTCCGCGATCAGGCCGTCCGGCGCGATGGTCACCGCGTCGAGCGCCGCCGGCGACCAGTTCGCCTTCAGCGCCTTCTCGATGGCCGGCACCCGCATGACGCCGTTCTGCGACGCGCCGGTGGCGGCGACGCGCACCTCGCCGGACTTCGTCTTCGCCACGAACACGCCGGTGAGCGCGAAGCGCGACGCCGGATGGCGCATCTTGGCATAGGCTGCCTTGGCCGGGATCGGGAAGGCGATCTCGGTGATGATCTCGCCGTCCTCCAGCGCGGTCGAGAACAGGCCGGTGAAGAAGTCATCGGCGCGGATGCTGCGCTTGTTGGTCTTCACCGTGGCGTCGAGCGCCACCACCGCGGCCGGATAGTCGGCGGCGGGATCGTTGTTGGCGATCGAGCCGCCGATGGTGCCGCGATAGCGCACCGCCGGGTCGCCGAGCACCGACGTCAGGTGCACCAGCGCGGGAATCGCCTTCTTGGTCTCGGCGCTCGACATGATGTCGTAGTAGGTCGTCGCCGCCTTGATGACGAGCGCATCGGCGGTCGCCGAAATGCCGACCAGCGCCGGGATGCGCGCGAGGTCGATCACGTCGGAGGGTTGCGCGAGGCGCTGCTTCATCACCGGCAGCAGCGTATGGCCGCCGGCGAGGTATTTCGCGTCCGCGCCCTTCTTGAACAGGGCTGCCGCCTCGTCGACGCTGGAGGCACGGTGATAGGTGGTCTGGTACATGGTGCTGCCTCCTTACTCTGCGGCCTGCTGCCGGTGAATGGCGTGCCACACCCGGTCGGGCGAGGCCGGCATCTCCAGGCGGTTGTTGCCGATGGCGTCGGTGATGGCGTTGATCACGGCGGCCGAGGCGCCGATGGCGCCGGCCTCGCCGCAGCCCTTGACGCCGAGCGGGTTGCTCGGGCACGGCGTCATGGTGTGCAGCAGCTTGAACGACGGCAGGTCCTCGGCGCGCGGCATGGCGTAGTCCATGAACGACGCGGTGAGGAGCTGGCCGTTGGCGTCGTACACCGCGTGCTCCAGCAGCGCCTGGCCGATGCCCTGCGTGAGCCCGCCATGCACCTGGCCCTCGACGATCATCGGGTTGATGAGGCGTCCGAAGTCGTCGGCGGCGACGAAGTTCACGAAGGTCGTCTTGCCGGTGCCCGGATCGACGTCCACCTCGCAGACATAGGCGCCGGCGGGGAAGGTGAAGTTGGTGGGATCGTAGAACGCGGTCTCCTTGAGGCCGGGCTCCATGCCGTCGGGCAGGTTGTGGGCGGTGTAGGCGGCGAGCGCCACCATCGGGAAGGCGATCGTCTTGTCGGTGCCGGTCACCTTGAACTCGCCGTTCTCGATGACGATGTCGTTCTCCGACGCCTCTAACTGATGGGCGACGATCTTCTTCGCCTTGGCCTCGACCTTCTCCATCGCCTTGACGATGGCCGACATGCCGACCGCGCCGGAGCGCGAGCCGTAGGTGCCCATGCCGAACTGCACCTTGTCGGTGTCGCCATGGACGATGTTGACGGAGTCCATCGGAATGCCGAGCCGGTCCGCGACAAGCTGCGCGAAGGTCGTCTCGTGGCCCTGGCCGTGGCTGTGCGAGCCGGTCAGCACTTCGACGCTGCCGGTCGGGTTGACGCGCACCTCGGCGCTCTCCCACAGGCCGACGCCCGCGCCGAGCGAGCCGACCGCCTGCGACGGAGCGATGCCGCACGCCTCGATATAGTTGGAATAGCCGATGCCGCGCAGCTTACCGTTGCGCGCGCTGTCGCGCTTGCGTTTGGCGAAGCCCTTCACATCGGCGATCTCCATCGCCTTCTTGAGCGACGCGAGATAGTCGCCGGAATCGTAGGTCATGATCACCGGCGTCTGATGCGGAAACGCGCGCACGAAATTGCGCTTGCGCAGCTCCGGCGGCTCGATTCCCATCTCGCGCGCGCCGACTTCCATCAGCCGCTCGACCACGAACGTCGCTTCCGGCCGACCGGCGCCGCGATAGGCATCCACCGGCACGGTGTTGGTGTAGACCGCCGCGACCTCGCAATAAATCTGCGGGATCGCGTATTGGCCGGACAGCAAGGTCGCATAGAGATAAGTCGGCACCGACGACGAGAAGGTCGACATGTAAGCGCCGAGATTGGCCGTGGTCTTGACGCGCAGACCGAGCACTTTGCCCTCGCCGTCGAACGCCATCTCCGCGTGGGTGACATGATCGCGGCCATGCGCGTCGGTAACAAAGGCTTCGGAACGGTCGCCGGTCCACTTCACCGGACGGCCGGTGCGGCGCGCCGCCCACAGACAGACCACCTCTTCCGGATAGATGAAAATCTTCGAGCCGAATCCGCCGCCGACATCCGGCGCGATGACGCGCAGCTTGTTCTCCGGCGCCATGCCGACGAAGGCGGAGATGACGAGTCGCGCCACATGCGGGTTCTGCGACGTGTTCCACAGCGTCAGGTGCTCGGTGCCGGAATCGTATTCCGCGAGCGCCGCGCGCGGCTCCATCGGATTGGGCGACAGCCGGTTGTTGACCAGATCGATCCTGGTGACGTGCTTGGCGCCGGCAAAGGCGGCATCGACCGCTTTGGCGTCGCCGAGATGCCAGTCGTAGATCAGGTTGTTCGGAATGTCGGGGTGGATCTGCGTCGCGCTCTTGTCGCGCGCCTTGCGCGGATCGACCACCGCCGGCAGCACCTCGTAATCGACCTTCACCGCCTCGGCGGCGTCGCGGCCCTCAGCGTAGCTGTCAGCAATCACCACCGCGACCGCGTCGCCGACGTGATTGACCTTGCTCGCGGCCAGCGCCGGATGCGCCGCCATCTTCATCGGCGAGCCGTCCTTGGAATGGATCATCCAGCCGCAGATCAGATTGCCGATCTTGTCGTTCGCAAGCTGTGCGCCGGTGAGCACGGCGACGACGCCGGGCATCGCCTCGGCCGCCTTGGTATCGATGCTTTTGATCTTGGCATGCGCGTGCGGCGAGCGGACGAACACCGCGCGGGTAACGCCGGGACGGTGTACGTCGTCGGTGTACTGACCCTTGCCGGTGATGAAGCGGAGATCTTCCTTGCGGCGCACGGGAGCGCCGATGCCGGTCGCAGTCATTGCTCGTCTCCCACCCTTCGGTGCTCGCCCGCGGTCAGCGCTTACGGCGCGGCCGCGTTTGTCGTTCTGTCAGTCGTCGAAACCGATCTGTCGCTGTCTCCTCGCCGCACCGGCCGGCACATTTCCGGCCGCCTATTTCGCCATCGCTTTCGCGCCGGCGGCGATCGCCTTGACGATGTTGTGGTAGCCCGTGCAACGGCACAGATTGCCGTCAAGCTCCTCGCGGATCGTATGATCGTCCAGCTCATGACCCTTGCGGCGCACGATATCGAGCGCGGACATGATCATGCCGGGCGTACAATAGCCGCACTGCAGACCGTGATGCTCGCGGAACGCCTCCTGCATCGGGTGCAGCGGCTCGCCCGCGGCGGACAGCCCTTCGATCGTCTTCACCTCGGCGCCGTCGAGCTGCCAGGCGAAAATCGTGCACGATTTCATGGCGACGCCGTTCACATGGACGACGCAGGCGCCGCACTGCGAGGTGTCGCAACCGACATGGGTGCCGGTGAGACGCAGAGTCTCGCGGAGGTACTGGACCAGCAGGGTTCTCGGCTCGATCTTGCCGGACACCGGCTTTCCGTTGACGGTCATCGACACGGTGCTGGCCATGGTCCGTTTTCTCCCAAATTCGACGCGATCTGCTCGTTTTTGCCCTTGTTGGAAAGCTCGAGGGCCCGTTCCAAGGCGAAAACTTGCCGTTTTCACCGAAAACCAATTTGGAACTGGTCTCAACTTGGACCCCCGGACCCGCCGCGGTCAAGTGCCGCTCCGCGCTGCCACAGCGTTACCAAGATTTCACGGAACTCTCCCGGTGGGAGGGCCTTACCCCCTCAACGGGAAAGGTCCCGGAGGATCACAAGCACGAAAGGACATTCGATGTTGCGTTCCAAATGGATGGCCGGCGCTGTCGCGCTGGCTTTGGTCGGCACCACCACGCTGGCTGCCGTCACGCCGGCTGATGCCCAATGGCGTGGGCGCCACGGGGGCGGATGGCATCACCGCCACGGCGGCTGGGGCGGCGGCGGCGCGGTCCTCGGCGGGCTCGCGGCCGGCGCCCTGCTCGGCGGCGCGATCGCCGCAAGCCGGCCTTACGGCTACTACGACTACGGCCCGGACTATTACTACGGCGGCCCGCCGGTCTACGCGGCCCCCGGCGGCGACGAGGTCTCCTACTGCATGAGCCGGTTCAAATCCTACGATCCGGCCTCGGGCACCTATCTTGGCTACGATGGCTATCGCCATCCTTGCCCGTAAGCAGCGATACCGCTGATAAACAAAACGCCCCGCAACAGCGGGGCGTTTTCCGTTTCCATCCGTCTCCGGTACGCCGGATCAGGCGCTGACCGCCTTGACGAAATTGGCGAAGAAGTCGTCGGCCACTTTCTTGGCCGCGCCGTTGACCAGCCGCTGGCCGAGCTGCGCCAGCTTGCCGCCGATCTGCGCATCGACGTCATATTTCAGCAGCGTGCCGCCGTCCTTGTCCTCGAGCTTCACCGTCGCGCCGCCCTTGGCGAAGCCGGCGACGCCGCCCGAGCCTTCGCCGGAAATGCGGTAGCCGTTCGGCGGATCGAGATCGGTCAGATCGACCTTGCCTTTGAAGCGCGCCTTGACCGGGCCGATCTTGATCGACGCGGTCGCCTCGAACGAGGTGTCGGAGGTCTTGGTGAGTTCTTCGCAGCCCGGAATACACGCCTTCAGGGTCTCGGCGTCATTGAGTTTCTGCCACACCACTTCCTTGGTCGCGGGAAGCAGATACTCGCCGTTCATCGTCATAGCCATCGGGCTTACTCCTTGGGCGCGTCCGTCACGCAGTCATTGATGGGCCGCACGACTACCCCGTCAACGAGCGGCATGCAATCGGGTGGGAAATCCTGCCGCAACCGGACATGTCGCGCTGCAACCTGATCGAGAAAGGCGTCGAGACGGCGCATCGCCCCGGTCGGCAGATCGTGCAGCACCATCAGCGTCCACGATTGCGCATCGATCTGCGCCAGCGCCCGGTCGACCCAGCCGTCCGGATCCTTCCAGTCTCCGGGGATCGCGTTCCAGAGGACGCAGCTCATGCGCTGCGCCTTGAGGAAGGCGACGTCGCGCGATCGAAACAGATGCGGACCGAGCGCGCCGCCGCCGCCTTGCGGCCGGAACAGCCGATGCGGGTGCGCCAGCGCGCCGATTTCCGCCTGCGTGCGGCCGATCTCCTGGTCCGCGAGCGCGACGCCGTCGCGCGTGCCGAGCGGACCGGAATGCGTCCAGGTGTGGTTGCCGATCCAATGGCCGGCCGCATGCGCCGCCGCCGCAAGCGCATGACCGCCCGGCGCCGCCAGCCGCTCGCCGACGACAAAGAAGGTCGCGCGGATGCCACGCCGCGCCAGCACGTCGAGCACCAGCGGTGTCGTTTCGGGATCCGGGCCGTTGTCGAAGGTGAGGGTCAGATCAGCCATCGCGCCTATCCATCCGATCCGCGCCGCCGTTGCAAGCGCGACGAACGCAAGGCGCCTCTGCATCGCGATGGATTTGCGGCGACGCGCTCGCCCGGTCCATAGTGCGGCATGGCCGGTTCGCTCTCTCCCACGCCCATGCTCGCACCCCTCACCTCCAGCGCCGCGATGCGTGCTGTGGTCGACGACCGCGCGCGCCTGCAACACATGCTCGATGTCGAGGCCGCGCTCGCGTGGGCAGAGGCCGATGTGGGATTGATCCCCACCGCCGCCGCCGAACGCATCGCGTCGTTCTGCCGCGCCGACAAATTCGATCCCGAGGCGATCGGCGCCGCATCGGTGAAATCCGGGAATCTCGCCATTCCGCTGGTGCGCATGCTCACCGACGCAGTGAAAGCCGAGGACGCGGAATCTGCCGGTTTCGTGCACTGGGGTGCGACCAGCCAGGACATCATCGACACCGCGCTGGTGCTCGACCTGCGCGACGGGCTCGCCGCGCTCGACGCCGACCTCGCGCGCGCCATCGCCGCTTTCACGGCGCTGGCGGAGAAGCATCGCCACACCGACACCGTCGCGCGCACCTGGCTGCAGCACGCGCTGCCGATGCCGTTCGGGCTGAAACTCGCCGGCTATGCCGCCGCCCTGCAAAGAAGTCGTTCGCGCCTTGCCCGCGCCGGACGCGAAAATCTCGTGCTGCAATTCGGCGGCGCCGCCGGCACCCTCGCCGCGCTCGACGACAAGGGCCTCGCGGTCGCTGAGAAGCTCGCGGCGCGTTTGTCGCTGCCGCTGCCGGATGCGCCGTGGCACAGCCATCGCGACCGGCTGGCGGAGATCGCCGCGGCGCTCGGCATCCTTGCCGCGACCTGCGGCAAGGTCGCGCGCGACGTGTCGTTGCTGATGCAAACCGAAGTCGCGGAAGCGTTCGAGCCGGCCGGCGCCGGACGCGGCGGCTCGTCCACCATGCCGCACAAGCGCAACCCGGTCGCAGCAGCTTCCGCGCTCACCTGCGCGGCGATGGCGCCGAACCTCGTCGCCACCATCATTGCCGGCGGCGTGCAGGAGCACGAACGCGCGCTCGGCGGCTGGCAGGTGGAATGGCCGACCTTCCCGGCGCTGCTGCTCGCGGTTTCCGGCGCGCTTGCCGGGATCGTCGATATCGCCGAAGGGTTGGAGGTCGATGCCGCGCACATGCGCGCCGATCTCGACATCACCCACGGACTGATCATGTCGGAAGCGGTGAGCTTCGCGCTCGCCAAGAAACTCGGCAAGCAGGCCGCGCACCATCTGATGGAAACCGCCGGCAAGATCGCGGCGCGCGAGCACCGCCATCTGCGCGACGTGCTGCTCGAGACCGCCCAGGTGACGGCAATCGTGCCGGCCGACGAGATCCGCCGTTTGTTCGATCCCGCCGCCTATCAGGGCGTGTCGCAACAACTGATCGATCGGCAGATCGCGGCAGCCCGGCCGAAAACCTGATCGTATCCCCTATCGCTTTGGAATAACGACGGAAGGAAATGTCATGCCCAACATCGCGACGATGATCGCAGCCGATGACGGCGCCAAGCTGAACGTGCAGGTCGACGGCCGCGACGGCGCGCCGGTGCTGATGTTCTCCAACTCGCTCGGCACCGATCTGCGCATGTGGGACGCGCAGACCGCGGCGCTCGCCGACCGTTTCCGGATCGTGCGCTACGACCGTCGCGGCCACGGCAAATCCGACGTGCCGAAAGGCCCTTACACGATGGAACGGCTCGGCCTCGACGTGCTGTCGATCCTCAACGCGCTCAAGATCGACAAGATCAACTGGTGCGGTCTGTCGATGGGCGGCATGGTCGGCCAGTGGCTCGGCGCCAACGCGCCGCAGCGCATCAACAAGCTGATCCTGTCCAACACCAGTTCCTGGTATCCGGACAAGACGCCGTGGAACGACCGCATCAAGACCGTGCGCGAGAGTGGTCTTGCCAGCATGGTGGATGGAAATATGTCGCGCTGGTTCACGCCGGGCTTCATTACCAAGGCGCCGGATGCCATCGCCAAGATGAAGGAGATGTTCGTCGCCACCAAGCCGGACGGCTACATCGCCTGCTGCGAGGCGGTGCGCGACATGGATTTCCGCGAGAGCAACCCCAAGGTCAGCGTGCCGACGCTGGTGATCGTCGGCGCGCAGGATCCGGCGACGCCACCGGCTGCCGGCGAAGCGATCCGCAAGGCGATTCCCGGCGCACAGCTTGTCTCGCTCGACGCGGCGCACATCGCCAATATCGAGCAACCGCAGGCTTATACCGACACCATCGTCAAATTCATCGGCTGAGACAAAGCAAAAGCGATTGGGGCACGGCGATGGACGAGAAGGACCGTTTCGACAAGGGCATGGCGCGGCGGCGGCAGGTGCTCGGCAATGCCTGGGTCGACCGCGCCAACGCCAACAAGACACCGCTGACGGCGGAGTTTCAGGACTTCATCACCCGCTATGCGTGGGGCGAAGTGTGGACCCGGCCGCATTTCGACGAGCGCACGCGCCGCGTGCTGGTGATCGGCACG